>JAURHS010000160.1 GCA_030833205.1 Prosthecobacter sp.
AGGCGCGTGCGCGCCGTCGTCGGCCCATCCATCTGCACCGAGCCACCATTGCCGCTGCAGAGATTCATGTAGTGCAGATCCCAGCCCAAGGCAGCCAGACGCAACATGGTGCCGGCGGCAACAAACTCAATATCGTCGGGATGGGCGAAGATGGCGAGGACGGAGGGCATGATGCCTTCAACCTAGGCGCAATCCCAAGGCGCAGGCAAGCCGCGAGAAACCGAGGCCGGCAGCTTCACTGGCCAGACTTCACCCATGGCAAACGCAGCTTGGCCACATAAATGCTGGTCTTGCCCTCGTGAGAGGAGTGGTAACTCACCCAGAGATGGTTCTCGTGCCAGACCATGCCGGGATCACCACAATCCCCGCCACTGGGCAACTCAAGCACAGGCTCAAAACTCAACGGCGAGAGCACCAACCTGGAAAGAATGAGATGCGCTCCAGGCGTGGTGCCCCGCCCGCGCGAGGCGGCGATTAGACTTCCGTCATCGAGCTCGATGAGATTGGGCCCCTGAATAAGCACCGGCAGCGGCGCGAACTTCCAATCGCGGTAGGGTGCGCTGGACATGCCAATGGCACCCCGTTTGTCACCGCCATCGCGGCGCAGGAGAACCACGGCGCGACCATCGCGCAGGAAGCGCATCACCGACTCATTGGGCTGACCGGGGACCTGCAGCAGGCTCGAGAGCTGCCATACCGATCCATCATTGCTGGTGTAGGTTTTCAGGGACCACTCCGGCTCAGGCTTCGGACCACCCGTCGTCGGGTGCGGATTGAAGACCGTTCCATGAAACTTCTTTTCCGAGGGGTGAAGCGTGGCACGCCAAAGCCAATCTCCCTGGGCCAAAAGCTTTTGCGGCGGCGTCCACACCTTGCCATCCGAGGAGGTGGAGAATCGCGGCCGCTGATTCAGCTCGCCAGCCCTGGCAGCGCCTACCCCCTCGCAAAGGAGGTACAGTCGCTTGCCGTCCGGGGTAACCTCCAATTTGGGAGCGCGCAGATCCACCCCTGCCTCAGCGACCTCGGCATAAGGCACCCAGGTCTTGCCGTTGGAGGAGATGACGATGCGGATCCTCCCTTCGGGCCCTTGGGCAGCCTTACCCTCCCGAAAGGCGCAGAAAAAGAGATTGCTGAAGCGAACCAGATCCGTGGAACCCTGATAAGCCGCCTGATCATGAATCTTTTGGACCGAGACCAACTCGGGCTGTTGGGCGAACAGTCCAGCACAGCACAGGACCAGAAACCAAGGAGTGAGGCGGATCATGAGTGGGAATACAGGGTGGCGGGTGACTTTCAACGCACAACTGCAGGGTGTTCTTTGGTCCGTTCAGGACAACCCATCGGGCCGTCGCCGTAAAATCCCCAGCCAAACTCCTTGCCACAACCCCAGGCTCCGCTTAAAAAAGACCCGTCTTTACCCCCGTCCCGCGGCAAGCCCATGAAGTTCACCATCAGCAAGGAATCCCTGCAACAAGCCATCAATCAGGTGCAGCATGTGGTCAGCACACGCACCACACTGGCCATTCTCTCCAATGTCCTGCTGCGCGCCAAGGACGGCGTTCTGGAACTCACCACGACAGACCTTGATGTTGGAGTGACCTGCAGCGTCGCCGCCGAGGTCAGCGAGGAGGGGGCGACCACGCTTCCTGCCCGCAGGCTGGCCACCATCGTGCGCGAGTTGCCCGCTGACGAGGTTGACATCAGCGTTGATGAAAAGAACTACGCTTCCATTCGCAGCGGCCCCTCCTACTTCAAGGTGGTGGGCCTCACCAGCGAGGAATTCCCCGCCCTGCCCCGCTTCGAGAACGCGCGCGAGTTCACCCTGCCCCAGCAGATCATGCGCGACTGCCTGCGCAAGACCTCCTACGCGATTTCAACCGATGAGACGCGGTATGTGCTCAACGGCATTCTTTTCTCCTTCAAAAACAACACTCTGACCATGGTGGCCACCGACGGTCGCCGCCTGGCCATGGTTGAGCAGGAGATCGAGTTTCCCCAGAGCCACGAGGTGGACATCATTGTGCCCACCAAGGCAGTCAATGAATTGGCCCGCCTTTGCGGCGATCAGGGCGATGTGACCATTCGTGTCGCCGCCAATCAGATTGGCTTCGACCTCGGCGAAAGCCTGCTCATCAGCAAGCTCATTGACGGCAACTATCCCAACTACCGTCAGGTCATTCCTGGCGAGGCCAAGGAGCGGATCGTGCTGGAGCGCGAGGCCTTCCTGCGCTCGATCGGACGCGTTGCCCTGCTGGCTTCCGACAAATCCAATTCGGTGAAGTTCCAGTTCACCAAGGGGCAGGTCGAGATCATTGCCAGCAGCCCTGACATCGGCGAAGCCCGCGAGACCATTGCCATCAACTACAAGGGCAAGGACATCACCATCGCCTTCAACCCAGAGTTCACGATGGCCCCCCTGCGCAACCTCAGCGCCGAGGAAATTTCCTTCAACCTCATCGACGAGATCAGCCCCGGAGTCATTCGCAGTGGCGAGCATTTCCTGTATGTCCTCATGCCGATGCGCGTAAATAGCTAACCCCCCATGCTTCGCTCCCTTCTCTTTACCCCAGCGGCTCTGCTGCTTTGCTCCTGCGCCAGCACCGTCCCCCCTGCCAATCGTCCTTTCGCTGGGCAGGGAGCACAAAGTTTGGATCAGCCCCCAGGCTACGACAACACTGGCTACATCAACCCTTTGCCCCCGGGAGCTGTGCAGGGCTACAATCCTGCCATGGCCGCTCAGGCCGCTGCAGCAGGAATTGATCCCCGCACCCTTCCTCCTCAGGCCAACCTGGCCCCCCCCGCCAATTTCCCTGCACCCACCGTACCGCCAGTCGCGCCGCCTCCTGGGATGATGGCTCCTGGAGCCACGGCCCCCAATGCAGGCAACCCGGCCAATCCAGCAGGCATTCCTGCGGATGGAGTGCCGATCGCCCGTCCAGTGCCCGGCCGTCCGGGCTTTGTGTTCAGCCCCCGCGACCCCAACCGCCAGATCAATGTCGAAGGCCTCAAGCCTGGGACCAAGGCGAAGGACGCTGACACTGGAGAGATCTTTCGCATCCCAACGCCCTGATTGGGCAAGGCACTCTGGGCTGGCGTCACACCGCTTGAGTGCTCATCGCGAACCATTGTTCGCCGCAAACAGGCGTTGCCTCAGGGCCCCACGGGAGCCCGTTGCTCCTCAGAAGCGGCTGTTGCAGTGGGAAATCCGAACCGAGGCTGCGCTCGCTTCAGATCGAGCCCTCCGCGCAGCACGACGGCAACCGTGTCCAGCAGAATCAGGGCATCGAACAAGACGCTGGCGTGCTTGAGGTAGTAAAGGTCGTACTCCAGCTTGCAGCGCGCATCATCAATGCTGGCTCCGTAGGGATAGCGTACCTGAGCCCAGCCAGTCAGGCCAGGGTGGACCATGTGCCGCTCTTCGTAAAATGGCAGTGCCTGGGCCAACTCACCGACGATTGCCGGTTGCTCGGGCCGCGGCCCCACAAAGGACATTTCTCCGCGCAAAACATTGAGAAGCTGCGGAATCTCATCAATGCGATAGCGCCTGAGGAAGGCCGCTCCCCGCAACAAACGCGGATCACGCTCCCCTGAAGACCACTGCGGGCCATCGCGTTCGGCGTCGAGGCGCATGGTGCGAAGCTTCCAGATTTCAAACACGCGCCCAAATCGGCCGACGCGGCGCTGGCGGAAAAAGATCGGCCCCTCGCCAGAGATCGTCAAGACCATGAGCGCAGCCAACAGCAAAACGGGCCCAAGCAGAATCATGAGAATGGCCGCAGTGACCACATCAAAGGTTCGCTTGAGCTTGCTGAAATAAATCAGGCGGGAACGAGCATCGGCACGCAGAAACCAATCGGGGCTCAGCAACTGCAAAGGCACATACTGAAGCACCTCCTCACAGAGTTGAATCAGGGGCTCGACAGCAACACCCGAGTAGCGCAACTGCCGAAAATCCTGAATGCAATTCACCATCTGCGCAGCGGCCTCCGTGAACACCACCCTGTCTGCCCGGCAACGGCGCGTGGCCTCAATCACTGTCCCAACCCGAGGCGCATCCCCTGCGCAGAGCTCAAGAATCTCAGCCACCTCAATGCCGCGGGGCTTCATGGCCAAAAAATGCTCCACCAATTCCCTCTCGCGCGGATTTCCGAGCACCACCAGAAGGCGCTGTCTGCGAAAGCGGTGGCGGTTGAAGATCCAGAGATGATGCCCGAGCAGCACGGGCAGCGAAACAAGAACTCCATACGCCATGAAACCACGGCCAATTCGCGAACTGAAATTCACATAACCAATCAGGGTGGCCGCAAGAAGCCCGGACAGCAGGGCCATCAACACCAGAATGACATGCTCAATCGGGCGGGAGTGCAGCCGCGAATTCAGGGAATACAAACCCAGGATGTAGGCGATCGCCGATGTGGCGACGGCGCCAACCCCCACTGAAGGAGCGTACTCGGTGATCAAATCACTTTCGCCGAAACGGAGGTGATAAGCCACCACGAAGGAGATGACAAAGAGCATGGCATCACGCAGCGCCAGCTGCACGATCAAAAACCCATGGGATTTGCCTGTCATCAGTGAATGCAGCACCGCTGCGTCAGCAAGTTAAGGAGAGAAAGCATGGCGGCACAAGCACCATCACAGCCGCCGATCCAAAACCTGCCAGTAGCGTCGGGCACAATGGCTCCAATCCCCCACCTCGCCAGCTACGGCGTCGCGAGGCTCATCCCGCCGAGCCAACATCTCGGCCATCGCCTCCGCATAGGTGTTGGCATCACGCCCCTGCAGCAAACGGCTTCGGGATCCGGCCTCCGCCAGCACCTCCGCGATGCCGCCAACCGCGGTGCTGACCACGGGGCAGTGGCAACTCAAGGCCTCAAGAATGACATTGGGCAGGCCCTCATGATGGCTGCTGAGGCAACACACATCAGCAGCACGCAACCAGCAAGCCACAACCTCAGGGGGTTGCCTGCCCAGCCAGTGAAGGCGGTTTGTCGGAATGCCAAGACGCTGCGCCAATGCACGCAACTGACCTTCGAGCGGACCGCTTCCCAGAAGAGCCAAATCCACCCCCTGCGGAAACCTCTCTTGCAATTTGGCCACGGCCCGCAGCAGCAATTCAAGACCCTTGACGGGGAGAAAATTGCCCACAAACAGCGCCAAGGGCCTGCCTCCATTCCAGCCCAACTCCTGCCTTGCCTGCAATTGCGGACCCGAGTGGAAAATACGGGCATCCACACCGTTGTGAATGCAGTGCACCCCAGACTCAGTGGCCCCAGCCTCAATCAGGCGCCGCTTGAGTTCAGCGCTGCGGGTAATGATGTCCGCCTGCCCTGCGAGTCGAAGAATGGCACGACGGCGCATTGGCATCCCGAGATACTGATGCACATCGCTGCCCTGCGCCACCGCCACCTTGACCGCGGAGTGAAATTCGGGCAGGGATGCGGCCGCGCAGGCATCAGGAAATAGCCAAGGCAACAGTAGGGCATCGGGCCTCCAATCACGGGGAAGCCATCGCAGGGCACGCCTCAGTCCCCAAGCGTAGCAGCGATCATTCCACCCCCCAAGCCGGGGCACATAGGGCACCCAGCCATGCTGAGGCTGAAGCGTGAAATCTTCGGCGCGGGATCTTGCATCGGCGGCGGCACCCCACCAAAAACGATGTGAAGGCCTGAGGTTGAGCACGCGAACCTCCACCTGCGGGCGCAACTGCCTCATCGCCTGAAGGACACAGGCATTGTCCAAGCCCCGCCACGGCTCCCGCTCGTCAGGGAAAAGATTGGTGACCATCAGCAACCTGCGGATGCCATGGCCCCCGGTTGGGGCAGAGCAATCGCGGCTGCGTTGAGCGCTGACAATCATGGGTGAGAACTACCCCTCTCCATGACAGAACCCCGGCTCCGACTCAACTTGAAAGCAAGCCCCGCGGTTCGGCATCTGCGGCTGCGGGTTGCAATTCCCGCGCTCGTGCGACAACTGTAGGCTTCAGAACGGCCACATTCCCCATCAGCCATGAAACTGCCCCTGCCTCTCCTGATTGCGCTTCCTGCCCTGTTGCAGGGCGCAGAACTGAAGTCCACTCGCATTGACGCCACTGGCTGGGCACCAGGCGACCCGCCCGAGGAGGTCTTCGTGGTTGAGGGCAAAGTGCAGGTCAGCCTCAAGGATGGCAATCCCGCCATTGCGGTGGATCCGACGGCGGAACTTGCCGAAACCTGCGCTCAGATCGGCCCGTCAGCGGGCGGCAGGGCCAGCATTCAAGCCCGTGTCTTTGCCAGCAAACGCGCCCGCAGCGTGCCGCGGTTTGGAATCAGTGTCCATGGCATGAGCGGGCACCGCCTCATGGTCAATGCCGCCAAGAAACAGCTGGAATTGGTCAAGGGCGATCAGCTCCTGGCCAGCGCGCCCCTGACCTGGGTCAGCGAGCAGTGGATCACACTTCGGATTGAAGTCGCACAGGCCTCGGGCGATCAGTGGCAAATTGAGGGCAAGGCTTGGACGGAGGGCCAAGAGGACAAGGCCGTCAAAGTCTCCGCCACAGCGAAGGGCCTCAAGGGACAGGGCAAGTGCAGCCTCTGGGCCACCCCCTATTCCCAGACCCCGGTCTATTTTGACGACATTGTTTTGAGCCTTGCGACGGCGGCTCCCTGAAACGCAGAAAAGAATCCATTTGCCTACACCGCATCTGCGGTTATGATCGCGGCCCATCTTTCTGGAGAGGAGCGGTAGTTCAGTCGGTTAGAACGCCAGCCTGTCACGTTGGAGGTCGCGGGTTCGAGCCCCGTCCGCTCCGCCAGAAA
>JAURHS010000050.1 GCA_030833205.1 Prosthecobacter sp.
CGCGCGCAGACGCTTGGCGAAGACCACCAGCACGGCAGACACCGCGCCGCCCTGAATGACCACATCAAAGACCTCACCTTGCTTGGGCAGCCAACCCAAATTCTGCGGGATGAGCAAATGCCCCGTCGAGGAAATCGGCAGGAACTCAGTGAGCCCCTCGATGATTCCAAGGATGATGACGGCAAGCCAATCGGGCATGATAAACGGAGACAGCGGCAGAAAACCAAACCTGCAGCGAGCGGACAGCATGGGGCGAAAGGCTTTGCATTGCAAGAGCCGCTGCAGGCAGTTTGCACGGCACAAGGCTTGTCAGAACAACGCTGACAGGCGTATGGTTGCCAACGCCATGCCCGCCCCCCGCACCCTGCCCCGCCTGCTGACTGCCGCCTACCTCTGGCTTGCCCTCGCCCTGAGCCTGCCGGCTCAAACCGCCAGCCAGGCCATTGATGTTGGCTCCGGAGAATGGGACGGCGTCGTCAACATCGATGTCTCGGTCCTGGTGCCCAACTTCCGCGAGCCTTGGAACAGTGGCCAGCCCTCTGGCGGACGCGGCACTGGATTTTTGATCGGCCCCAACCGCTTCCTCACCAATGCCCATGTCGTCAGCAACGCCACGCGAATCCTGATCCGCACCAGCAACGATCCAAGACCACACCCCGCGCGAATCCTGCACATCGCCCATGACTGCGACCTGGCCCTCATCGAGGCAGAAAACCCCGCGCCCTTCGCCAAGGTCCGCCAGCTCAAGCTCGGCAACATCCCGCGCCTGAACACCGAAGTCATTGCCATTGGCTATCCCATCGGCGGCGAACGCATCTCCGTGACCCGCGGCGTCGTCTCACGCATTGACTTCAACCTCTACAGCCACAGCGGAGTGGACTCCCACCTCTCCATTCAGGTGGACGCCGCCATCAACCCAGGCAACAGCGGCGGCCCCGTGCTGCAGGATGGGCGCGTCGTGGGCGTGGCCTTCCAGGGATACAGCGGGCGCGTGGCCCAGAATGTTGGCTACATGATCCCCGTGCCAGTGATCGAACGCTTCCTCCAGGACATCGAGGATGGTCGCTATGACCACTATGTCGAATTGGCCATCAGCGACTTTGCGATTGAAAACCCCGCCCAGAAAAAGGCCCTGAAGCTGCCAGACGACGATGTCGGCGTGCTGGTGGCCAGCGTCGAGCCCAAGGGCTGCGCCGAAGGCGTCCTGAAGGCAGGTGATGTCCTGCTCAAGCTCGATGACAATGCCGTGCTCAACAACGGCCTCATCCGCATCGGCGGCGAACTCATGGACATGAGTGAAGTCGTGGAGCGCAAATTCGCCGGCGACAAACTGCGCCTGGAGTTTTTGCGCGATGGAAAGCCCATGAAGGCCGAGGTCACCCTGGAACGCTTCGAGCCCTATGTGCGCATGGGTGAGCAGTACAACAAACGCCCGCGCTACCTGGTGCACGCCGGCCTGGTGTTTCAACCCATGGACCGCAACCTCATGGACGCGCTGCAGATCCGCGACGCCGCCGCCACCCATCTCTTCGACAACTACCTCACTGAGCACCTCTACCTCAAACGCCCCGAGCCCGTGGTCCTCACGCAGGTCCTTGCCGATGAGATCAACGCCTACTTCGGCCCCTATGAACAAAGCGTGGTGGAAAGCATCAACGGCAAACCCATCCGCCAACTCAGCGACGTCGCCGCCGCCTTGGACAAGCCTGACCCCAAACACCCCGACTTCACCGTCATCAAGCTGCTGGAAAAAGGCAGGCCCTTGGTACTCAAGCGCCAACTCGCCGCACAGGCCCACCCCCATATCCTGAAAACCTACGGCATCGAGCAGGACCGCTTCCTTGGCCACTGAAGCCAGGCAACGCGCATCCCTTTCCACCATTTTCCCAGTCATGTTTGCCCAACGCCTTCTTCCCTCCGCCGCTCTGCTGACCATCCTGCTCGGTCATGCAGCCCAAGCCCAGGCGCCCATCAAAACATCGCAGCCCGGCGCCGCCCCCAAACCCGCTGTCGGCACGCCATTGATGCTGCGCCCGCCCGCCGCCCCAAAGCCCGCCGCGCGCTCTGGGCCCACTTCCCTGCTCAAGGTCAACTGCACCTACCAGGACCCCAATTTCCAGATTCCCTGGCAAAAGGAAAACCCCGGCCAACGCCGCGGACTTGGCAGCGTGTTGTCGCAGCGGCGCATTCTTGTCACCGCCCAACTCGTGGCCAATGCCACCTACATCGAACTCGAACTCAGCGACGGCACCCTGAAGATCCCGGCCAAGGTGCTGGCCCGCGACTACGAAGCCAATCTCGCCCTGCTGGCCGCAGACAGCAGCCCTGAAAAAACCGAGCCCTTCTTCAGCCAGCTCAAGCCGATCGAACTCGACGAGGGCGCCACCATCGGCGACATGCTTGCGCTATGGCAAAGCGGCCGCGTGGGTGAACTCATCGTCACGCCGCTGCGCATCAGCAAGGTGCTGGTCTCCGGCTATGTCGTCAGCACGCCCCCGTTGCTGGTCTACGAGGCCCAAGGCATCGTGCGCAGTGAGAACAACAGCTTCACGCTCCCGGCGGTGCGCGGCGACAAACTCGCCGGCCTGCTGCTGCGCTACGACAGCAAAAATCAGGTGGCCGCCCTGCTGCCCGCTCCCATCATTGCCCACTTTCTGCGCGATGTCGCCGATGGCAACTACGAGGGCTTTCCCACGCTGGGCGTTGAATTGCAAAACACCCAGGACGATCAATGGCGCGACTACCTCGGCCTGGCAGGCAGAAAGGGCGGCATCTATGTCAGCCGCGTGATGAAGGGCGGCAGCGCGCAGTCCCTGGGCATCAAAAGCGGCGACATTCTGCTGAGCATCAATGGCCATGAAGTGGACTCTCGCGGCGATTACCGCGATGAGCGCTACGGCGCACTCAACGCTAGTCATCTGCTGCGTGGCAGCGCCTTGATTGGCGACGAGGCCCAGGTCGAGGTGCTGCGCGAAGGCAAGGTGCTGCGCCTCAAGGGCAAGCTCACGCGCCGTCAGGCCGAGGACTATCTGGTGCCGCCTTATCTCTTTGAGAAGGGCCCGCCCTATCTTGTGCTCGGCGGCGTGGTCTTTGGCCAACTCACCGAATCCCACCTCATGGGCTTCAATCAACGCAGCGGCGCCGTGCAACGCCTGGCGCGCATTGCCGCCCGTCCCGAGGAACTCGAGCGCGAAGGCCGCCGCCGCGTGGTCTTCCTGAGCACCATCCTGCCCACGCCAAGCACCCAAGGATATGATCAACTCAGTGGCCAAGTGGTGCTGGAGGTCAATGGCCGCAAGATCACCCGCCTGCGCGATGTGGCCGAGGCTCTCAAATCACCCGTGGATGGCATTCACACCCTCAAGCTGCGCGAGTTCCCCCACCTGCTGCACCTCGACGCCAAACTCGTCGAAGCAGACAATTTGACCCTGCAAAACGGGCCCTACCGCATCTCCCAACTGCAGCGTCTGGACTAAGACGCCGAGATGCCTCGGAGATCCGAACCGCAGGCAGGCCCTGCTGGCCTCTGCAGCCCCAGGGATCTGACTTGGCCTCATCGCGCAGCCTCAACAAGGGGCCGCCTTTGCCAACGCTGACGGCATCTGGGGCCCCTACTCAAAACGCTGCGGAACATCTCTTGGGATGGCAATCCGCCTCAGGCCCAAACTTCAAGCCAGTCATGGGCCAATAGAAACGGGCTGCAGGATTGCTCCTGCAGCCCGTTTGATTTTTGGGGATCGCAGGCCGCGCCATCTGACGCTCCCGGCATCAGACGACGCGACTGCGGCCAAAACTTACATCATGCCGCCGTGGTCGTGGCTGTGACCAGCATCAGCCTTTTCTTCCTTGGGGATGTCGGCGATGAGGCACTCGGTGGTGAGCAGAAGACCGCTGATGGAAGCGGCGTTTTGCAGCGCACTGCGGGTCACCTTGGCGGGGTCAACCACGCCGGCCTTGATCAGGTCGACATACTCGCCCGTGGCCACATTGTAGCCCTGGTTGCCCTTGCCCTTCTTGACTTCCGCCACGATGAGGGCGCCTTCGACTCCGGCGTTGGCCGAGAGCTGACGAAGGGGAGCCTCAACGGCGCGGGCCACGATTTCAGCGCCGGTCTTCTCGTCGCCGGTGAGCTTGAGGTCACCCAGAGCGGCCTGAGCGCGGATGAGGGCCACACCGCCGCCAGGGACGATGCCTTCCTCGACCGCAGCGCGGGTGGCGTGCAGGGCGTCTTCGACGCGGGCCTTCTTTTCCTTCATTTCGGTTTCGGTGGCCGCGCCGACATTGATGACGGCAACACCGCCGGCCAGCTTGGCCAGGCGCTCCTGCAGCTTCTCGCGGTCGTAGTCGCTGGTGGTCTCGGCGATCTGGTTCTTGATCTGGGAGACGCGACCGGCAATGGCCTCAGAGGAGCCTTCGCCCTCGACGATGACGGTGTTTTCCTTGGCCACGGTGATGCGCTTGGCGCGGCCCAGCTCGTTGAGCTCGATGTTCTCAAGCTTCAGACCGAGGTCTTCGGTGATGCAGCGGCCACCGGTGAGGATGGCGATGTCTTCGAGCATGGCCTTGCGGCGGTCGCCGAAGCCAGGAGCCTTGACGGCCACGATGTTGAGCGTGCCACGCAGCTTGTTGACCACCAAAGCGGCCAAGGCTTCGCCTTCCACATCTTCAGCGATGATGAGCAGGGGCTTGCCGGAGCGGGCGACCTTCTCAAGGAGGGGCACCATGTCCTTCAGCGCGCTGATCTTCTTCTCATAGATGAGGATGTAGGCGTTTTCCAGGTGGGCCTCCATGGTCTCAGGATTGGTCACGAAGTAGGGAGACAGGTAGCCCTTGTCGAACTGCATGCCTTCCACGACTTCCAGCGTGGTTTCGATGCTCTTGGCTTCTTCCACGGTGATGGTGCCTTCCTTGCCCACCTTGTCCATGGCCTCGGCGATGATGTTGCCGATGCTGGCGTCCCAGTTGGCGGAGACGGTGGCGACCTGGGCCACTTCCTTGCTGTCCTTCACCGGAGTGGAGATGTCCTTGAGCTTGGCCACAATGGCCTCGGTGGCCTTGAGGATGCCGCGCTGCAGCGAGGTGGGGTTGGCACCGGCGGTGACATTGCGCAGGCCTTCGCTGTAGATGGCCTCGGCAAGCACAGTGGCGGTGGTGGTGCCGTCACCGGCGATGTCGGAGGTCTTGGAGGAGACTTCCTTGATGAGCTGGGCGCCCATGTTTTCGTAGGGGCAGGGAAGCTCGATTTCCTTGGCCACGGTCACACCGTCCTTGGTGATGGTGGGGGAGCCGAATTTCTTCTCCAGGATCACATTGCGGCCGGCGGGGCCCAGCGTGGCCTTGACGGCCTTGGCCAGTTTCTGCACGCCGCGCAGCAAAGCCTGGCGGGCGGATTCGTCGAAGTTGAGTTGTTTAGCCATAAGTCAGTTGTGTGTGTGTTGGGGAGGGGTTGAGGGAAGTGGATTGGACTCAGGCGATGATGCCGAGGATGTCCGTTTCGTTGATGATGAGGACGTCCTCACCGTTGAGCTTGATTTCGGTGCCGCCGTACTTGGAGATGAGCACCTTGTCGCCCTTCTTGACGGTGAAGAGCTTGGCAACATCGTTGCCCTCTTCGTCCTTGCCGGTTCCCAAGGCAAGCACTTCAGCTTCCTGGGGTTTTTCCTTGGCCGTGTCGGGCAGGAAAATGCCGCCGGCGGTTTTTTCTTCGCTGTTGGAGCGCTTCACGAGGACGCGACGACCAAGCGGGGTGATGGAGGTAGCCATGGTAGTTTGTTAATGCTGGGGGTTTGGGTTTCGGTTTGGTTTTGCTGGCTTCTCGGGGCGGGCGCATCAGCGCCGACCCCCAAAGCGCAAAGGGGTTGGGAAAGGCTGGGGGTCAGTTTTTATCCTTGTCCTTGTCCACGACTTCGAAGTCGGCGTCGACGACCTTGCCGCCTTCCTTGGACTTGGGCTGGGCATCGCCACAGCCCTCGGGACCGCAGCCTTCGGCACCGCATCCGGCGGCGTCAGCGGCAGGGCCGGCTCCGGCGGCCGCAGCAGCCTGGTAGGCGGCAGCGAAGAGTTTTTCAATCTCCTCGGTCTGGGTCTTCATCTTGTCGCTGTCATTGGCTTCAATGGCCGACTTGAGGCTGGTCAACTTTTCCTTGATGGGGTTGAGTTGCTCGGCTGGCACCTTGCCTTCCCATTCCTTGAGGGTCTTCTCGATTTCGTAGCTGAGACTGTCGGCCTTGTTCTTGACCTCGACGGATTCCTTGCGCTTGCGGTCGTCCTCGGCGTGTTCCTCGGCGTCGCGCTTGGCGCGCTCGATCTCATCCTGGCTGAGGCCGGAGCTGCCTTGAATGGAGATCTTCTGCTCCTTGCCAGTGGTCTTTTCCTTGGCGGAGACATGCAGGATGCCGTTGGCGTCGATGTCAAAGGTGACCTCGATCTGCGGCACGCCGCGTGGCATCGGCGGGATGCCGTCGAGCTTGAAGGTGCCAAGGGTCTTGTTGTCGCGGCTCATTGGGCGCTCGCCCTGCAGCACCACCACCTCCACGCCGGGTTGGTTGTCGCTGTAGGTCGAGAAGATCTGGCTGTGCTTCTTGGGGATGGTGGTGTTGCGGGCAATCATCGGCGTGGCCACGCCGCCAGCGGTTTCAATCGCCAAGGTCAAGGGGGTCACATCGAGCAGCAACACGTCCTTGACATCGCCCTTGAGCACTCCGCCCTGAATGGCGGCACCGATGGCCACGACTTCGTCGGGGTTGACGCCCTGATGCGGGTCCTTGCCGGCGAGCTTGCGCGCGGTTTCCACCACCTTGGGCATGCGAGTCATGCCGCCGACCAACACCAGCTCGTCAATCTTGCTGGCGTCGAGCTTGGCCGCAGCCAGACACTCGCGCACCGGCTTGATGGTGCGCTCAAAGAGAGAGTCGCAAAGCTGCTCCATCTTGGCGCGGCTCAGGGACTTCATGATGTGCTTGGGCCCGGTGGCGTCGGCGGTGATGAAGGGCAGATTGATGTCGTAGTTCTGGCTGGAGCTCAGTGCGATCTTGGCCTTCTCGGCTTCCTCCTTGATGCGCTGCAAGGCGTCGGGCTGGCCGCTGAGGTCAATGCCGCTGTCGGCCTTGAATTCGCTGACCACCCAGCCAATGAGGGTGTTGTCCCAATCGTCGCCGCCCAGATGGGTGTCGCCATCCGTGGCCAGCACTTCAAAGACGCCGTCGCCGATCTCAAGCACGCTGATGTCGAAGGTGCCGCCGCCAAGGTCATAGACGGCGATCTTCTCGTCGCTCTTGGATTCGAGGCCATAGGCCAGCGAGGCGGCCGTTGGCTCATTGATGATGCGGCGCACATTCAGGCCGGCGATCTCGCCTGCGGCCTTGGTGGCATTGCGCTGACTGTCGTTGAAGTAGGCCGGCACGGTGATCACCGCCTCGGTGATGGTCTCGCCAAGTTTGGCCTCGGCGTCGGCCTTGAGCTTGGCCAGAATCATGGCGCTGACTTCCTGCGGCGAGTAGGTCTTGGTTTCACCGCCGACTTCCACCTGCACATGGGCATCGCCGTTGGCAGCGGCCACGATCTTGTAGGGCATGCGCTTGTCGGTCTCGGTGAGCGCGGCGAACTTGCGGCCCATCAGGCGCTTGACGGAAAAGACCGTGTTGCGCGGATTGGTGACGGCCTGGCGCTTGGCGGCCTGGCCCACAACGCGCTCACCACTCTTGGTGAAGGCCACCACCGAGGGGGTGGTGCGCGCCCCTTCCGAGTTTTCCAGCACCATGGCCTTGCCGCCTTCCAAGACGGCCATGCAGGAGTTGGTGGTGCCGAGGTCAATGCCAAGAATCTTGCTCATAGAAGTGAGGGGAAAAGGGGTTGGCCACTCGAAGCGAGGGGCGGGGCTTCCTTGGCATGAGCCGTGCCAAGAGGCGGAAGATTCGCATAAAAAGCTCATCCAGAATTACTTAAGAATTTCGTAGTGGCGCGACCCGACGACGCGGAAGGTCTTTTTGTGCCAAATAGGCGCACATTGAGCCGCCTGTGCCTGGCACTTGTCACTTCCAACCTCCCGCATGGGCCAAGCGATTCCCCACCAAGGAAGAGGGTTGGCGAAGCGTAGTGTCAGGCGTGTTGATGCGTTTTGCCCTACCCCTACTCGCTGCCCTGCCCCTGATGGGAGCGGCGCCCGTGGATTTTTCGCGCCAGATCCGGCCGATTCTCTCGGAGAACTGCTTCTTCTGCCATGGGCCTGATGAGAAAAAGCGCGAGGCCGGTTTGCGTCTCGATGATGAGACGGAAGCGAAGAAGAACCGTGATGGCGTCACGGCCATCGTGCCGGGCAAGCCTGAGGCCAGTGAGTTGTTGCTGCGCATCCTCAGCCGCGATCCCGATGAGGTCATGCCGCCGCCCAAGCAGCACAAGATCATTCCGGCGGCGCAGGTTGAGTTGCTGCGTCAGTGGATTGCCCAAGGCGCGCCTTGGGGGGCGCACTGGAGTTATCAGCCCGTCAAGCGCCCGCCTCAGCCTGCAGCCGTGGCTGGAGGCAATGCCATTGACGCCTTTCTGCATCAGCGCCTCAGGCAGGAACAACTCGACTATGCCCCTGCGGCAGAGATCAGCACCATCATCCGCCGCCTGGCCCTGGACCTCACGGGATTGCCGCCAAGCCCGGAGGAGTTGCGCAAGTTAAGCGCCATGACCCAGCAACAGCGTGCCGCCTACTACCTCAATCTTCCGGCCTTCGGTGAGCATTGGGCCTCTTGGTGGTTGGATCTCGCGCGCTACGCCGACAGCAGCGGCTATCCCAGCGATCAGCCGCGGGAGATCTGGGCTTACCGCGACTGGGTGATCAACGCCTTCAACCGCAACCTGCCCTTCGACCAATTCACCACACTGCAAATTGCCGGTGATCTGCTCCCGCAGCCCTCGGATGAGGACCTGATTGCCACCGCCTTTCACCGCAACACGATGACACAAAACGAGGGCGGCACCAGCGATGAGGAGTTTCGCGTGGCGGCGGTGATTGATCGCGTCAACACCACCTTTGCCGTGTGGATGGGCACCACCATGGCCTGCGCGCAATGCCACACCCACAAGTACGATCCACTGACTCAGCGCGAGTATTATCAGTTCTACGATTTCCTCAATCAAAGTCAGGACAGCGACAAGAAGGACGAGGTGCCACTGCACCGCTTCCACTCCGTTGAGCAGCGTGCCAAACGCAGTGCCCTGGAAGCGCAGATCGCCGCCGGCAAGGCTCAACTCAGGCAGCCGCCGCAGGCTTGGGCCCAGGGCCTTGCCACGATCAAAAAAGCCTGGCAATCCCCCCACGCCGCAGCCAGTGACGCCAAGGGCCTGGTGGCTCTTCCCACCAACCTGCGCGCCCTGCAGGCCCTGCGCCTGGATCGCAGCAGCGCCACTGACGCCAAGGGCGCTGCATGGCCGCCGCAAAAGCTCGGCCTTGAGGCGCTGCCCAAAACCACCCTGCCCGCCGCGCGCTGGTTGCGCATCGAGTTGCCCGGCAAGGGCAAGTTCCTGCAACTGGCCGAAGTGCAGGCCTTCGCCAAGGGTCGCAATGTGGCGCAGGGCAAGAGCGCCAGATTCAGCAGCACCTACATGCAAGCCGTTGCCGCCAGGGCCGTGGACGGCAACACCAACGGCGATTACCACAAGGGCAGCGTCGCCCACAGCGGCGGCAACGATGCGCTGAGCTTCTGGGAAGTGGACTTGGGCGCCGACACCACGCTCGATGAGATCGTGCTGTGGAACCGCACCGATGGCGGCACCGGCCAACGCAGCGCAGGCCTGACGGTGCAACTGCTCGATGCCAAGCGTCAACTGCTCTGGAATAGCGGCCCGCAGCCCGCTCCGCAGCCCAGCGCCCGCCTCAAACCCGCGGGCCCCAGCCGCCTGGCCATCGGCCATGTGATCGCCAGCAGCGCCGATGGCCGCCGCGTTGAGGTGCTGAGCTTCGATGCCGCCAAGTCTGCGGCTGGCATCACCTTGCCAGCCTTGAAGTTTGTGCCCGATCAGCTCTGGCTACTGCCGACAAGTCCAGCACCCGAGGACAGCGCCAGCCTGCGCATCGAGGGCCTGGGCGCCAGCGCGCTGGCCTTGAGCGATGATCCTCTTTGGCAGGGCCTGCGCGGGCTTAGCCCCAGCGAGGTGCAGGCCATGCTCACCCAAGGTTCTGCCGAGGCCGAGGCCCGTGCCCTGGCCATCTACGCCTCCAAGCTCAGCCCACAGGCCATGGCCGCCCAGCGCGAACTGGCCGCTCTGGAAAAACAACTCGCCGCCCTGGCCCCGAGCAGCGTGCCCATCATGCGCGATCTGCCCGCCGACAAACGCCGCCGCACCCAGATCCAGTTGCGCGGCAACTGGCAGGCCTTGGGCGACGAGGTGACGGCCGCCACACCAGCCGCCCTGCATCCCCTGCCTGGCAACGCGCCGCGCAACCGCCTGGGCATGGCGCAGTGGTTGATCAGCCGCGACAATCCCCTCACCGCCAGGGTGCAGGTCAATCGCCTTTGGGAGCAGGTCTTTGGCGTGGGCATTGTGCGCACCAGCGAGGAATTTGGCAGCCAGGGCGAGTTGCCTGTGCACCCGGAGTTGCTCGACTGGCTGGCCGCCGAGTTGATGGACAGCGGTTGGGATTTCAAGCATGTGCTCGAGCTGATGGTGACCTCGCGCGCCTACCAGCAGCGCAGCCACTGCAGCCCGGAATTGGCAGAGCGCGACCCGGACAATCGCCTGCTTGCCCGCGGCCCAAGGCACCGCCCCTCCGGCGAGTTGCTGCGCGATCAGGCGCTGGCGGCCTGCGGGTTGTTGAGCCGCAAAATGGGCGGCGTCAGTGTGCGTCCTCCTGCGCCCAATCTGGGATTGAGCACGGCCTTCGGACGCAGCAACGACTGGATCACCAGCAGCGGCGAGGACCGCCACCGGCGCAGCGTTTACACCGAAGTGCGACGCAATGCGCCCTACGCCAGCTTCAGTACCTTTGACGCTGGCAACCGCGAGGTTTGCATGCTGCGCCGCGGCCGCAGCAACACACCGCTGCAGGCCCTCGTCACCCTCAACGACCCGGTGTTTGTCGAGACGCATCAGGCCATGGCCAAGCGGCTGATGCAGGAACTTCCTGAGGATGCAGCGCGACTGGATCGCCTCTTTGTCCTCACCCTGGCCCGCGCCCCCAAGGCCTCCGAGCGCAAGGCGCTGATGGAGCTCTTGGCCCACAACCTCCAACACTACCAAAGTGCCGCAGCCGACGCCAAGGCCATGGCGGGAGCGGAGCTGCTCAAGCCCGCTGACCCGGCCACGGTGGCCGCTCAGGCCGCCTGGACCACCGTGGCCTCGGTGGTGATGAATCTCGACGAATTCCTCATGCGGCCCTAAGTCTGGCGACGGCCAAGACCGCAGCGGCAGGCCAGTGCAATGGCGGCAACACTCAGCATTCTCGATCTCTTCCCTTTTCCATGACTGCCCTTCACTCCCTCCGCGCCGGCATCATCGGCACCGGTTTCATTGCCCCGGTCCACATCGAGGCCCTGCGCCGCCTCGGCGTGCAGGTCACCGCCATCTGCGGCAGCAGCGCCAACGCCGCCAAGGTGGCCGCGCAGTGGGGCATTCCGGAAGTCTACGGCAACTACGACTACCGCGCGCTGTGCCAAAGCCCACAAGTGGATGTGGTGCACATCACCTCGCCCAATCAGGCCCATGTCGAGCAGGCGCTGTTTGCGCTGGCTCAGGGCCGTCATGTGCTCTGCGAAAAACCGCTGGGCATGACCGCGCGCGACACCGCGCAGGTGGTGGCCGCACTCAAGGCCATGGGCCGTCGGCAGCCGGTCTTCAGCGTCAATTACATGTGCCGCTTCTTTCCCGCCATCCTGCAGGCCCGCGCCATGGTGCAGCGCGGGGATCTGGGCAGGATCATCCAAGTGCAGGGGCACTTCTTCCAGGACTGGCTGCTGGAGCCCACCGACTTCAATTGGCGCGTGCTGGCCAGCGAAGGCGGCAAACTGCGCGCCGTGGGCGACATTGGCACGCATTGGATTGACGCGATCAGCTTCATTCTCGGCAGCCGGGCGCAATCCGTCTTTGCCCATCTGGAAACCTTCCACAAAACCCGCCAGCGCCCCGTGGGCGCGGTGCAGACCTTTCAAAACAACGCCGGGGCGAAGATGCGCTCCTACCGCGTGGACACCGAGGACTTTGGCAGCGTGCTGCTGCGCTTTGGCCGCGCCTCCCACGGCTTTGCCGATGCGGTGCACGCCAATGCCAGCATCTCGCAGGTTGCCGCCGGCCACAAATGCAGCCTGAGCTTCAACCTGCAGGGCACCAAGGGCAGCCTGCAGTGGGACCTGCAACAACCCAACGAGCTGCACCTTGGCCTGCGCCATGAACCCAACCGCGTGTTGCATCGCGGTGCTCCGGGGTTCAGCGAGGACATCGCCGGCTACAGCGATTACCCCGCCGGCCACGCCGAAGGCTTCAGCGATGCGCACAAGATGCAGTACCGCGCGCTGTACGAACACATCGCCCGCGGCGGCCGCGGCAAGCCCCTGTTTGCCACCGCCGCTGATGGCCACCACGAGGTGCAACTCTGCGAGGCCATTTTGCAAAGCTCCAAACTCGGGCGCTGGGTGAAGGTCCCGAAGTAATCACTGACATGGCCTGCCGCCCTGCCGCGGCCGGGGCCCGTGGACCTGACGGGTCCGACGACGCCTCAAGAGCGGGCAAACAGGGACTGCACCGCCTGGCCCTTGCCGTCCTCGGTGACATAGAAGGGGCGGCCCTCGACCTCCAACTGCGTCTTGGGTGAAATGCCCATCGCCGTGTAAATGCTGGCGTGCAGTTGCGCCAAGCTGACCGGGTCGCGCACCGCCACCAGCGGCCGCTCATCGGCAGTGGCTCCGTGCACATGGCCGCGTTTGACCCCACCGCCAAACATGACCACGCTGGTGCCGCCGGTGAAGTGGCGATGCAGACCGTAGTGCTGGGCCTCAGTGATGCGCTCCACCTTGAAGGTGGCCTGATCCGCAGCCTTGGAACCGGGCCGTCCCTCGATGAGGGCATCGCGGCTGAATTCACTGGCCACAATCACCAGCGTGCGATCCAGCAGGCCGCGTTGTTCCAGATCCAAAATCAAGGCGGCAATCGGCTGGTCAATTTCCTGATGCAACCGCGCCACGGTGTCATGGCCGCTCTTGTGCGTGTCCCAATGCAGAAAGGGCACATACTCGGTGGTCACCTCGACAAAGCGCGCGCCGGCCTCGACCAAGCGCCGGGCCAACAGGCAGCCGCGGCCAAAGCGCCCGGTGTCGTAGCGCGCGTAATTTTCCTTGGGCTCGAGGCTCAGGTCAAAGGCCTTGCGCTGCTTGTCGCTGGAGAGCAGGCGATGTGCGCGCTCCAAGGAACGCAGCATGGACTGTTGCTGGTAATCGCTCATGCGGCTGCGCTGCGGCGAACTGTCCACCAGGCCGCGCCAGAGCCTCTCGCGATTGCTGAATCGCCCAGCCTCCATGCCCTTGGGCGGCTGCACACTCTGCGCCGCCTCCTCAGGGAAGGGCAGATTCATCGGCCCGTACTCACTGCCCAAAAACCCTGCGGTGGTGAAGGCCTTCAACTCCTCGCTCTCACCCACCCCCTCGAGACGCTGGCCGATGTTGATGAAGGCCGGCATGATCGGATCGCGCGGTCCCAGCAGTTTCGCCATCCAAGCCCCCATGTGTGGACAGGCCACGGTCTGCGGCGGCACATAACCGGTGTGCCAGTGATACTGATGGCGGCTGTGCAGAATGCTGCCGAGATCGGGCTGCACCGCGCTGCGGATCAGCGTGGCGCGGTCCATGACCTTGGCCACCTGCGGCAATCCCGCACTGATGCGCAGACCGTCCACCGAGGTGGGAATGCTGTCAAAGGTACTGAGCATGCGCTTGACCTCCAGCCCCTTCTCGAAGGGCGCGTAGCGCTTGGGGTCAAAGGTCTCAGGAGCCGCCATGCCCCCGGCCATCCAGAGCAGAATGCAGGCATCTGCCCGCGCCGCGATCTTCTCCACACCAGACTCAGAGGCATTCAAGGGCTCGCCGCCCATCCAGGCCGCCGCGCCTGCCGCCGCCAGTCGCTGCAGGAACTCGCGGCGTTGCAGAGCTTCGGGCAGTTCGGTGAGATCGGACATGAGAGAACCTGTAAACGCCCCGCCCCAAGACCTCCTTGCGCCAAGCTTGCCAGCACAAGCGCAGCAGTTCATGCTGGCGCGTCATGTCGCCCTTTTGCCTCACCCCTGCCCGCCTCGGCGCCCTCGCCTTGATCCTGGCCGGCGCGCTCCATGCCCAACGCGTGGACGAGCCCATCAGCCTCTGGCCCAAGGGCGCTCCCGGCGGCCTGCCCAAGGCCTCGGAGTCCACCTTGAACTTCATCAAGACCAAGGGCGGCAAACGCGTCACCAGCCCAGTGGCCGAGCCCAGCCTCACCCTCTGGCACCCTGCCAAGCCCAATGGCTGTTGCGTGGTCGTGGCCCCGGGCGGTGGCTACGCCTTCCTCTCTGCCGAGCACGAAGGCCGACAGGTCTGCCAGTGGCTCAATGAGGCCGGCGTGACCGCCGCCCTGCTGCTCTACCGCACGCCCACCCGCGATGACGCCAAGTCCCACGAAAAACCCGTGGCCGACGCCGCCCGCGCCATTGCCCACCTTAGACAAAACGCCGTCGGCCTTGGCATTGACCCCAAGCGCATCGGCCTGATTGGCTTCAGCGCCGGAGGCAATCTGCTGGCCCACCTCTGCTGCGACCGCCCCGCCGCCGAGGCCCTGCCCGATTTTGGCATCATGATTTATGGCGGCGGCTTCCTCAAACCCTCCAGCCCAGGCCAGCCCGCCGCCCTGCGCGATGACTTCGTGGTGCCGTCCGACGCCCCGCCCCTGTTCCTGCTCTGCGCCCACGACGACGGCAGCAACGCCCAGGCTGCCGCCCTGCTCTATCTGCGCTACAAACAGTTGGGGCTGAGCGCAGAACTGCACCTTCTGACCCAGGGCGGACACGGCTTTGGCATGCGCCAAGGCCCCCTGCCGGTCCATCAGTGGCCCAAACGCTGCACCGAGTGGATGGGCGCGATGGGCTGGCTGCAAGGCCGCTGAAGGCCCCTGTCCGGCCCCGAAAAAGCCCTTGCAAGGCGGTGGCTTGCCCCCATAGTCACCACCCCCGCGAGCCATCCCCTCAAGTCATCTCGCCGTTGGTCTCCAGCCCCTGCGCTCCGCGCTGGGGGGCTTGCCTGGAGGAAACCCGGCCACATCCCCAAACACCCATGCCCGTTCGTCTCGCCCGATTCGAAATGCCCAACCGCCTCGTCAAGAACGAAGCGACGGCCACCGACACCTTCGCCCAGTTCACCGCTGAGCCCTTCGACAAAGGTTACGGTCACACCCTCGGCAACTCCCTGCGCCGCGTGCTGCTCTCCTCCCTGGAAGGCGCGGCCATCACCTCGGTGAAGATCCGCGGTGTGGAGCACGAGTTCTCCACCATCCCCGGCGTCGTGGAAGATGTGGTGCAGATCATCCTCAACCTCAAGAAGGTCCGCTTCCATCACCACAGCGAGTCCAAGGAGCCCCGCCTGCTTTCCATCGCGGTGGAGAAGGACGGCACCATCACCGCCGGCGACATCAAGGAAGACAACCACTACGAAGTCATCAACAAGGACCTGGTGATCTGTCACCTCGACCGCAAGGTGAAGTTTGAGTGCGAGTTCGAAGTGCGCGTGGGCCGCGGTTTCTCCTCCTGGGAAGAAAACAAGCGCGTGGACATGCCCATCGGCGTGATCCCCATCGACTCGATCTACAGCCCGGTGACCCGCGTGAAGTACGCCGTGGAAAACACCCGCGTGGGCCAGAACACCGACTACGACAAGCTCGTGCTCGATGTCTGGACCGATGGACGCATCAGCCCGCAGGACGCCCTGCTGCAATCCGCTGCCATTCTGCGCCATCACCTCGATGTGTTCGTCAACTACGACGACAAGGCCATCGAGTTTGAAGCCGCCCCTGAGGCCCAGTCCGAGGAAAACGCCGAGCTGCGCAAGCTGCTGAACATGAGCGTCAATGAAATCGAGCTCTCGGTGCGTGCCGCCAACTGCCTCAACAACGCCAACATCACCACCGTTGGCCAGTTGGCCATGAAGACCGAGGCCGAGATGCTGCGCTACCGCAACTTCGGCAAGAAGTCGCTTACCGAGATCAAGGAAAAGCTCGCCGAGCTTGGCCTCTCCCTTGGCATGAAGTTCGACGCCAGCCTGCTCGAGGCCAACCCCGGCGGCGTGTCCCTGCTCTCCCGCAGCACCCTGCTTGCCGACGACGATGAGGCCGACGCGATGGACTTCACCAAGCTCATCGACAGCAACCTCGACGACGAGGACGACGACTAAACCGCCGGCACTGCCCAACCGATCCCCTGAAACCCTCTCCCTCAAGACAACATGCACCACGGAAGAAAAGTTCCCAAACTCCAGCGCGACGCCTCGCACCGCAAGGCCCTGCTGGCCAATCTGGTCTGCTCCCTCATTGAGCACACCCGCATCCGCACCACCTTGGCCAAGGCCAAGGCCGTTCGCCCCCTGGCCGAGAAAATGGTCACGCTGGGCAAACGCGGAGACCTGCACGCCCGCCGTCTGGCCGTCGCAGCCCTGCATCAAAAGGCCCTGGTGAAGAAGCTCTTTGAGCAAATCGCCGTGGCCTCCAAGGAGCGCAAGGGCGGCTACACCCGCATCACCAAGCTTGGCCAACGCCGCAGCGACAGCGCCCCCATGGCCTACATCGAGTGGGTGGACGCCTATGTCCCCAAGACCAAGGCCGCAGCCCCTGAAGCCCCTGAGGCGGAAGCCGCTCCAGCTCCTGAAGCTGCTGAGGCCCCGGCCAAGAAGGCCAAGGCCCCTGCCAAGAAGCGCGCCAAGAAGGAAGCCGCCAGCGCCGAGTAACACTCAGGTCTAGTGACTCCAATGGGACCGGGCAACGCAAGTTGCCCGGTCTTTTTGTTGTCGGCATCTGCGGACTCCTGCCTGAGCGGCCAGCCAAAGCTTTTTGCCCCCGACGCCAAGCCCGCACTTGCCTACGGCCCAACCTGTCGCTGATTGTGAGGGACATGCCAGAGAGCGCACACGCACCCACCGTGGTCATTGAGGATTTCCATCCCTGTCTGGAAGGCGGCAGACATGCCATCAAACGCATCGTCGGCGAGCCCCTGCAGATCTGGTGCGACATCTTCACCGATGGCCATGTCGTCTTGAGCGCGCGCCTGAAATGGCGACGCCTGGGCGCCAAACGCTGGCATGAATCCACCATGCAGCCCGGCGACAACGACCGCTGGAGCGGCCGCTGCCAATTCGATCAAATCGGCCGCTGGCAATATGGCGTTGAGGCCTGGGTGGATCGCTTTCTGACCTGGAGAAAAACCTTTGCCGCACGCGTCGCCGGTCAGGACCCCGACGCCCCACTCGAGGCCCTGGAAGGGGCCCAACTGCTGCGCGAGGGCGCCCAGGGCGCACGCGCCGCCGGCGATGGCGACAGTGCCACCGAACTTGGTGAACTGGCCGATCTGCTTGGCGAGTTGCCCGTCGGACAAACCCTGGATCTGGTGCAGAGCGACGGCGTGGCCGAACTCATGCAGCGCTATGCCCCGCGCCACCAAAGCAGCATGAGCCCACTGCTGCCCGTCATCGTCGAGCGCGAACGCGCGCGCTTCAGCGCCTGGTACGAATTCTTTCCCCGCAACGCCCTTGGGCAAGCCAATCGCCACAGCACCCTGCGCGACTGCGTGGAGCGCCTGCGCGACGCCAAGGCCATGGGCTTTGATGTGGTCTACTTCCCGCCCATTCACCCCATCGGCATCACCGCGCGCAAGGGCCCCAACAACACCCTCACTGCGGGGCCGCAGGATGTGGGCAGCCCCTGGGCCATTGGCGGCCCCGCTGGCGGACACCGCGACATTGAACCGGCACTGGGCAGCCTGGCCGACTTCGATTGGCTCTTGAAACAGGCCCAGGACTTGGGCTTGGAGATTGCCTTGGACTTCGCCATCAACTGCTCCCCGGATCATCCCTATGTGCGCGAGCATCCGCAGTGGTTTCATCACCGACCAGACGGCAGCATTCGCTACGCAGAAAACCCACCCAAGAAATATCAGGACATCTACCCACTGAACTTTCACGGCGAGGATTGGCGGGCCCTCTGGGACGAATTGATCGAAGTGGTCCTGTTTTGGGCTGGGCGCGGCGTGCGCATCTTTCGCGTCGACAACCCGCACACCAAGCCCGTTGCCTTTTGGGAGGAACTCATCGCCAAGGTGCAGCGCAGGTACCCGGACTGCCTCTTCCTTTCCGAGGCCTTCACCCGCCCGAAGATGATGCAGATTCTGGGCAAGGTGGGCTTCTCCCAAAGCTACACCTACTTCACCTGGCGCGAGAGCAAGGCTGAGCTCACGGCCTACGCCGAGGAACTCACCCAAGGCGAGATGCGCTGGTATTACCGAGGTAACTTCTGGCCCAACACGCCGGACATCCTGCCCGCCCATCTGCAAAAGGCACCGGCGAGCGCCTTCCGCCTGCGCGCCGCTCTGGCTGCCACCCTGATGCCAAGCTGGGGCATCTACAGCGGCTATGAACTCTGCGAAAATGAGCCGCTGCCAGGCCGCGAGGAATACCTCGATTCAGAAAAATTCCAACTGCGCCAGCGCGACTTTGAAGCCCCGGGCAACATCAAGGGTTTCATTCGCCGCCTCAACGAGGCGCGCCGTCACTTCCGCGCGCTGCAGCTCTATGACAACCTGCGCTTCCACCACTGCGCGCACGATCAACTGCTGTGCTTCAGCAAATGCACAGCGGACTTCAGCGAGCGCCTGCTCATCATCATCAACCTCAACGCCCATCAAAGCGCAGCCGGCATGGTGGACTTGCAGATGAATGAACTGGGGCTTGCCGAGGACGCCAGCTACGAGGTCACCGACTGGATGCACGGCCAGAGCTACCGCTGGCAGGGCCGCAGCAATTATGTGGAACTCAACCCGCAGGGGACCTCGATGCACCTCTTTGCGATTCAACCCTGCGCATGAGCCGTCATCACCATCACCACCACGAAGGCTGCCAGCGTCGCGACGCCGCGCAACTTCTCGAGCAGTGCCTGCAGCGGGCCAAGGCCGCCGGACTGCGCCGCACCGCCGCCCTGCACGAGGTGCTGGCCCTGCTCCTTGAAGCCTGTCAGCCACTCACCCTTGCGGATTTGAGCGCCGATCCCCGCTTGGCCGCACTGGCCGATCGCTCCACGGTCTACCGCCTGCTCGTCAAACTGGAGCAACACGCCCTGGTGCGCCGCGTTGGCCTGCACGACCGCGCCGCCTACTACCACATTCACCTGCCCGGCGAGCATCACGACTACCTCATCTGCGAGGGCTGCGGCCGCATTGAAAGGCTGGAGCAAAGTTGCCCCGTTGAAGCGCTGGAACAAACCCTCAGCGCGCAAAGCGGCTTCACCAACCTCAAGCACGACCTCACCTTTTACGGGCTTTGCCCGCACTGCAGCAGCGGCTCAAGTCAACCCTGCTGCGATCTCGTGCACTAGGCATGGTCCTCGAGGCGCCTGAGCACCCGCAGACGCTCGCGGCCCACTCGCCCCTCATAACCGCAGTCCGGCACCGAGTCCTCAAGCACTTGCCAGCGCGGCGGCGCAAACAGACTCTCGAGTTCTGGCAGCGGCAACGCAAAGGGCGGCCCTTGCTCGCCAGGGTCCATCTGCGGATGGATGAACCAGACCCCAATCAGCAGGCCGGCGGGTTTCAGCAATCCATGGATCACGGCTTCATAGCGGGCACGCAGGCCCGGTGGCAGCGCACAAAAACAGGTGTGCTCGACCACCGCATCAAAACTGCCCTGCCAGTCCTCCGGGGTCTGCCACAAATCGCCAAGGTGCAGGCGGCCGACAAGCTCAGGGTGAGCCTCAAGGCCGAGCCTGATCGCGCTGGGGGCAAGATCAAGGCCATGCGCATCGGCGCCTTCGGCGTGAAGCAAGGCCACATCGTGCCCAAGACCGCAGCCCGGCACCAGCACCCTGCCCGCCAGCGCGTGACGCTGCAACCACTGCCGCAGCGGCGGCGAGGGTTGGCCCTTGTCCCAAGGCGTCTGGCCCTGCTGATAGGCCTGCTCCCAATTCAAGGCATGGTCATCGTCATTCATGTGCAACAAGGACAGGGCTGCACCCAGTGCCCCGGAGACACCTCGCGCAGGCTCAAGTCCATCTCAAGACTCTGTGGGTAGAGGGGATGCTTCATGCGCGCACCAAAAGCGCAGCCCGGCGGCGGATTGATTGGCGAGGGCACATCGCCCTGCAGCAATCGGCGCGGGCGACGCAGGGCCGGATCGGCCTCCGGGATCGCATCGAGCAGGGCCTTGGTGTAGGCGTGGCGCGGGTGGCGATAGAGTTCCTCCGCGCCGGCCATTTCCACAATCCGCCCAAGGTACATCACTGCCACCCGGTCGCTCATGTGTTTGACCACATTGAGGCCATGGGCAATGAAGAGAAAACTCATGCCCATCTCGCGCTGCAACTCCAAGAGCAGATTGAGCACCTGACTTTGCACCGAGACATCCAGCGCAGACACCGGCTCATCGCAGATCAGCAATTTGGGCTTCAGGGCAATGGCGCGGGCAATGCCAATGCGCTGTCGTTGCCCACCGCTGAATTCAAAGGGAAAGCGCTGGTAGGCATCGGCAGACAGGCCCACGCGGCCCAGCAATTCATGGGCCCATTCGCGACGCTGCGCGCCACTGCCCAGGCCCTGGACCACAAAGGGCTCCTCGATCAAATCGCCAACCGTGTGACGCGGATTGAGTGACTCGGCCGGGTCCTGGAACACCATCTGCATCTCCCGGCGCAGCGGCCGCAACTGCGAAGCGCTGGCATGGCTGATGTCGCACCCATCAAAGATGATGCGACCGGCCGTGGGCTCAAGCAGGCGCACCACGGTCTTGCCCAGCGTGGTCTTGCCGCAGCCGGATTCGCCAACCAATCCCAGAGTCTCTCCGGGTTGCAGGGTAAAGCTCACTCCGTCCACGGCGCGGCATTTGGCCACCTGACGACGCAGCAGGCCACCGCGCAGGGCAAAGTGCAGGGAGAGATCGGTCACTTCGAGCAGACTCATGACAGGCAGGCGGGACAGTGTTCAACCCAATGACCGGGCTCAATCTCAACAACGGCAAGAGGCTGCTGCGTCCAGGCCGGCTCATGGGCCAGCCCTGAACGCGGCGCAAAACGACAACCGCTGACCCAATCGCGAAGCGAGGGCACCTGCCCGGCAATGGCCGGCAGCAAGGTCTTGGGCTTGCCTTCCAAGCGCGGGCGACTGGCCAACAGCGCGCGGGTGTAAGCGTGGCGCGGCTTGGCAAACAACTGCTGCACCGACGCGCGTTCCACGATGCGCCCGGCGTACATCACCGCCACCTCATCGCAATACTGTGCCACCACGCCAAGGTCATGGGTGATGAGCAGCACACCCATGCCCATCTCGCGCTGCAAATCGGCGATCAATTCCAGAATCTGGGCCTGCACCGTCACATCCAAGGCCGTGGTGGGCTCATCCGCGATGAGCAGGCGCGGCCTGTTGAGCAGGGCCATGGCAATCATCACCCGCTGCCGCATGCCGCCGCTGAGTTGGTGGGGATATTGCCGCAGACGATCGCGGCCGCCGGCAATGCCAACCCGTTGCAACATCTCCAGCACCCTTGCCTCATGGGCCTGCGCGCTGCCCTGCCGGTCATGCAGGCGCAGGGCCTCGAGCAATTGATCGCCAATGCTGCGCACGGGATGAAGCGCCGTCATGGGCTCCTGAAAAATCATGCTCATCGCGCCGCCGCGCAGTGACGCCAACTCGGCCTGCGGCAGGGTGGCCAGGTCTTGCCCCTCAAAGGCAATGCTGCCGCCTACCACATGACCATGGGGCTGAGGCAGCAGGCGCATGATGGACAGCGCCGTCACGCTCTTGCCACAACCCGACTCGCCAACCAGACCAAGACTGCGCCCAGGCTGCAGCGCAAGGCTGATGCCATCAACCGCCAGCCGCCAACCCTCCTCGGTGTCAAAGCCTGCGCGCAAATCGCGCAGCGCCAAAAGATCAGTGGATGATGGGGACTGACTCATGGCGCGGTGCTGCGGTAGTGGTCGTAAATGCGCAGGGCCTCGCCAAAGGACTTGCCCTCCTTCATGGCCTGCTGGGTTTCGCGGCGAATGTCCTCATCAATCCAGAACATGTGCGCATCCAAGGGTTCACGGCTCATGCGCGCGTTGCCATGCTTGGGCCAGCGCAGCCAGCGCCAGGAAAGATAACGATAGAAGGGCGATTCCCAGGCTGGAATGACGCAGGCGCGGTCTTCGATCAGCTTCTCAAGTTTCCAGGACAACACGCGCAACTCCTCCTCTGTGCGGGCCGAGCGATGCTGATCAATGATGGGGTCAAGCAGGGGATCGGCAGTCTGCGTCATGTTGTTGGTGTCGGTGACGATCTCGCGCTGGCCATTGGCGCCCTTTCGGTAGGCGTTGTCACTGTGAAACTCATCCCAGAAGCGCGGGTAGGGCGGCTGGGCGCCGAAGCCGGCAAAACCCAATTCATGTTTTTTCTGATCGAGTTTCTTGTACATCTGCGTGCCATCGAGGCCCTCAACATGAATCTCCACGCCGGCCAGCTTGGCCTCTTCCTTGAGGCGCAGCATGATCGGCGTGATGGTGCCTGAGTTGAAGGTGGTCAGGGTCAGGGACAGGCGCTTGCCCTCGGCATTGGTGAGAATGCCATCGGCGCCGGGCTTGCTGTAGCCGGCCTTGGCGAAGTGCTCGCGCGCAAGCTTCGGGTCAAAGGGACGCGCGCGCAGCTCCGGGTTGGTGAAGCGCCCGTAACCGGCGAACACACTTTGCATGCGGGTTTTATCGCCACGGAAATCCACATCAATGACCTTCTGGAAGTTCATCGCATGAGCCAGCCCCAGTCGTACCTCGAGCTGATCCAAGGGCGGCTTGGACTCATTGATGCGAATGCCCCAGGTCACCTGCGGGTACTGGTTGTAAAACACGATGCGCTCAATCCAGCCGTTGAAGATCTCGTCAATCTCGGCCTTGTCGTACCAGTAACGCGGCAGACCGCCGAGGTAGTAATCAAACTGGCCCTTTCGAAACATCTCGAAGGCCTTGTCCTGACTGGCGATGATGCGGTACTGCAGGAAGTCCACATTGGCGATGTAGCGGTAGTGTCTCTCGTCGCGGGCCCACCAATCCTTCACCCGGCGCAGGGTGATGCTGCGGCCGCGCACGGTGAGTTCAGGGTCGATGACATAGGGCCCGGTGACCGGGCAAATGCGCCACTGGTAACGCGCCGGAAAGTCCGGCCCCAGCTCACGATAAAAGTGCTGCGGGCTGGGCGGCAGGATGGCGTACCAAATGGGATCGGGCTTGGCCTGCGGGATGGTGACGGCAAAGGTGCGCGCATCATACTTCGTGATGGCGCTGTACTCCTTGCGGTACCAATCCTGATACCAAGGGTCCTGGATGTGCGGACTGGTCATGACAAAGAAGGTCATGAAGAAGTCCTCAACCTCGATGGGAACCCCATCCGAGTAGGTCAACTTGTCGCGCAGCTTGAAGAAGACCGTGCGGCGGTCCGCACTCACTGCCCAGGCCTTGGCCAGGCCGGGAATCCACACATCCTCATCGGGGTGGCGCGTCACCAAGCCAATCTCGATGTTGTCGTGATGCTCACCGCGGAAGCTGTTGCTGGCATCAGGCCCAATCTTGCGGAAAGTGGGCGGGTAGGTCGGGTGCCAATCGCGCAGGGTGCCACCCTTGCGGGCTCGCGGATCGCCGAATTCCGGCACTCCAGCGCCATCCTGCCATTGCAGATCCTTGGGCAGGTCTGCCACACTCTTCCAATGAAAGAACTCAGGCTTGCTCTTCCAGAAACGCTGCACCTCCGCGCTGTTGTCATAGGGCGGGAAACGCAGGTCCACGGATTTGCCGCAACTGCCAAGCAGCAGAGCCAACAGCAGACTGCCAATGGCGCGCAGAAGCGGGAATGGGCATTGGGTCTTCATCGATACACCGTCCATTTTTTGGGGTCAAAGGCCTCGCGCACCGCCTCGCCGACAAAGGTCACCAACACCAGCACCGTCGTCATCGCCACAAAGGCACTGCTGACAATCCAGGGGTAGTTGAAGTCCTCGGTGCCCTCATGCAGCAGGCGACCCCAGCTGGGTTCCTCAGGCGGCAGACCAAAGCCGAGATAATCCAGCGCCGCCAGCGAGGTGATGATGCCAGCCACCTCGAAGGGCGCCAGGGTCACAAGCACCGCGATGCTGTTGGGCAGGATGTGTTGCCAAAGAATGCGCCAAGGCCCGGCGCCCAGCAGGCGCGCTGAGGCCACATAATCGCGGGCCTTCTCGCGCAGCACGGC
>JAURHS010000023.1 GCA_030833205.1 Prosthecobacter sp.
CGCGACCCATCATGGAGGCCAAAGCGATGTTGCCGGCGCGCAGGCCCACTTGGCCAAAAAATTGGCGGCGGCTTTGCTGCTGATGGTATTCGAGGAAGGGGTCCATGGCTGGGGAGACGGTGCTGAGTCAACTACGATGCAGCCCCGCGCTTCTGCTCGGAAACCCCGCAAATGCACAGCAGCGGGCAGAATCCTCGCGGTCGCCGGGAATGGGCGCTCCGGACCCGATCAAGGAGCGAACCACCAGGAGCGGCGAACAGGTCGGATGATCCGGAAGAAAACCGCTCACCAGAACAGGGAAAAGCCTTGAAAGGCTAACTTTGTGGGTTAACCTGGTATAGATTTTTCAATAATCTATATAGACCTCGCCGGTGTGTATCGAAAACTCGTTTTTTTGATCATGTCTGTGGTGCTGCCTCTTCATCAACGATCCGCTCTTTGCGCTGCTGACCCAGATCAAGCTCGATCTGCCCCCGGGCAGTGGCGGCATGGCAACTCCTGCCGGCTCAGCCCAACAGTGGGTTTAAGGTGCGGTCATGCCCATCGGTGAGGCGCTGGTCACGGCCACCGTGGCGAGCTGGGGAAACAGCTCACTGACCCACGAACCGCTTCGCTCGCGTCGCCTGAGACTCCAGAGCCTGCCACAGCACCCGGGCCTGGCATTGGACTGCGAGCGTTTGCTCACCGCGCCCTCGCCAGTTGTTGAGGCGGGCGGCGGGCCCTCAAGGAATCAGGCCAGCCAGCCAGCGGTGACGCCTGGCTGAGCTTGGGTCCAGTCCGCGCTGGCGAATCCGCTCCTGCCAAGGGCCCTCGCCTGCCTGCTTGTTGCCGCCCTCTTCCGCGGCTTCAGGCCTTGGTTCATGGCAGTTGAAGGCCAGCAGATCGCTGTGCTGCTCAACGGGTTGGTAATCCGTCCAAGGCACGGCCACCTGATGCCAGTTGCCGTCGCCGCCGTAAACACGGACATGGTCCACGCGCTCAACGCCACGGTAGCCATGGGCGGTGACTCGCACCGTGCTCAAGCCCTCCTCGTCCTGCTGGGCGCTGATCTTGAGGATGCTTTGGCTGGCAGACTCCGGGTGGGCAAAGTGGGCCTCGCCCATGCCATTGGCCAGCGACTCCAACTCCCAGAATGAGGGCCTCCAGGCCAGCACATCGCGGTAGATGTCCTGATGGGAGCGGTGCTGCTGGTAGAGCGGGATGCACAACAGTGGTGCAAAGCTGAAGTACAGCGTGCGGAAGAAGCGGTTGTGGTAATCGTTGAAGAACTGCCGCGCGCTGCGCAGGTCGTGATGGTGAAATTGTTGGGGCTGCAGGCCAATGTCCATTGCCGACAAATGCTCCGGCATCACGGCATTGATCTGGTTCCATTTGTGGAAGCAGAAGTCATCGCCAAAGCCATGTTCCTGATCCTTGAGAATCTTGAGCATCTCCTGCTGTGCCAGCGGGGTGAAGAGCAGTCGAAACTCCACTTCATGGTCGCGGTCCAGAGCCTGGAAGAGGGCGTCAAACTCCTCGTTGTTCATGAGGGTGAAGCCCTTCATTTCCCGGGCCTTGGCCTCGAGCTTGGCGATGGCGCGTTCTTTTCTCCAGCGACCAAAAAAGCCGTCGGAGGCCTCGGAGAGTGTCGAGGGCTCGCGACTGAAGTTGAGGTTGGGCGCGGCCTCGCTGCCGTAGAGCAGAAAGGAATGTTGCCGATAGGCCGGCGCGGGCTTGGTCACCGAGGCGGTGAGGGTTTGGGTGCGGTTTCGCCACTGGGTGCGGCCATTGCTGTCCTGGTAACTCTCCATCCAGGAGATGACCTTGCTTCCTGTGTAGGTCTGGGTGGACATCCAATGCAGCTTGGACTGGGCGATGACAAAGGGGTTGCCAATCAGGGTGCCACTGTGCGTGCAAAGGATTGAGCGGTCCTCGTCGTTGAGGCGGTCATCCCAACCAAAGGCCTGCCGCAATTCCTCCAGCCGGCCCTGGGTGAAGTAGGGATCAAGCTGAATCAAGGGCAGGGTGCGTTGCAGCAGCCTGGCGGCGATGTCCCAGTCAAAGAGGGCATTGAGCGGTCCCATCTGCGCCCAGGCCTCAGCCAGCAGGCGATCGCGCTGGGCCTCGAGCATGGCGGTGCGTTGGCGCGCCGCCTGCAGTCTGGGGTTGATCCCTTGGAAAATGAGCAGCAGCGCCAGCACGCAGCCGATGGCCCAAAGCGGATGGTCTTGGTAGGCCGCAATGGCTGCGGCAATCATGCCCAGAACCAGCAACATTCTGGCGATGCCAAGCCAGCGCGTGTTGCTCTGCGAGGCGGTGAGCTCCTCGAGGGTTTGATTGAGGCGGTCCACCGTGGCCGCGTTGGCCTGCTCGTCAACGCCGCTTTGGCGCAGCAACTCCTCGAAAAACTCCGCCGTGTTTTTGGCGTGGGCGTCGCGCAACTCGTTGCGGTAGGCGTCCAGAGGCTGGAGGATTTCCTGCATGACTGCGCTCAAAAGAACGCGGCCCGGGCCTGTGCCTTGATCTCAGCGGAGGCGGTGAAGGGGATGCGGGTGGTGTAGCCGGCCTTGGCGGCGACGATCTGCTTGGTGGGCCAGGCGAAGATGTCGCTGTTCCACTGGCTGACGGTGTCGTTGTACAGTGTGCGCGCGGCCGTGATCTCCTTTTGCAGGTAGCTGTTTTGCCGCATCGCATCGGCGAGGGCAGCGTGGGCGCGCAACTCGGGGTAGGCCTCAAAGGCCACATTCACATTGGCGTAGATTTGATCCACCTGCTGAGCGCGGGCGTTGCGCTCGCCATCGTTGGCCGGGTTGATGCCGGAGCGGAAGGCAGCCACGCTCTTGAGCACATCCTTGTCCAGGTCCACGGAGCGCTGCACCAGACCGACCACATTTTGCAGAATGACCACGCGTTGCTCGAGGTAGTTGTCAATTTGGGAGGCGTCAGCCTGGATCTTCTGCTGCAGCTTGCGCAGGTAGGCCAAGGCATTGATCTTCATGAACAGGAAGATGAGGCCGGGCAGAATGCCAGCCACCCACAGCATGACCTCAAAAAGGGTGGAGCCCCAGCCCACCGTGACGGGGATCTGCCGCTCGATGACCTTGATGTCGCGCCCGGAGTCGTTGCTTGGGCCGTTGATTTCGTCGAGTTCGTTTGCCATGAAGAACAGTGGAGAGGGGTTGAGTCTGCCTGCCTTTGCCGACTCCGGCGAGGCCCTGAGAAGCTAGGGAGCGGCTCGGGCCGCTGTCAATGCGCATCTGCCCGCAGCAAGGGTTGGCCGGCTTCAGGGGCGGGCGGCGCGCTTGAGGGCGGCGGCAATCTCCGCCTCAATCACCGGCAGGGGATTGAGCAGGGCAAAGGGGTCGCTCACGGCGCTGACCTGATTGGTGACAGGGTCCCAGTTCACGGGCCCGAAGCGGCAGGGTGCGGGGTTGCCGGTGAGAATGTGCATGCCGGCGTCGTCCTTGTCGAAGTGCCAGAACTCAAAGGGAAAGTGGATGAAACCGCGGGCCTCCATCATGGCCGTGATCTCCAGGCGGGTGGCCAGGTGCTCGGGGGCGATGAAGGGTGAGCGCATCGGCGTGTGCTCACTCATCTCCAAGTAGGGAAAGCCGCGCCAGACCTCGCCGCTGCCGTCGCGCTGAAAGACGGAGATGTCGATGGCTGAGCCGGACATGTGGGCGCCGATCTTGGGCATGTTGGCCGTCAGCACGATGGCGCGGCGAAACATCATCTCCGGGCTGGGCACCTCGCCGCCGAGTTCCCACATGGTCTTGCGCAGAATGCTGTCAAACACCGAAGGCTTGCGTCCGAGTTGACGCTGCATGTCCAGACTGCGAAAGCAGTCCTCGATCTTGAGCACCCAGCCACGGTCATTCATGGCGCGGCCAATGGCCACCACATCGGCCACCAGGCTTTCGCGCATGAAGTAGATGCGCTCCAGTTCGCCTGCGATCTTGCTGTCTGAAAAAAGCATTTCCACCCCAGCCTCTGCTGCGGCCTGCGGCAGTGAGGCAAAGCCCTCACCGCATTCCTGCACGGGGAAGGCGATGAGCTTTTCGACGATGGCGTAGCCAGCCTCCATCTGCTCGGTCCAATAGGCGCGACGAGCGGCTTCGTTGCTTTGGGGATCGTTCATGAAAAGGGAAACGAGGGTTTGGGGCTGAGATGCGCTGCAGGCTTGAGGCTGCCGGGCCTCAGGATTTGGCGGCCTTGGCGGCGGCGTCCAAGCGGGCCTTCTCCTCGGCCTCGCGTTTTTCCACATCCTTGGGGTGCTTGGAGAAGGAATCAAAGACATCGCCCACAACGCGGTCGGCCAGGCGCCCAAGCTCTCTGAGGATCACCTCCTCGGCCTGCGGACTGAGCTTGGAGAGATTGGGCTCGTAACCGCCGTGCTTGTGGGCCGCAGCGGTGGCGATGTAGCCAATGTTGCCATTGCTGTAGCCCAGCACGATGGGCGTGGCGCGATCGGCGATGGATTTCTCCAGCTTGAAGCCATACTCCACCATCGGCTCGCCGGGCATGCTCAGCAGCAGGAAGGGGCCGATCTTCATCGCCATGAGTTCTGCGGGCACAGGCTTGTCCTTGCCGGGCAGTTCAATCACCGCGCTGGCCACACGGATGGGGTAATGGTTGGCGCGGCGGTGCAGTTGTTCGCGGGTCAGGCTCAGTGCGGCGGCGCGGGCCACCGCTCCGCCCAGATCGCGGCCTGCCCATTGAATGTCCGCCTCATCGGCGCAGCGGTAGGGAAAGCCGGGCAGGTTGGGGCGGATGTCACCAGCGCAGCCCTGCAAAAACATCACCGAGGTTTTCTGCGCGTACACCTGCTCCACAAAGCTGCGGGCCTCGCCGGGGAAATCGGCGCTGAGCTTGGGGAAGCCCTTGGGGTGGGGCGGCGATCCCTTGTCGCCCCAAGTGAAAAAGCAGGGGTGGCAAACGGCGTGCATCAGCACGGCCAGCGGAGTGAGCGATTGGCCGTCATCGAAGCGCAGCACCTTCACGCGCGGGTCATTGGGGCCCTCTGGATTGAGGCTGACCACGGCGCGGCCGTCATAGACCTTGCGGCGGTTGATCCCAAAGTGGATGCGGTCCTCGCTGTAGCCCACGCTGACCGTCTTCATGCCGCCCGCGGCCTGCCTTGAGGCTGCGGTGATTTTTTTGATCAGTTGCGCTGCCCAGCCCATGTTCTCTGCAAAGCCGGGGGCAGAGTGATTGTGCGAGGCGCTGATCATGATGTTGGCCGCAGGCACGCCAGTTTCCTTCTCGATGCCGGCGCGCAGCAGCTTCACCATCTCCTCCCAGGCGCCGATGCAGTCGAGGGTGACGATGGCCGCCTTGGTCTCGCCATCATCGAGCAGCAGCACGCTGGCGCGCAGCGGGTCGCGGATGCCGGTGACCTCGCGGCGGTGGCCCACCACGGTGATGCCAGCAGCGGAAGCCGGCGTGATGTCCACGCTGGCCACGCCCGCCTTCAGGTTGGAAACCACAGGAAACTTCCCATCCACGATTTGGGCAAGGGCAGGCAGCGCGCAGGCAAGAAGCAGGGCAAGGGCAGCGAGGACAAGGCGGGGCAGATTCATGGTGAGGCTGGCAATGTCCTTCATACACCTCCAGCTTGCCAACTCTCGCCAAGTCAGGCCAAAGGATCATGAAAAATGCGGGTGGGCCAGATTGCAAGGCTGGGGCTGCCTGAGTTGGCGGCGAGTTGGCTGCATTGGGCGCTGGAGAGGAGCGGTTTTCTGCGCTAGGGCTTGGCCAGCATGTCCGCCGCGCCACCCCCTGAAAACGCCGCACTCAAGGATTGGTTTGATGAGGCCCGCCATCGTCAGTTGGCGCGCGAGCTTGCGGCCCTGAGCCCCGGCTTTGAGCCAAGGCTGTTTTTGCGCCTCTGTCTCGAGGGGTTGGCCGGGCGCAGTTTGATGCAGCGCCTGCATCAATGTGCGTTGGCCTTTCATGCGGCGCAGAGCGGCAGTTATCGCCAGAAGGTGGCCCTGCTCAAGCGCCTCATGCCGCAGATTGGCCATGCCTTCGTGGCCATCTTTCCCTGTGATTTTGTGGCCAGCTTTGGCCTGGAAGACTTTGAGTACTCGATGCGGGCCCTGAAGTTTTTCACGCCATTTGGCTCGGCGGAGTTTGCGGTGCGGCCCTTCATTGCCGCCGATCAGGGGCGTGCGCTGGCCATCATGCAGCAGTGGGCTGATGATCCCTGTGAGCATGTGCGCCGGCTGGCCAGCGAGGGCTCCAGACCGCGCCTGCCTTGGGGCACTCGGTTGAATGCCCTGGTGCGCGATCCCAGGCCCTGCGCGGCCCTGCTGGATCAGCTCAAGGATGATCCCTCGGAGTATGTGCGGCGTTCGGTGGCCAATCATCTCAATGACATCAGCAAGGATCACCCGCAGTGGTTGCTAAGCTTTCTGGGCAACTGGGATCTGCAACAGCCCTCCGCGCGTTGGATTGCCCGCCATGCCTGCCGCAGCCTCATCAAGCAGGGCGATGCCGGCGCGCTGAAGTTGTTGGGCTTTGGCGCCAGCGCGAAGGTGGAAGCCTCGCTGAGCCTTGCCCCGGCCCGACTTCGACTTGGGGAGCATCTGCAGCTGAGGGTCAGCCTGCGTTCCACCTCAAGGCAGAGGCAGCGCCTGGCGGTGGACTACGCGCTGGAGTACGCCAGGGCAGGGGGCAGGACTTCGATCAAGGTTTTCAAATGGAAGGAGTTGGAGTTGGCGGCTGGTGTTGAGCTGGTGCTTGAGAAACGCCAACTGATCCGCGACTTCAGCACCCGCCGCCATCACGGCGGGCGGCACCGGGTTGAAGTGCAGGTCAACGGACAACGGCTGGCACAGGCCAGTTTTGAGTTGCTGGTTTGAGCGAGGCTTCGGGCATGTCTTGGGCTGGATCGAGCGGCTGGTGGACATGCCTTGACGACTTTGGCATCGCCAGCCGCCTTGCCCTGGCGCAAGATGGGGTCTGCCTTGTTGCTTGATCATGCCGCACCGATTCCATCTTCCAAGGGCCTTGAGCCTCAGGCACGCTCTGGTGGCCGCCTGTCTGCTGTTGCCTGTGGGCTGGATTCAGGCGGCGCCGCCGGTGGCAACTCCGGTGGTGTTGCCTTCATTGGAGCAGGTCTTGGATGCGGAGAAACTCCGTGAGATGGATGCCGAGATCAGGCAGGCGGTTGCCGATGGGCGCCTGGTGGGGGCGGTTCTTTGGGTGGAGCGCTTGGGCCGGGCGCATCAAGTTGCCGTGGGTCATCGCGCCCTGCAGCCGCAGCCGGAGCCGATGACGCAGGACACCCTCTTTGACCTGGCCTCAATCACCAAGGTGGTGGCCACGGCTGCCGCGGCGATGCTTGGCGTGCAGCGCGGAGTCATGGCTCTGGATGACCCGGTGAGTCGTTATCTGCCCTCGTTTTCCGGTGAGGGGCGCGAGCAGGTGACGATCCGTCATCTGCTGCTGCACAGCTCCGGTCTGCAGGCCACCCTCAACGGCACCAGGCCGCCCTTGAGCCGTAGCCCCAGCCAGGCCCTGGAGTTGGCCTGCCGCGAGACCTTGCGCAGCAAACCGGGCAGCGCCTTTGCCTACAGCAGTGTCGGCAGCATGTTGCTGGCGATGGCCATTGAGAAGGCCGTGGCCAAGCCCTTCGAGGTCTTTTGTCGTGAGGAGATCTTCCAGCCGTTGGGCATGAGCGACACCTGCTTCAGGCCCGGGGCGGCGCTGTTGCCGCGCGTCGCGCCATCCAGCGCGCCTGCACGCGGTTTGGTGGACGACCACATTGCCCGCGAGATGGGCGGGGTGGCAGGCCACGCCTCGCTGTTTTCCACCACGGCGGATCTGGCCCGCTTTGCGCGCATGATGCTGGCAGGCGGCAGTCTGGAGGGGCGTCAGCTTTTCACGCCGGCGACGGTCGCGCTGATGACCTCGGTGCAGACGCCGCCGAACCTGCGCTCGCCTGATGCGGGAAATCTGCCGGTGAAGCGTGGCTTGGGTTGGGACATTCACACGCCTTACCGCATGCCGCCGCATGATTACTCGCTGGCGCGCGGCGCGCTGTTTCCCATTGGCAGTTATGGCCACACGGGCTGGACCGGGCAGATGCTGTGGATTGATCCGCATTCCAAGACCTTCGTGATTTTTTTGTGCAATCGCTACGGGCCGCAGGGCAGGGACAGCAGGGCTGAGGTCTATCAGTTGCATCATCGCCTCTCCACGCTTGCGGCGCAGGCCGTGCGCGGCGTGGACTTCAGTGCGCTGAAGTCCCTTCAACCCTGAGCAGGGGTCAGCGCGGCTTGGGCAGGTCGTCCTGGTTCATGGCATCAGACTGTGGGGCTGTTTCAGGCTGGGCCTCTCAGACAATCGCAACCCTGCAGGCCTCAAGAATGATGGGCTGGTGTGGTCATTCAACCCTGAGCCTTGATGGTTGTTGATCAGTGCCTTGGGCGCTGTGGGGGCTGCGCTTGGCCGGGGTCATGCCCGTCGAGGCCATCGCCAGGGCTGGGCACAGGGCCGAGGATTTGCAGGCCTTGCGGCAAGGCTGGCCTCGGGGCGTCGTAGTAGGAATGCCGGCCAGGTGGCCGCCATGGCTCATGAGTCCACAAGCCCACAGCATCACTTCTGCCTTTGGTCCGCAACGCGGTGATGCGTTGCGTGTGGGTTGTGGCCGGCGCGGTTTTTTGCAGACGGGATTGGCGGGCCTCGCCGGATTGTCCCTGCCGAGCCTGCTGCAGCATCAGGCGCAGGCTGCGGCCGCGGGCCAGGCCAAAAGCCCCAAGCGGGTGATCTTGTTTTGGCTCTCTGGTGGGCCAAGCCACATTGACATGTGGGACCCCAAGCCCGAGGCGCCCAGTGAGATTCGTGGTCCCTTCGGGCACATCGCCAGCAAGGTGCCCGGCATTCACGTCTGTGAGCACTTGCCCCTGACGGCGAAGATCATGGACAAGCTGACGCTGATTCGTTCGGTGGACTGCAGCGCCAGCAATCACACGCCCATCACCATGCAGGCCTGTCATCCGCTGGCCCGCCGCACCAATGACGGCCGCGATGGCGGGGGTTGGCCTTCGATGGGTTCCATTGCCGCAAAGTTTTGTGGGGCCAATGCGCCAGGCATGCCCGGCTATGTTGCGCTGGCCGATTCCCTCGCCGCTGATGTTTGGGGCTCGGGCCACATGGGCCGTGATTTCGAGCCCATCAGCGGCAAGGATCTCTCGGGCAGATTGGCGCTTGTTCCCGGCCTGACCATGGAGCGACTGGGCAGTCGTCGCGACTTGCTGCTGCAGATGGATGATTGGAAACGCCGCGTGGAGGGCAATGAGCAGATTGCCGCTGCTGATCGCTACACTCAGCAGGCCTATGAGGTCTTGAGCACGGGCGCAGCGCAACGCGCCTTTGATCTCAGCCATGAGACGGCAGCCATGCGCGATCGTTACGGCCGCGACAGTCTGGGGGAGAAGGCGCTGTTGGCCAGGCGCTTCGTGGAGGCAGGCTCCACCTTTGTGACGGTCAGTGGCGCCTGGGGTTATTTCGATCACCACGGCGATGAGGTGAAGTGGGGTGGAATCAAAAAAGGTCTCACACCGCTGCTGCCCACGGTGGATCGCACCCTGCATGCGATCGTCACTGATCTTGAGGACCGCGGCCTGCTGGACAGCACGCTGATCCTCATGATGGGTGAGTTTGGTCGCAGCCCGGTCATCAACAAAAACAATGGCCGCGATCACTGGGCGAGGGTGATGTCCATGGTGGTGGCTGGCGGCGGCCTGCGTCACGGCCAAGTCATTGGCAGCACGGACCGTCACGGCAGTGACATTGAAAGCCGGCGCGTGGCCCCTGGAGATCTTGCGGCCACGGTGTTTCATCATCTCGGCATCGCGCCGAATTCATCCTGGATTGATCCCCAAGGCCGCCCGCGACCCATCGTCGCGGATGAGGGCGCGGTGATCAGTGAGTTGCTGGGCTGAGCGCCTGGATTGAATCGGGCCGGATCTGCCGCCCTAGGCGCCGCGTTGCGGGGACCAATGCTAAGGCCTAAGTGATCCTCAGGCGAGTTGCCGCGCCGAGCCTTGTTTCCGATGCGGCGCGGGTTTGGGCTGACGCTTCTCTGAGGTCTTCAAGGGCATGTTGAGAGTGAGCGGTTTGTTTCCAGCACCAGGGATATTGGCTTTCTGTCGTTGCGATTCAGAACGCAGGGCCGCGATGGTCCAGGAGGCAGATCCGCGCGCCCATCGCAGAGGTCCGGGCAGTGGGGCCATTCACACTGAATCAGGGGGCAGTCTGGTCCCCTGTCTGATTCAGGCGTCGTTGCCGGATGAGTTCGGCAAGCGACTCGGCACCCTTCTCAGGAGATTTGGATGACGCGATTTTCTCAGCGCGGATTTTGTGCAACTCACCGTGATCCAACCAAAGACCGCCGCATTGCGGGCAGCTGTCCACCTCGACTTCGCGCTGGGCACTGAAGAAATGCCGACGCAGTTTGATGGAAGGGCAGCGCGGACAGGCGCGCCTGCGCTCCTGAGACGGAGCGACCTCGGGATTGATGTGGTGACGAAGAAGTTGCTCATCATCGGCCTCATGCGCCTCATCCAGGCGACCCAACTCAAAGGCGTCCAGCCATAGACCACCGCAGCCGCCGTCGCAGACATCGAGGGCCACACCGTTGAGATGCCGGGTGGAGAGAGGATGGTCGCAGGCGGGGCACTTCATGCCACAATTCTTGTGGCTTGGGCCGGGGGGCTGCAAGTGCTTTTGCGCCACCGTGCTGAGGCCTTGGATTCTGCAGGTCCTGCCCGCCGACTCAGCCTCGGCTGCGTTCCAACAGTGCCAGCATCAAGAAGGCCAGAATGAGGCGTTGCTCCTGATCCTCGGGAAGGGCTTCGAGCAGGTCGAGCTTGAAGCATCCTTCAAAGAGTGCGGCCTGCTTGGTCAGGCGCATCACCGCCCTGCCTGAGGCATCACAGGCAACATAGCGGGGATGAAACAGAAAATTGGAAAGCAGGCCAACCAGCGGGATGGAATCCAGCAGGGCATCGAGAAGTTTGGCCATGCTGTTTTGCTCGCGGATGCTGAACTCAGTCTGGTTCTGGCCTGGGGCGAAGACCTCGTAGTGCGCGCTCCACAGGGAGCGCATGCCTTGACGGCCCACCGCGCCCACCTCCGCTCCAGTGGCATCGCGCATGAGGTAGCGCGCGTTCCAATCCAGAATGCGGTCTGCCTCGATGCTGCCGAGGCTGACGGCGCGGCTGCTGTCTTCATGGAGTTCGATCTTTTCCCTGAGCCGAAAGCTGCGCTGCTTGACGAAGAGCACCTCACGACCCTGGGCATCGCGCACCTCGATTTTTGGGGAAAAGGTCAACAGCCTAAAACGCAGTTTCAGGGGAAAGGATCTGTTCATGCCCTGAATTGGACAACAGGCATGGTCCCCAGACAAGCCCGCGCCTGAGCAAAAAGCTCCCGGTCCGCTGATGGATTCTGCGAACCGCGACAGGTAAGCCTGGCTGACGCCGTTGACTCCAACCGCCATGAAGCCCACCATCCTGCACTCCGCCCTTCTGATGCTCGTCCTGTCAGTGGCGGGGTTGGGCGCTGCTGAGGATCCTCAACGCAGCGAGGTGTTCCCCCCAGGTCTCAACGGCGTGGCGCGTTACCGAATCCCCGGGGTGGTGGTCACGCCCAAGGGCACCCTGCTGGCTTATAGCGAAGCAAGGCGCAATGGCAGCAGTGACTGGGGTGAGATCGAAGTGCATCTGCGTCGCAGCAGCGATGGTGGTTTGACCTGGCAACCCTCGCAGCACATTGCCCACCAAGCTCAGCGCCTTGAGGGCAACCCCACCAAGAAGCAGGGCGGTCAGCATGAGCAGACCGTCAACAATCCGGTGGCCATTGTGGATCCAACCACCGGGCACATTGAGTTTTTATACTGCGTCAATTATGAGCGCTGCTTTGCGATGCAGAGCCGCGACGACGGCCTGAGCTGGAGCAAGCCGGTGGAGATCACCGCCAGCTTTGAGCCCTTCCGCAAAACCTACCCCTGGAAGGTGATTGCCACGGGGCCGGGTCACGGCATTGCCTTGCCTTCAGGCAGGCTGGTGGTGCCCATCTGGCTGGCCTACGGCAAGAAGGGCGATCATGGTCCATCGGCCTGTGGCACCATTTACAGCGATGACCATGGCCGCAGTTGGAAGGCGGGTGAAATCGCCATTCCCAATGCCGGCGAGTTTGGCAACCCCAACGAATCCATCCTCGCGCCCCTGCGCGATGGGCGAGTGATGCTGGTGGCGCGCAATGAGTCGAAGCCCAATCGCAAGCTCGTCACCCTCAGCGCTGATGGGGCAGGGGCTTGGAGCCCTGCCCGGTTTGTGGACGCGCTCTGGGAGCCGCGTTGCATGGCGGGCCTGCTGGCTCACCCCAGTGGTGTGCTGTTGTTCTCCAACCCGCACACCCTGCCGCGCGACCAGCTGGGCAGGGAGCTGCCCAATGGCCGTGGCAAGCGCGAGAACCTCAGCATCAAGCTCAGCCGCGATGAAGGGCGAAGCTGGCCGATCCAGAAAACCCTTGAGCCCGGCCCAAGCGCCTACAGTGATCTGGCAGTGCTTCCCGATGGCCGCGTGGTTTGCCTGTTTGAGCGAGCCAACAGCATTGATTGCGCCAGCTTCAGCCTGAAGTGGCTGAGTCAACCCTGACCGTTCTCCCTGGGCCATGGCGTGAGGGGCAATCCCCGGAAGCCTGCACAGGCCATGGAGGATTCTGGCAAGGGGCAACACAGGCCCTCTCATCGTCGTATGAGGAGTGTGGTTCGTCTTGGTTGTCTGTTGCTTGTTCTCGGCTCTCTGGAGTGCCGGGCGACCGTGGATTTTAGCCGCGAGATCCAGCCGATTCTCAGTGAAAACTGCTATCACTGCCACGGTCCGGACGCCAACCACCGCAAGGCAGACTTGAGGCTCGATGAAGAGCGTGCGGCGAAGTCCTCTGGTGCGGTTGTGCCTGGCAAGCCGGAGAAGAGCGAGTTGCTCAAGCGCATTTTTTCCACCGACCCCGATGAGGTCATGCCCACGCCCAAGAGTCATCGCAGTCTCAGCGCAGCGCAAAAGGCTCTGCTGAAAACCTGGATTGAGCAAGGCGCGCCATGGGGCAGGCATTGGGCCTTTGAGCCGGTCAAGCGTCCGCCACTGCCCAGCGGCAAGGCCCACCCCATTGACGCCTTGGTGCGCGCCAAACTCAAGGCCCACGGCCTTCAGCCCAGCCCGCCTGCGCCGCGTGAGACGCTGGTGCGGCGTCTGCATCTCGACCTGACCGGGTTGCCGCCGCCAACGCAGGTGCCGCAGGATTTGTCCAAGCTGATTGAGGAGCTGTTGGCCAGCCCGCATTTTGGCGAGCGCTGGGCCTGGGAATGGCTGGACGCCGCGCGCTACGCCGACAGCAATGGCTATCAAGGCGACCCGGAGCGAACCATGTGGCCTTGGCGGGATTGGGTGGTCAAGGCCATCAACGACAACATGCCCTATGATCAATTCACCTTGCTGCAGTTGGCCGGTGACCTGCTGCCCAAGGCCGGGGTGCAGGAGCGTCTGGCCACGGGTTTCAATCGCAACCACATGATCAATGGCGAAGGCGGGCGCATTGCTGAGGAAACCCGGGTGGAGAATGTGATGGACCGGGTGGAGACCACCGGCACGGTTTGGCTGGGGCTGACCATGCAGTGCACCAAGTGCCATGATCACAAGTTTGATGCGCTGACCATGCGCGATTACTACGGGCTTTATGATGTCTTCAACCAGACCAGCGAGGATGGGCGTGGACGCAGCGGTCAGGCCGCTCCGGCGATGGACTTGAGCACTGCTGCTGAACTGCAGCGCAGCAAGTTGGCCAATGCCGCAGTGGAAGCCGTGGCGCAGGAGGTTGAGGCCTTTGAACTCACCAAATTCCCAAGAGCGGCAGGCAAGAGTCTCGAGCAATCCGAGGCGATTCGCCTGCCCGGCAACCTGCCGGCCTACATCGCCAAGACCGCGCCCCGTGCCCGCGGGGTGGATCCCTTGCTGGAGGCCATTGGGTATTTCAAGGAGCGTGATCAGGCCTACACCGCTCTGCTGCAACGCCTGCTCAATGCCCAGCGCGAGAAGCTTGCCGCCGCCAATGCCATCACCCGCGTGATGGTGATGGATCATTTGCCCAAGCCGCGTCCAAGCTTCATCCTCGAGAAGGGTGCCTACGACAAGCCCTCGTCAGTGCAGGTCAGCTTCAACACTCCGGCGGTGTTGCCAGCCCTGTCCAAGCAGGCCCCGCGCAATCGTCTGGGTCTGGCGCAGTGGTTGGTGCAGCGCGACAATCCCCTCACGGCGCGGGTCACGGTCAACCGCTTCTGGCAGGCCTTGTTTGGCGTGGGCCTGGTGAAGACAGCCGAGGACTTTGGGGTGCAGGGCGAGGTGCCGCCGCAGCGCGAGCTTTTGGATTGGCTGGCGGCGGAGTTCATGGACAGCGGCTGGGATGTGAAGCACTTGCTGCGCCTCATCGTCACCAGCGAGACCTACCAGCAAAGCTCGCGCTTTGAGGGCCGCAGCGTGCAGCTTGATCCGGACAACCGTCTGTTGGCTCGAGGGGCAAGGTTTCGTCTGCCATCCTGGATGCTGCGCGATCAGGCGCTGGCGCTCAGTGGCCTGCTGGTGCCCAAACTCGGCGGGCCATCCGTGAAGCCCTATCAGCCCGAGGGCATCTGGGAGGAGGCCACCTTTGGCAAGAAGACTTACACCCAGGATCAGGGCGAGGCGCTTTACCGCCGCACGCTGTATGTGTTTTGGCGCCGCATCGTTGGGCCCACGATGCTCTTCGACAACAGCAATCGTCAGGTCTGTGCGGTCAAGGCCACGCGCACCAACACGCCGCTGCATGCCTTGGTCACGCTCAATGACACCACCTACATGGAGGCGGCCAGGGTTCTCGCCCAGCGCCTGTTGCTTGAGCCCGGAGGTGATGAAGATCGCCTGAAGCGGGTCTTTGAACGGGTCACCCATCGTGCGGCCTCAACCGCTGAGTTGTCGTTGCTGCACAGCCGGCTCGAGGACCTGCGCGGCAAGAGCGCGGCCTCTGCCCGGGAGTTGTTGGAAGTCGGCGAGGCCCGCCTGAGCGTGAAGGCCCCGGCTGGCGAGCAGGCTGCCTGGGCTGGTCTTTGTCTGATGCTGCTGAATCTCGATGAAGTGCTTTGCAAGGAATGAACTCCGCTGAACTGCCCTCCCTGGAATTGACGCGCCGCGCCTTGTTTGGTCAGGGGGCGATGGGCCTGGGTGCGTTGGCCCTGCAATCGCTGATGGGCGCGCAACGGCCCGATCCTGCCGCGCCATCCCTGCCGCATTGGGCGGCCAAGGCCAAGCGCGTGATCTACCTGCTGCAAAACGGCGCGCCTTCGCATGTGGATCTCTACGATCACAAGCCCCTGCTCAGGCAGCGGCATGGCACGCAGATTCCCGACAGCGTGGTGGGTGGCAGGCGCTTCAGCACGATGACTGGCGGGCAGACGGCCAGGCCACTGTTGGGCGAGATCACAGCATTTTCCCGCCATGGTCAGAGTGGGGCCACGGTCAGCAGCTTCCTGCCGCAGATCGCCTCGGTGAGCGATGAGCTTTGCTTCATCAAGTCCATGCACACCACGCAGGTCAATCATGCACCGGCCATCACCTTCCTGATGACCGGCGGCGAGCAGGCCGGGCGCCCTGCCATCGGGGCCTGGTTGAGTTATGGTCTGGGCAGCGAGTCGGAGGATCTGCCTGCCTTTGTGGTGATGACCAGTCGCGACAAGGAAGCCTCCTGCGGCCAGATCTTTTATGACTTTTATTGGGGCAATGGTTTTCTGCCCTCGAAGTATCAGGGCGTGAAGTTCCGCGGCAGCGGTGATCCCGTGCTCTATCTCAGCAACCCCAAGGGCATGAGCCAATCCATGCGGCGCAGCATCCTCGATGGCCTCGGACAGCTCAATGAAATCAAGCTGCAGGCCCATGGCGATCCGGAGACGGCCACCCGTCTGGCCCAATATGAGATGGCCTACCGCATGCAAAGCAGCGTGCCGGAGTTGACAGATCTCTCGCGTGAGCCCAAGCACATTCTCGACATGTATGGGCCGGATGTGCTGCGCCAGGGCAGTTACGCCTACAACTGCCTGATGGCAAGACGCCTTGCGGAGCGCGGAGTGCGCTTTGTGCAACTCATGCACGCGGGCTGGGACCAGCACCGCAACCTCAATACCCAACTCGAGATTCAATGCCGCGATGTGGATGCCCCCAGCGCCGCTCTGATCCGCGATCTCAAGCAGCGCGGCCTGCTGGAGGACACGCTGGTGATCTGGGGCGGTGAGTTTGGGCGCACGCCCTTCCTGCAGGGCGACATTGCCAACACCAGGCAATGGGGCCGCGATCATCATCCCTATGCCTTCACGATTTGGATGGCCGGCGGCGGCGTGAAGCCGGGCATCACTCACGGCAGCAGTGATGAGTTTGGCTTCAATGCCGTGGAGAACAAGGTGCACATCCACGATCTGCAAGCCACGCTGATGCACCTCATGGGCATTGACCACGAGCGCTTCACCTTCCGTTTTCAGGGGCGGCAGTTCCGCCTCACGGATGTGCACGGCGAGGTCATCAAGCCGATTTTGGCCTGAGCCGGGGGACTGCCCCATGGGCTGGGCTTGGGCCAGTGGCCGCGCTTCAGCGTTTGCGTGCCACCAGCACCATGGACTTCCAGAGCCATGGCAACCTGCCACAGCCGTGGAAGGCCAGCACTTCAAAGCCCTCCTCGTGCAGGAGCCGGCTCAGGGTTGCCTTTGACCAAAACTTGATGTGGCCGCCATCCCAGAGTGGGGAATGGTGGTGATCCCACTTGCCCAGCAGCGCGATGAGCAGGTTTTTGAGCCAGCCGTGATAGGGAGTGGAGAGCAGCAGCAGGCCACCGGGCCGAAGCAGTGCTGCGGCGAATCGCGGCAACTCTCTGGGGTGGTAGAGGTGCTCAACGACTTCCAGCGCACAGGCAAAGTCGAAGCACTCGCTGCCCAGTTGCTGGGGTGGGTCGTAGATGCCCATGGTGTGGAAAGTCACCGAGGGGCAGAGGGCTCTGGCTTCATCAATGCCGGATTGACTGGGGTCAATGCCAACCACTTCAATGCCCTGTTCATTCAACTCCCCGCACATGTGTCCGTTGCCACAGCCAATGTCCAGAACGCGCTTGGCCGCGCCCTGCCTGGCGTAGTGCAGCACCAGCGGCGAGAGCATGGCCTGGGTCTGCGGTTGGTGCCCCCGATGGTAGCGGTACTCGTTGTCCGAGGAGATGGGGTTCATGGTCAACTCACTTTGCCGCTGAGTGAAGCTCTGATTTTGCAGCTTTCCCTGACCATGCGCAAGGCAAACCCGGCGCTTGGACGGATCTCAAGGCACCTGCCATAAACTGACCTCATCAATCCAGACCGTGGAGGGGATGAGGAAACTGAACCAGCGTTTGTTGGGGTGGGCGTATCCCTCGCTGCGGTGGCTGGCGATGAGTTTGCCATCGAGGCTCAGGCGCATCTCGTCCGCCTTGCAGACCAGAACCAGCTCATGCCATTGTTGATCGGCCTTCCAGGGCTGGCTGAGTTGCTTGGTCTTGAGCAGGGCCTCCAGATCCGTGGGCAGGGGCTTGCGTTGGTCGAGGTAGGGTTGACGGCGTTTGCGAATGTCGAGATTCATCACCCCGGTCTTCCAATCCATGAGGTGAAGGTTGCGGGCCTCCAGTCGTGCGTAGCAGAGATGGCCGGCGTGGATGCCTGGCGTGGCGCGGTCCACAAAGCCCAACTGCAGGGATTCATCGCGATGCAGGCCGGGGAAGCGAAACTTGAGGATCGCGCCGCCGTCGCGAAAGCCGGCATCGTGGTGAATGTGCGCCGCGTGCCCGGCCTCCTTGCTGGCGCTGTTGACCTTGAGGATGCCGCCATCCAGATCAGCCTGCTTGAGTTGGGGCACTCGATCGGCCGTGGCACTCTCCCAGCCATTGCCAATGCCCTTGAGTCCGTTGCCGCTTTCCTCGCGCTCAAAGCTGTCGGCAAACAGTTGCCGGCCCTTGCTGCGCAACCAGGCGGCGTCGTTCTGGCTCGAGGCAGGTTCAGCGCCATGGGCGACAAGCAGGCAGGGCAGGAGCGATAAGGTGAGCAGACGCAGCATGCCCATGGGTTGACCGATTTCCCCCTCTTGTCGCGGCGTTTTTGTGCGCCGCAGCCCCTGGCTCATGGCCGGTGGCTCATTTCAAAATGGCGGAACTCAAGTGCCCCGGCCCGTTCACCCTCAGGGCCGCCGCTGTCGCCGCCAAAGCCAAAGCTGGCCTTGAGCTCCGCCACCACCGGGTGCTTGGCGCTCCAGACCTTGCCGTTGAACTCGACTCGAATTTCATCGCCCTTGAGGCTTAGTCGCACCGGGTGCCAGTCGCCTGACTGCAAAGTGATGTCCTCGCGCAACAGATCAAGGCTTTCGCCTTTTTTGGGATGGGCAATGATGCGGAAACTCCTGCGGCCCATGACCACATTGAGGATGTGGCCGCGCGGCGCTGCGCCATCCATGGGGAAGGAGGCGAAGCTGGCCCGTCCCTCGAGGCGGAACTCAAAACGGATATCGGCCTCACGGAAGGCCAGGCGCCTGACCTTCACCGGTCCATGGCGGCGCGGTCCGGATTCAAAGCCGCGCAGAACGCCCTTCTGCGCAGCCCAAGTGCCCAGACCCCAGAACCAATCCTGGCTCAATTCCGAGGTGAAGTTCTCCTTGAGGACCGTGGTCGAGGCAGTTGCCTGAGTCTGCGCAGGGCTGGCGGCCGCGGGGTTGAAGGCCAGGAGGATGGCGAGGAGCGATGGAGTGAGGTTCATGGCCGATCAGGGATCAAAGCTCCAGCGTCTGGCGCCTCCTGAGGCGGCCTTGAGTTGCAGATCATCCAACTCCACGGAGGCCGAGCCTGAGGGCAGATAGAGGCGCAGAATGCCAGCGGCTTCCTTCAGGGGCAGTGGCAGGGCAATCTCCTGCCACATCAACTCACCGCTGACGCGGTAGGGCAAGGAGAGCAGCTCACGGCTGCCTGCGGCCTGCAGCAGGGTGACTCGCCCCTCGCCGGCCTGCGGCGCACGGATGCGGAAGGAAAAGTGCGAGGTGCCCGCTGGCAGGCCTGCCCCCAGCCCCAGAAAGGACTGAGCGCCCTTGGCCTGCACCTGCAGGGCCCCATCGCGGAGGCTTGCTGCGCCAGCGCGGTTTTTCCATCCACCAGGCAGATCATCAGCCGCCATTGGTTTACCGGCCTTGCCGCCCTTGCCTTTGCTGCCACTGACCTTGCCAAACTCCGGGTTGAAGCGCGGCAGCAGGGCCTGAGTTTGGCGCAGCTTTTCACTGAGGCGCGCATTGAGCCTGGCGGCGTCCTCGGGGCGCTGCTGGCTGAGGTTGTGGCGCTCGCCGGGGTCGCGTTGAAGGTCATAGAGTTCGAGTTCATCCTGGCCGTCTGCGGCGCGTCCATAGAAGCGGATCAGCTTGAGGTTGCCCTCCTGAAGGTAGGAGCCGGCGTAGAAGCCATCCATCACCGAATCGCGCGCGGCTTCGCCGTGGGGGAAGTGGCAGTACACAAAGTCTCGTTGGCCAGTGCCGCCCAAAAGCGCCTGACTTTGGTCAATGCCATCGCAGGGTTGATCGGCCTTGGCTTTGGCGCTGCAGAGCTTGAGCAGGGTGGGGTAGAGATCGGTGGATTGAATGAGAAAGTCGGCCTTGGCATCGGCCTTGATGTGACCGGGCCAGCTCACGATTGCCGGCTCGCGGGTGCCGCCCTCATAGAGGGAGGCCTTGCCACTGCGCAGCGGAAGATTGCTGGTGGCGGGAAGATGATCAAAGCCCGCGGGATCGGTGGCCTTGGGCGGGTAGGCATAGCCACCGTTGTCCGACCAGAAAATGATGAGGGTGTTGTTGCTCTTGCCGGACTCATCGAGGTGTTTGAGCAGGCGGCCCACGGCATCGTCCATGCTCTTGACCATGGCGGCGTAGAGCGGATTTTTCTGAGGGTTGTTGGCATCGACCCTGGCTTTGAAATGCTCGAGGTAATCCTGCCGCGCATTCCACGGCGAGTGGACTGAGAACAGCCAGAAGTTGACGAAGAAGGGCTTGTCGCCGCTCTGGCGGATGAAGGCTCCGGCTTCATCGGCCATGCGTTCATCGACATGGCGGCCGGGTTGGTCCTGGATTGCAGGATCGCTGATGAATTTGCTCCATGGGGCAAGGTAGCCGCCACCGGGGCCTGGGGCCTTGGGCGTGTGCGGCCAATCCACCTCAAAGCCCTGATCGCGCGGCTCGTAGGCGTCGCCGGGTTGCAGGTTGTGTCCCAGGTGCCATTTGCCATAGTGGGCGGTGCGGTAGCCGGCGTCGCGCAGAGCTTCGGCCAAGGTGTGGTACTGGGTTTTCAGGCGGGTGACTGAGTTGGCCACATGGATGCGCGTGTTGCCCTTCACCAGAGCCTTGTCGAGCTGCACGGCGGGCAGGTGACAGGCCGGTGCGGTGATGCCGGTGCGTGCGGGGTGCATGCCCGTCATGATGCTGGAGCGCGTGGGCGAGCAAAGCGGACTGGCCGAATAGGCGCGGGTCAGGCGGGTGCCGCGTTTGGCCAGGGCATCGAGATGGGGAGTCTCGTAAAAGCGGCTGCCAAAGCAGCCCAGATCATGGGCGCCAAGGTCATCGGCCAAAATGAGCAACACATTGGGTGGCGGCTGCGCGGCAAGCGATGGGCTGCAGATCAAGGCAGCAAGCAGGCAGGAACGAATGAGGCTGGCGATCATGAGGGCGGCTGGGGTCAACGCGCTGCGGAGGCTCGCCTTTCAGTCTGTTGGCAGCTTCAGGCTGGAAAGCGGCAGGATGGCCAGCTCATTGGCGAAGTGGCTCTTGTGGGTGTAGCCGATGTAGAGATGGCCCTCATGCTCGACGGCATAGGGGTAACTGAAGTCCGCCTTGGCATGGCTGATGCCTGGCGTGCGCGAGTCCAGTGAGTGGCGAATCAACAGCACCTTGGAGAACAGGCTCTCCCCGGGGCGGGTCAGGGCAATGGTCAGTGGCGAGCGCCGACCTCCGCTGTCGGCGGTGGTTGTGCAGACCAGGTAGCGCTGTCCATTGCTGAGCAGCCCGGCATAGGGCTTGCTGGTGGCCATCGGCAAATTGGAAAGGGTGCTGGCACTCCAACTGCGGCCATGATCCTCGCTGCTGGAAATCAGGGCACATGCCTTGCGACCATAGCGCGAGAGGTTGGTGATGCGCGGGCCATCCACGATCACTGTGGACTCGCCCCAGAGTGCACCGCGCACACTGGGCGCGATGGGTAGCACGATCTGCCGCCAGCGGGTGAAGTCGTCGCCGCTGCTGATGGCCACCGCAGGGCCATTGAGGCCCTTGCCCTGCTCGGAGAGGTGCAGACCTGCCATGATCCAGTTGCCGTCGCTCATGCGCTGAGGCTCCTGCATGGGCCAAAATCCGTCATCAATGACCAGGCCCAATTTTTCCCATTGGCCGCTGCCCTCATCCAGGCGGTAGGCGCGGGTGTGCACGCGGTGGTAAAGCTTCTCATGGGCATGGAAGGCGCCCATGAAGGCCCAGAGCCTGCCTTGATGGGAAAGGAAACTGCCGTGGCTCACGGCCAGATCGCCTGCGCCTTCATCCATGACGGTGGACGGCCCCCAGCTCAGGCCGCCATCCGCACTGCAGCGCACATGGGCTTCTTCGCTGGGGGTGTTTTCAAGGCCGCGATTAAAACCATAGGAGGCATAGAGCAGGCCACGGTGCCAGACCATGCCCACGCCCAGGGTGAAGCGACATTGATCAACATCGGGCGCCGCAGGTTTGATCAGCGCAAAGCGCGCGCCCTGCACGGGTTGCAATTCGCTGATCCTGGGCATGGGCAGTCTGGGGTCCCAAAGCGGCAGGCTGCTGTGGATTGTGACCAGCGCGTGGCGATCGGTCACCGGATGAAAGGCTGCCGCCACTTCCGCTGCACTCATCGCGCGCGGTTCCAAGCGCACCTCATCCAAGGCACCCACAAAGCCCTGCTGCACTTGGCTGCGATCCCAAATCCCGCCCAGAGTGATGGGGGCCTTGGTGGCGGCAATGGGTTGGGCCAAAGCAATCTCGCCAAGGGGTTGGCCCTGCAGATAAAGGCTGGCCTTGTTGGCGCTGACCACCAGCACGGCTTGGTGCCATTGACCGGCCTTGATCTGCGGGCCGCCGCTGATGCTGCGCCAACCCTTCTGCTGCAAGTGAGCCTTGAGGTGGCCATCGGTCTCAATCGTCAGGCTCCATTGCCGCTGGTTCTGGCTGTAGCGGCTCTTGCCGGCCAGCACCTGCTGCCCATCGCCGGGCAATTGCGGGTTGAACCAGAGGCTCAGGGTGAACTCATCATGGCAACCAGCGCTGCCCTCCACTTCAAGCAGAGCGTCGCCATCCAGGCCCAGGCCCTTGCCGTGACCCGCGGTGGTGGGCAGGGCCTTGCCGCCGCGCAGAACGAGTGGGGATGCGACTTCATCCAGCGGCCAATAAGCGGCATGAAGGCCGATCAACGGCATGGCGCAGGCCAGGGTGAAAACAAGGCGGAGACACATCGGAGAGAATGGGGCTGTGGCGCTCAGTACTTCGGGAACATTGCCGGTGTGGGGAAGCGCTCCTCCAAACTGGCTGCGCCATCGCTGATGTATTCCTCGCGCGGAAGATTGACCTGCGGCCAGTCGCGCGGGCGGATGCGCACCACGCGGCCGGGGCGAATGCCCTCGATGATGAGATCGGTTTCAAAGCGAAGTTGCAGGCCGCTGCTGCCCAGCGGTGGATTCTGGCTGCGGCGTTGCACCTCAAGAATGCTGCCCTTGCTGGCCATGTGGGCCGGGCCGTTGCTGGCGCTGAGATGCTTGAGGTTGCTCTCTGCGGCGTTGATCATGGCTGCCGCACCCTGTTTAAAGTCCGCGTAAAGCTCCTCATCCATGCCGCCAAACAAGGTCAGGGTGATGCTGGCGCGGCCGAACTTGCCGTACTGCACGCCATCCACGAAGGCCGGCAGCCAACGGCTGCGCATGAAGGCCAGATGGGTTTGGCGCTGCCGCTGCGCTGCACGATGCAGCGCGGCATCATCGAGCCAGACATCACTGACATGCAGGCGGGTGAAGATGCCGTCTGCGGTGGGTTTCCAGGTCAGGGAGAGATGCAGGCGCAGTGCCTTGAGATCCTGCTTGCCCTCCGGCTTGAGGCCTGTGTCCTTGAGCCATTCGGAGAGGTTGAGAAGTTCGCGGCCGCGCCAAAATCGGGTGGCCTGATCCAACCCAAGGCTCTCCACGGCAGCCTTGGCATCGTTGCCATTGAGGGGCTGGCAACTGGCCTCCAGCAGACCGCCTGGCCCCTTGAACTCAAGGCTGTTGAGTTGCCAGATTTTGCCTTCGCGCAGGCAGCGACTGGGCTCGTCTTCCAACAGCAGGAGATGGTTTTCAGCGGGGAAAATCCCGGCGCCACGGTTGTGGTTGCCGTCGCGGGTTTTGTTGTCCACGGGCAGGACGGGCACGCAGGAGGTCTTGGGGTCCGGGGGCAAAAAGCCCTTGGCATGCAGCAGGCTGCCCAGGGGCAAATCGCGCAGATCGGCGGGAGCGCCAAATTGCCGCACCTCAGCGTAGGGCAGCAGGGCTATGGGATGCGGGTCATTGCGAAAGAACATGCCCGAGCCCTGCACGCGCAGACTGCCGCGGCGGTTGGCATGGTCCACGAAGACCAGTTCACCGCGGTAACTGTGCGCCATCGCCAATGGCGGAAACTCACCGGCCTTGGGGCGAAAGGGTTCTGGTGTTGCGGGCGCGGCAAGCAGTGTGCCTGCCAGCATCAGCGGGGCCAAGAGCAACCGGCAACTCATAGGGCAATGACCTTGTTGCTGTCGCCAAAGCGTTCTACTTCCACGCCCATTCGTTGGGCCATCATCAGCAGCAGATTGCTCATGTGGGCGTCGCTGTTGGCCGGGCGGCTGCAGAGGCCATAATGCTCGGCGGGCTTGTCGAGTTGATAGCCGCCGAAGTGCCCCTGATTGAAGTCCAGATGGCTGCCATGCTTCAGGCCCAGATCAGCACCGCCTGCCAGCACCAGCGGCAGGTTGGCGTTGCCATGGCTGTGGCCGTAGGACATGCCGCTGCCAAACAGCGACATGGTGCTGCCCAGCAGGGGTTTGCCGTTGAGGTCGAGGGTTTGCTGCAGGCGGGTGAGGAAGTGGCTGAACTGCTCGATGGCAAAGGTGTCGTAGTTGGTGAGCTTTTCCATGTAGCCGGCGTCGCCGCCGTGGTGACTCAACTGATGCCGCGATTCGGTGATGCCGATTTCGGGAATGGAAAAGGCATCGCCCTCGCCACCAAGGCTGAAGGTGGCCACACGGGTGACATCAGTCTGGAAGGCCAGCACGATGAGGTCGTAAACGGTGCGGAAGTAATCCCCGGCCATGGTCTGGGCGATGTCGCGGTTGGTGCGTTTGCGGTCGGCCTCGGAGATGGCAGGCAGCGGGGTGTCCAGCCAGGCGTCGGCTCGGCGGGTGCGGATCTCGGCCTCGCGCACCGAGGTCAGGTACTGCTCCATGCGGCCCTTGTCCTCCGAGCCCATTTTCTTTTCCAATTGGCGCACCTCATCGAGGTTGGCATCCAGCACGCTGCCCTTGCGGCGAAGGGCACGGCGTTGGGCCTGTTTGCCGCCCTTGGGTTCTTCAAAGAGTGAGGTGAAGATCTCGCTGCAGCGGCGCAGGGCCGGCAACTGCACGCCGTCAGCCGTCCAGGCCAGCGAGCCTTGGGTGAGGGCCACCTCCATCGAGGGGTAGCGCGTGTGGGGCGCGGTGACCTCCGCTATTTTTTGATCCACGGAGATGCTGTTGCGATCGGTGGGGCCGAGCTTGCCGCCGGTCAACCAGACGGAAATGCAGTTGTGGTGATGGCTCAGGGCGCCGGGGTGGTGCAGGCCGCTGATGGGCGTGATGGAATCCCGATGTTTTTCCAGCGGCTTGAGTGAGCGCGAGAACTGGTAATCGCGCCCCGGCTTGGTGATCTGGTAGTTGAGCGAATGCACGCCATTGGCCAGGTAGATGAAGGCGCTGCGCGCCGGGCTTTCTGCGGCCTTGGCGGCTGCAGCAGCGCGGCTTGGGATCATGCACTCCAGCATGGGCAGTGAAATGCAGCTTCCCAGGGCGCGAAGGGCGTGGCGGCGGTTGAGACGCCATGAGGAGGAAGGCAGGTGCATGAGGAGGGATCGTTGGGGTGGAGTGGAGGTGAAGGGCAATCAGCGTTGTTGCAGCAGGGGCGAGCAGGCCACGGCCAGAATGATGTCGCGCAGGCGGTAATCGGCTGCCTTGGCCTGTTGTTGCAGGGCCTTGAGTTGGTCCTCGTCGTCGAGGGTCATGGCGCGGCGCAGTGCGTAGGTGCAGAGGTGTTGGATGAAGGCGCGGGCAAGGCTGTCCTGATCGGCGAGCAAGAGGTCCTTGAAGGCCTCGGCGTCCTTGAACTTGCGTCCATCGGGCAATTCCCCCTCGGGGCGCATGGCTGGTGCCTCGCCCACGCCCGCGGCGGATTGTTCGTGGGTGCGCCACTGCCCGATGGCGTCGTAGTTTTCCCAGGCCAGGCCAAGTGGGTCAATGCGGGCATGGCAGGCCGCACAGTTGGCATCGCTGCGATGAGCCTCGAGCTTGTCGCGCAGACTGGCCTTTGGGCTCTTGGGCGGGTTGGGCTCGATGGCCGGCACATTGGCTGGTGGCGGCGGAGGGCTGCGCCCGAGCATGACCTCACTGAGCCAGACGCCTCGATGCACCGGGCGATGGCGGGTGCCATCCGAGGAGAGCCCCAGCACCGCGCCCATGGTCAACAGCCCGCCGCGATGGTCCTCTGGCTTGAGGGACACGCGCACAAAGCCTTGGGCGCTGGGTTCGGGCAGGCCGTAGAAGTCACAGAGTCTGGCATTGGCCATGGTCCAATCCGCATCAATGAACTGGCTCAAGGGAAGATTGCGGGTGAAGCATTCGCGGAAGAATTCCACCGGCTCGCGGCGCATGCTGGCCTCAAGCCAAGGGTCGTAGCGCGGGTAGAGTTTTTTGTCAGGCGGGAACATGCCCACGCGGTGCAGTTGCAGCCATTGGCGGGAGAAGTCCGCGATGAAGCGTGCGCTGCGCGGGTCTTCAAGCAGGCGCCTGACCTGCGTGCGCAGGCCTTCCCCGCTGAGCCGGTTGCTGCCTGCGGCGGCGAAGAGTTCCTCATCGGGCATGCTGCTCCACAAAAAGTAGGAGAGGCGCGAGGCCAGTTCCCAGGGGTTGAGTTGTGGGCGCGGCCTGGGCTCGCCCTCGACCAGATACAGGAAGTGTCGCGAGGTCAGCACGCCAAGCAGGGCAACGCGGTAGGCCTCTGCCATGGGCTCGCCGGCATCCAACTCAGCCTGCATGGCCTTGAGGTAGGGAGCCAACTCGGCGCTGCTTACTGGACGACGCCAGGCGCGCTGCGCAAAGACCTGCAGTTGTGCGGTTGCCGCGGCAAGGTCTGCATTGGCCGCGGGCAGGAGATCGCGCCGCCGCGCCAGTTCCTGTGGGCTTTCCAGCGGCCCTTCCCATTCCACCCAGTCCAACAGCACCGTGGAGAAAATGCCCTGTCCCTTGTCGTCAAACATCTGCGGGGCACTGGGATTGAGCAGGAGGGTTTCGCTGCTGTGGGTGAAGACATGGCCTTCGCGGCTGGTCAGTGCGTTGCGAAAGGCGGCGCCTTGACGGCGATCAACGGCATCCGTGGCCACCACGCAGAAGTCCAGACTCAGCGGCATTTCCAAAAAGACCTCGAACTCGTAAACCTGTGGCTTGTCCTCCGGGGCCGTGAGGTCAAACTCCACCAGGGCGTCCACGGTTTCCTCGCCGCTGCGTTTGCCAATGGCCAAATGCGCGGGTTGGCCGCCAGGCGGGCGGATGCCACTGGCCTGCAGGCGCAGTTTGTAGAGTCCGCTGTGTTCCGGGCCGCACTTGCCGAACCAATGCGGGGCGAGGGCAGTTTGCACCGTGCCGGGGAAGAGCAGCTGACGCAGTGGGCGGGTGATGCCGAATTGCTTGAGCCGTTGGCGTTGCACCTCGCCACCGCCATAGCGCAGTTCGGCTGCGTCCTTGCGCACCAGGCGTGGTTGGCCGGGGGTGCTGGGCAGGGCGCGCTCCAAGAGCAGCATGGCGGCGCGGTGGTAGCGCTCGACATGCGAGGGGGAGAGTGAGAGCTCCGAGCCGAGACGCTCAAAGCCATGCCAGCGCGTGTCCTCGTTGAGTTCACCCGGCTTGGCGGGGTCGTAGCGCACGCCGAGCAAATCATAGGCGGTGTTTTGATACTCGCTGCGGCTGAGTCGGTAATGGGTGACGGCAGGTCTTGCGGCCATGCGCGCTGCGCGGCCCTGCTTGAGCATGCCATCAAGGCTGCCGACAAAGGCGGCCATCTCGGCCTGTGAGGGCCGTTTCTCCTTGCTTGGCGGCATCTCGCCGCTGTTGACCTGCTCCATCACCTCGGCCCAGTGATGGGCATCAGCGCCGAGGGCAAAGTCGCGGGAGAGTTGGTCGAGGCGCAGGTCGCCCTTTTGTTTTTCCGGGCCGTGGCAGCGCAGACAATGGGTGTTGAGAAAGCTCTCCATGGCCGGCGCTGCCTTGGTGGCGGCGGCCGCGGCCCACGGCGAGTGGATCAACCCAAGGCCGAGAAGAACGGAAAACAATGGCTGGACGGACATGGTCAGGGACGGCGGGCCTCAAGCGAGGATCTCGTGCACCACCTCTCCATAGACATCGGTGAGGCGATAGTCACGCCCAAGATGACGGGCAGTGAGCTTCAGGTGGTCAATGCCCAGCAGGTGCAGCAGGGTGGCATGCAGATCGTGCACATGGACACGGCCCTCGATGACCCGGTAGCCCATGTCGTCGGTCTGGCCGTGGGTCAGGCCGGCCTTGACGCCGCCACCGGCCATCCAGGCACAGAAGCTCTCGGGCTGGTGCTCACGCCCGTGTCGGTCAATGGGGGACTTGCCGCTGAGGTCCTGGCTCCACGGGGTGCGGCCAAACTCGCCGCTCCACAGCACCAAGGTGTCCTCCAGCAGGCCGCGGGTCTTGAGGTCGCGGATCAGGCCGGCCACGGGTTGATCGGTTTGGGCGCAGAGTTTGGGCAGGTTGCCTCGGATGTCGCCGTGATGGTCCCAGCCGCCAATGCTGACCTGCACAAAGCGCACGCCGGATTCGCTGAGCTTGCGCGCCAGAAGGCAGGCGCGCCCGAAGCTGTTGCTTGGCTCGCGGCCAATGCCGTAGAGATCGAGCGTGGCCTTGCTCTCGCGCGAGAGGTCCACAATCTGTGGCGTGGTCAGTTGCATGCGCGCGGCCAGCTCCATGTTTTCGATCATGCCCTCCATCGCCTGATCGCCGCCCAGCTCGGAGAGCAAACGGCGATTGAGAGAGGTGGTGAAGTCCATGCGCCGCCGTTGGATGACTTCGTTGACTGAGGCATTGCGCAGGTTTTCAATCGGCAGGGTCTTGCCGTCCAAGGGCACGCTGAGCTTGGTGCCCTGATGCACGGCAGGCAGAAAGGCGGCGCCATACTCGCGCACGCCACCGCCCTGAATGCTCACAAAGCCAGGCAGGTTGGCGTTTTCGCTGCCCAAGCCATAGCTGACCCAGGCCCCCAGGGAGGGGCGCACCTCCGCGAAGCTGCCGGTGTGAAACTGCAGCGTGGCTCCAGCGTGCTGTGGGTTGTCCACGCTCATGCCGCGCAGCAGGCAAAGGTCGTCCGCGACGCCCGCGAGATGCGGCATCAAATCGGAAATCATCATGCCGCTCTGCCCGCGCGGGCGCACTGGCGCCATGGCCTTGAGTGCGAGGTATTGCTCGGTGCCCACCTGGGTGACTTGCTTGGGCAACGGGGAGTCCACCTTCTGACCGTGACGGCGCTCAATGAAGGGCTTGGGGTCAAACAAATCCATCTGCGAGGGCCCACCGCCCATGAACAAAAAGATCACGCGCTTGGCCTTGGGCCGGTGGCCGGGCAGGCGCGCGGCCAGCGGGTTCTGCGCGGCCTGCAGCAAATCCGCAAGGGCCAGGCCGGCAAAGCCACAGGCGCTTTGCGCCAACAAACGACGGCGGGAAACAGCAGGCGGTTTCATGACAGGGTGTTCAAGTTGGGGTCAGAAGCGAAACACAAATTCATTGCTGGCCAGCAGGCTGTGGCAAAGCTCGGTCCATGGCAGCAGGTCTTGCCGGCTGCCTGAGTCGCGCAGGCCCTGCAGGAAGCTCAGGGCTTGCCCGCGTTCATCAGCCTTGATGCTGCGGTTAAGCGCACGATGCCAGAGGCGTTGCAGGCGGGTCTCGTCGTCTGCCTCGGAGGACAACAGAAGTTTGGCCAGGGCTTGGGCGCGTTGACGCATCATTTCATTGCCCAACAAAAACAGCGATTGGGTGGGCACTGTGGTCTGGGGGCGTTCTCCGGCAATCATGGCTGGGTCCACAAAGTCGAAGACCGCGCGCAAACGGTCTGGGCCGGCGAAGCCAAGGCGCATGACCGGCAGGTAAATCGTGCGTTCCACGGCTTGGATGGGGCGTGGTCTGGCGTGGCGGTAGCTTGGTGGATTGATGCCGCTGCGCGCCAGGCCACCACAGTTTTGTGGATCTTCCAGCACCAGCGCCGGACCGCCGCTGCTGCGCGCCAATTCGCCGCTGACGGCCAGCAGGGCATCGCGCAGGGCCTCCGCGTCGAGGCGTTGACGGTTCATGCGCCAGAAGAGTTTGTTTTGCGGATCGCGCTGCATTGAGGCCGCCACATTGGCGGCGCTGAGGCGGTAGCTGCGGCTGAGCACCAGCGCGCGCAGCAGGGCCTTTTGCGACCAACCGCCCTGCATGAAGCGGCTGGCGAGGTGGTCAAGCAAATCCGGATGGGTCGGGCGCTCGCCGCGGCTGCCGAAGTAATCCACGCTGGGCACCAGGCCGCTGCCGAAGAGTTTTTGCCAGATTCGATTGACGCTGACGCGGGCGGTGAGAGGGTTCTGTTTGTCCGCCAGCCATTGAGCAAGCTGCAGGCGTCCGCTTTGGCCGGCTGCAATCGCAGGGAAGGGAGCCCAGGACGCCACGCGCAACGCGCCGCGTGGCACCACGCGCGAAGGGGCATAGGGGTTGCCACGCACCAGGATGGGCATGTCCGCAGGCCTTGGTCCGTCCTGCATGGCGAAGGCCCGCGGAGTTTGATCGCTGAAGAACTCAGCGTGGGCAATGGCCTCCGCGCGTTGCTTGATTTGCGCGGCCACTTCATCGCGCCGTTGCGTCAATTCCGCCCTGGGTCCTGGCTCCGGCTTGGCCTTGTCCTTGGGCGTGGCAATCTCGCGCTGCTGCTGCGCGGATGAGGCGGTGACCAGCGCGCTGCCTGCCTTGGGGGATGGCGCTGGCAACGCAGCGAGTTGTTTTTCCAGGGTCGCCTGCTCAGCCTTGAGTTGCCCAAGCTCCGCTTTCCAGGCGGCGATCTGGGCTTGTTGGGCTGCCTCGCGCTGGCGTCTTGCAGCGAGCTGTGTCGCGGTTTCCGGCAGGGGCAGGCTGTTGAGTTGGCTCCACACGCCAAAGGGGATCTTGTGGGTGGAGGGCGAACTGTGCAGGGTGCCGGCCATGGCGTAGTAATCTTCGACGCCGATGGGATCGAATTTATGGTCATGGCAGCGGGCACAGCCCAGAGTCATGCCCAGGAAGGCCTGGCCAATCTTGATCATCTGCGAGTCGATGTGGTCGGCGCGCATGCGCTCCTTGTCGGGGTTGACGATTTCCACATCGCCCACCATCAGAAAGCCGGTGGCGGTGAGGTTCTCTGCGCGCTCCTCGGGCTTCTCGAAGGGCATGAGATCACCGGCGATTTGCTCGCGCACAAAGCGGTCAAAGGGTTTGTCCTGGTTGAAGGCGGCGATGAGGTAGTCGCGGTAGCGCCAGGACTGCTCGGCGTACACGCTGTTGGAGGTGCCCATCATGTCGGCGTAGCCGGTGAGATCCAGCCAGTGGCGGGCCCAGCGTTCGCCGTAGGCCTTGGCGCCAAGCAGGCGATCAACCACGCGTTCATCGGCCTGCGGGCTGCGGTCAGCCAGATAGGCGAGCAGCTCATCTTCGCTGGGGGGCAGGCCAGTGAGGTCAAGGCTGACGCGCCGCAACCAGGTCTCGCGATTGGCATCGGGCCCAGGCTCAATGCCGGCTTGTTCTTGGGCGGCCAAAATGAAATGGTCCAGCGCATCCCGAGGCCACTGCCGATGCTTCACTGCCGGCGGGGCGGGATCGTTCACTGGCCTGAAGGCCCAGAAGCGGCGCCCTGCCTCGAGGTCAATGCCTGCCTTGGCCAGGCTGGCCTGCGACTGGCGCGGGTCTGGGGCGCCCTGCTTCACCCATTGCTCGAGCACCGCGATCTCTTCGGCAGGCAGCCGTCCGCTGGGCGGCATTTCAAAGTCGGGGTCATGGTAGCGCACCGCCTTGATCAGCAGGCTTTGCTCGGGCTTGCCCGGAACAATGGCCGGGCCGTTGTCGCCGCCGGTCTGCCAGCCTGAGCGCGAATCCAAGGCCAGGCCGCCCTTCATCTTTCCGCCATGGCTGTGGCACTCGAAGCAACGCGCCTTGAGAATGGGCAGCACCTTCTGTGCAAACCAAGCCTCGCTTCCCTGAGTAGGCAGGGCTGCGGCAAGGCTTAGACACAGAACGATCAGGACGCGCATGGCTTCAGAGTGGGCTGAGTTCCTTCAGGGCTGGCAAATCCATGTCGCGGCCGGCGGCCTCGATGTGATGGCGCATCGCGCGCTCGGCGGCTTGGGCATCGCCGTTCTCGATGGCCTCGAGGATGGCCTGGTGATGCTCAATGGCAGGTTGCTTGCCAATCCGTCCAATGGTCAACAGACGGCTTGAGGTGCCCAACTCGGCCAGCGAGTCGAGGATGAGGCGATGAATGCGGTTGCCGCTGGCATCGGCAATGGCGTGGTGAAAGGCGGTGTCGGCCTCAATGGCACTGCGGCTGTCAGGAGACTCGCAGAGTTGGGCATGAATGCGGCGCAGTTGGCGGATCTGTTCGCGGTTGGCGTTGCGGGCGGCCAGCGCGGCGGCTTGCGGTTCGATGGCAAGTCTGGCCTCGTTGAGTTGGGCCAGCCGCTCGGCCATGTCGGGGATCAGCAGGGTCAGGGCCTCATTGAGCGGACGATGCAGGCGGTCCACGATCTTGATGCCGTTGCCGTGTTGGATTTCCAACAGGCCCTGCTGCTCCAAGCGCTTGGTGGCCTCGCGCACCACGGTGCGGCTCACCCCGAACTGCTCGGCCAGCGAGCGCTCCCCAGGCAACCAACCCTTGCCCTCGCGTTGACTGCCTCGGATCAGCGCGGCCAATTGCTCACAGACTTGCTGAACCAGGGAGTGGGGGCGGGAGAGGGCGCTGGCGTTCATGGCAGGGTGGGTCTGCCCTGAAGTCAGAGGTCAGACCACTAAGTTACGCCCCCGGTCAGGCGACTCTTGCGGCTCAATCAGGGCTGCAGTCGTTCGTCGGAATCCACCCACAACCAGCACAGGGCCCCCAGTCCATAGGCCAGAGCAAAGAGGGCGATGTTGATGTTCCAGTTGTTGCCCGTGGCGGCCAAGACCAGGGGCACGGCCATTGGGGCAATGGCGCCACCAACCTGACCGGCCATGTTCATGCTGCCGGAGAGTGCGCCGGTGTGGCGGCCGCCCACATCCATGCAGGCTCCCCAGGAGCCGGGCATGGACAGGTCGCTGAG
>JAURHS010000075.1 GCA_030833205.1 Prosthecobacter sp.
CAGCGGACGCGCATCAGTTTCGCCGCTGCCCCGACGCCGCAGCCGGCGCCCCTCGAGGTCCCGAGCCCCGTGCCACCCTCGTCAATGCGCGCGGAGGCGGCAAAGCAGTGCGATGTTGCGGCGCCGAGTCCCCAAATGGTGCGCTCTAAGGATTCGGTGGCCGCCCCCCTTTCCGCTCCCGCATTGCCTGCGGTAACCACGGAAGCCACAGTCAACGGAGCGCAGGAGACACCCAAGTGGTGGTCCCAGCTCGCGGACGGCATCGAGCGTCGTCTCCCGGCCAGACTTCGGCCTTACTGGAAAAATTGGGGAGGAGAGTCCCTGTTTCTTTCGTTGGGTGTCCACGCCTTGATCATCGCCATCGGGGCCGTTCTGGTGGTGCGATCAGACATGATGCAGGACGAGGTGGATTTCCTGCCTGGCGGCAGTGCTCAAGGGGAGGCGGCGAGTCAGGACCTCCGACAGAAGGTCAACCAGAAGAAGTCACCTTGGCTGCGCAAAGCGTTGCCCATTCGAAAGATCACCTCCACTTCCACCACTGCAGCGCTGCAACTGCCCGACGCGCCACTGGAATTGCCAGACCTTCCGGAAAGCAGCCTGCTTACTGCTCCCAGCCGACTTTCTTCAGGCGGCGCGTTGGGCGGTGGCGGCTTTGGACGCTCAATGGGCTTGGGGGCCCAGAACGGAATGGTGTTTCAACCCCTCTCGATGTTCGGACGCGAGATCAAGGCGAAACGATTGGCCGTCGTTCTTGATGTCTCCTCGTCAATGGCTCCATTCCTTCCCCGAGTGCTTGATGAGGTGGACCGTTTTGCCAAGGGAAGCGTGGTGGTTCTCTTCCCTGGCTGTGGGCTCTCCTCGCCACCCAAGGGAGGGCTGCCTGGTGACGAACTCTATCGAACCACCACCGCAGACTTCGAAAAATTCTGGCGCATGGGCGGCATGGCCAGCCTCGAGGAGGCGCGCTCCTTCAAGTTCAATCGCAACGACCCGATCCCCTCTGAGGACCTGTTTCGCCGACTGGCCAAACGGCCGCAAACCCACTTTGTCCACAGCGTGGGCGTATCCTATGCCTGGGTGGCCCTGTTGAGCGAAGCTGTGCGGCAGGCCGATGCGCTTTACTGGTTCTCCGATTTCCAGGACAGTGTTGACTTTGCCCAACTCGACATTGTGCGGGACAACCTCATGCGCCGCCGCCAGCGCCTGTACATCCATCCTTATCAACACGGCTCATCCTTTGACCTCATCCGCAGTCAGCTCGTTGAACCCACCAAGGGCGAAGTCATTGAGTCGCCTTTTGAATAGGCCTGCGGCCACGGTAGGCAATCACAAAGAACAGCAATACCGAAGCGGCAGCAGCCGTCTGCCCCAGCCAGAAGCTGCGCCAGTCTCCCTGCCCTGCAGAGACGCCACAGCGCGCCGCCCACCAACCGCCCGCGAGGTAGCCAATGAGATTGCCCACCCCGGACATGAGCAGAGCCAGAAGGGCCTGGGCCCGGGCACGCCAACGCGGTTCAATGCGCTGCTCGAGATAAATCTGCGTGGTGATGAAATACAGCGTGAAGGCGAAGCCGTGCAAAAAAATTCCCAGCAGCACGGGTGTGAGCTGCGAAAACGAGGCCAGCCAATAGCGAACAACGCAGATTCCGATGCCAGCGGCGAACACCCACTTCAGACGAACCCGCCGCATCACCCTGGAAAGCAATAACATCGTGCCAATCTCTGCGACCTGAGCCACCGAGAGCATCGCAGAGACCTGTTGCACACCCAAATGCCGCAATTGCAGTGCCGTGTAGGGGTAGAAGGCCGCCAGTGGAATGCAGTATAGAGCCGCGGTGATGAACACCACGCGGTGATCGCGGTCGCGGAGCAAACCCAAGGCATCAAGGCCCATCACCTCAACCCAGCGGCGGGGTGTGGGCGCCTCGGCAGGTGCCTCCTCAGGCAGGAGCTTCGACACCCCGATCACCCATAGCCACAACAGGGCTGCTGCCACCCCGGCAACCACGCTTCCATCGGCGCCCAAACCCCAGCTGATCACCCAACAGCCCACCATCCACCCGAAGGTGGCACAGGCCCGAATTGGCCCGAATTGCGTGGGCGCATCGCGCAGGTGCGAGAGCACCAGGCTGCTGGCGATGCTCCAGATCGGAGCGGCCACCAAGGCTTGGATCTGTGCCACGAACAACAGCAGCCCATCCCCGACTTTCCAATGCAGACAGAGGCTTGTCAGCCCCAGCGCAACGCTGGTGAGCGCCGCCAGCAGGCGCAGCAGCCTCGTGCCCGCCATTCGCTGGTCCATCAACGCTCCGGAAAACAGCGGCGAAACAAAGGCTGCAAGCGCAGTGGTGGACAGGACCCACGGCACCAGATGCCCGCGCCCATGGGCCGTGTAGACCATCGCCAATGGCACATTCCACATGCCCATCGGCATGGCCGTGAAGAAAAACAGGGACGCAAGTCTGGTGTGGGAAACCGCCAAGTCCCCAGCAAAACGAGAAACGGCAGCGAATCAACCTAAGCTTCCTGAGTACCCTCGCGATTCGCAAGACCCAAAAGCCGCCGCCGCAGCATGTCGAGGGCCGCCTGAGTCGCCATCAATTTGAACCGATCTCGGCTGCCCGGAAGCAACAAGGGCAACACAAGGTCCGGCCCAACGCGGGAGACCAACGCAACAAACACCGTCCCAACAGGCTTTTCGTGACTGCCGCCCCCGGGGCCGGCAATGCCGGTGAGCGCCAGCGCGTGATCGGAGCCCGAGCGGGCAAGCGCGCCACGCGCCATCGCCAGGGCAACCTCAGGGCTCACCGCTCCGTGTTGGGCGATTCGTCCACCGTCCACGCCCAACTGCCCCACCTTTGCCTCATTGGCGTATACCACCCAGCCGTGGCCAAACACAGCAGAAGAGCCCGGAATATCAGTCAGGCGGCTCGAGAGCAATCCCCCGGTGCAGGACTCCGCAGTGGCCACCTTCTGCCCGAGCGCCGCCAATTCTGCCACCACCACCTCCTCCAACAGCCGATTGTCATCGGAAACAATGTGGGCCTCCAGCCGCGAGCGCACCAATGCCTCTGCCTGGCCGACACATTGGGCGTCACCGCTGAGCCGCAGATCCACATCACCGGCTCGAATGCAATACCCCAAACCAAGGCCCTCAATTGCCTCGAGGTCGCGCTCCACCCTTGCCACCAGATCGGATTCACCCAACCCCGTGATCTTCAGGTAACGCACGACACGCCTGCGATCGCCGTGAATCAGTTTGCCAAGCCTTGGCTCGACTTGGTTTTCCATCATTGGCTTGAGCTCCCTCGGCGGGCCAGGCAGCAGGAACACATGAGTGTTGAAACCGCGCGAGCGCCCCAACTCTGCGGGGAAATACAGGCCAGGCGCGGTGCCAAATGGATTGGGCAACACCGTGGCACCGCGAGGCACCATGACCTGCCGCAGATTGGAATCGGCCATCGGCCGATTGCGTTGGGCGAAGAACTCACGCAGGTCCTGCGCCAGTCGCTCATCGAGCTCCAGCGGCAGGCCAAGCAATTCCGCGGTCATCTCCCGGGTAAGATCATCAGCCGTGGGGCCCAAACCACCGGAAACCAGAACGACATCGCTGCGCGAAGCCGCCTCGGCAATCGCCTCGCCGATGACCGCGCCGTCACTGACCACCAAGTGACGGGACACCATCAGCCCGAGGGCAGCAATGCGCTGCCCGATCCATGCGGCGTTGGTGTTGATGGTGTCACCAAGGAGCAACTCGTTGCCTGTATTGACCAGCTCAATTCGCATCTTCAGATGGGGGTGTGGATTTCGTGCCACCAAATCCCGTGGCCCAGGGTTCTCGCTGCAGCACCAGCGGGGGGACAAAACGGCGCCATGCCGGATCTCCGTTGCGCCACATCTGACGAACACCGGCGCTGCTGACAAACACACACTGCTCAAGGCAATCCTGCAGGCAACGAACACCGCCGATCTCAAGCAGGTAATCGAGCAGGTGCCGCTGCTGGGGCAGGACATTGGCTTGCCTGCCGGTGCGAATGCGCCCGGTCACAGGATCACCCGCGGGATACACATAGAGCCGAAGATCGCTTTTGAAAAGCCGTCCAAAAGCCTCGAGCAGGCCACCGTCCAAATCGAGATACCAGCGCTCGTTGAACAACTCCTCAAACAGAGGCAACCCCAGCACGATTCCCACGGGAGCGCGGGTGTGTCTCGCCAAATAGGAACTGAGGCGGTGAAATTCTGCGTGCTTGCTGATGAGCACATGCTTGCCCAGGGATTGCAACACACCGGCGCGCGCCAAAAAATGCTGATGCTCCGCAGCGCCTGGGGCCTCACTGAGAAGATTGCGCATGGTGATCTCACAAACCTCCACCAGCCCCTCGGCACGCACACCGAATTCTTCGCGGAACCCGGCAATGCCCTTTTCGAGCATGTCAAGATTGACGCGGGTAATCGGATCAAAGGTGCCGCGGCTCAAAAACACCGGCCTTCGATACAGAGCCTCTGCCACCTGCAGAATGTTGCCATCGGGGCCAAACAGAGCCGCATCACAAAGCCCGCAACGCACCAACTCCAGGGCCACCAGACGATCCTCAAACTCCTGCGCAGAAAAGTCCTCCCCGGAAAAATCCACCATGTCAATTTCGATCCGCCAGCGGGTCAGCCCATCCATCAGGCTGCGCAGAAAAAGCGGCAGACTCTCGCGCAGATGAAACGCTGCGTAGAGCAGATTCACCCCAAGGACGCCAAGGGCCTCAGCCTGCAGCGAATGAGTGGAATCCAGAAGCCGAAAATGCAATTGAATGTCCTGACTGGCGCCACCAGGCCTGGTCTGGAATCGCAGCCCCATCCAGCCATGGCACTCCTCGTGGGTATCGCGGAAGCTGCGCGCCCGGACGGTGTTGGCCAGTGCGAAGAAGGTGGTGTGATCACCGCGCTTGGCACCAAGACGCTCAACCACAATCGCGTACTCGTGATCGAGCATGGCCTGCATGCGTTGACGCGACACATAGCGCTGAGACTTGCCGTAGATCTCGTCGCTGAAGGTCATGTCGTAGGCCGACATGGTCTTGGCCACTGTTCCTGAGGCCCCTCCAGCGCGGAAGAACCAGTTGGCAATCTCCTGACCGGCACCAATTTCAGCGAAGGTGCCATAAACTCGCTGGGCGAGATTGAGCCGCAGCGCCTTTTCCAGCGTCGCAGGCTGCTCGTGGGCGGGGCTCGGGGAGGATTGCGGAATCATGACCAGTTCTGCCCATGCAGGCGGCTACGAGGACTCCATACGCCTCACAGCGACGCTGCGCACCCGGAAATGCGGGGCAACGCGACAGCACTCACCCGACCTTCAGGCGAAGGTCGCGCGGCGCCCTGGCCCCCATGACCGCCTTGAGCCGCGATAGAATCTCGCGCCGCCGTCCTTGCAGGACATGATGGACCGTGGGTTGCAGGATGCGAATCAACAAAACCCCCCGATCAATGCTCTGCGGATGCGCGTGGGCCGCGAGAAAATCACCGACCGCCCCCCGCCAAGCCGCATTGACCTCCTCGAGCTTCAGCCGCTGCCCCACCCCGGAATCCTCCGCCACCTTGACGACCAGATCCGCGACGCTGAAGGCTTGGCGCTGAGGCTCAGGCTCGTCAGCCCCCCGCCAGGCCGAGATCAAGGCCTGCCTGAGCCTCTGACGACGGCTGGAATGGCGAGAGTCGGCCATAATCCACAGTCTAGCCCCTTCAAGCCTCACTGCCAAACCATTCTGACCCGCAAAAACCTCAAAAAGGCCGATTTTTAAGCTCAGGTAAACTTCTCTTGACCCCCTCTGACGACCCTCCTAGTCTGGCTGCTCAGAGGTCTTTGCATTGCCCGCCATCCGGGCCTGCATCACCCCGATTTTCGGAGGGCATTTTGCCCCTTCACCTACACCCCTTTTGTTTTGCATACCAATGTTTTCCACCATTCAGCAGGCACTGGCCAACCTCTTTGGTTTTGGCACCAAGGACATCGGCATTGATTTGGGCACCGCCAACACGCTCGTCTTTGTCAAAGACCACGGCATTGTCCTCAGGGAACCCTCAGTCGTTGCGGTCAAATCCGGCACCGGAGAGGTCGTTGCGGTCGGCGATGACGCCAAGCGGATGCTAGGACGCACCCCGGGCGGCATCACCGCCATTCGCCCCCTGAAGGATGGCGTGATTGCCGACTTTCGCCTCACCGAAGAAATGCTGCGGCATTTTATCCGCAAGGTGCACAACAATCGCCGCGCAGTCCGCGGGCCTCGCGTCGTCATTGCCGTTCCCTCTGGCATTACCGAAGTGGAGAAGCGCGCAGTCAAGGAAAGCGCCGAAGCGGCGGGAGCGCGTGAAGTGCACCTGATCGAAGAGCCCATGGCCGCAGCCATCGGCGTTGGCCTGCCGGTTCAGGACGCCGCGGGCAACATGATTGTCGACATCGGTGGTGGCACCACCGAGGTGGCCATCATCTCACTGGCGGGCATTGTCTACAGCCGCAGCGTGCGTGTCGCCGGCGACGAACTCGACGCGGCAATCATCAATTACATGCGCAGGGCATACAATCTCGCGATCGGCGAACGCACGGCCGAGGAAATCAAGCTGCGCATTGGCAGTGCCTTTCCGCTGAGCAAGGAAACCACCATGGAAGTCAAGGGCCGCGACATGGTTGCCGGCCTTCCCAAGACCATCACCCTGACCAGCCAGGAAGTGCGAGAAGCCATGCTTGAGCCGCTGAATTCGATCATTGACGCGGTCCGAACCACCTTGGAGCACTGCCCTCCGGAGCTTGCCGCTGACCTTGTGGATCGCGGCATCATGCTCGCAGGAGGCGGCGCCTTGCTGCGCGGCCTGGACAAGCTCCTGCAGGAGGAAACCGCGCTGCCTGTGCATGTGGCCGAGGACCCGCTGAGCGCCGTGGGTGAAGGCGCTGGCCATGTGCTCAACTCGCTGGATTTCCTGCGCAAGGTCAGCACCTCTGATGTCTAACAGCGGCGGTGCCGGCCGCCCCCTGGCCCATGACCAAGTTCAACCTTCTCGCCACCCTCATCTTTGCAGGCCTTGCCCTTGGCCTGATTTCGATGGGCGCTGGGGTGACGCGGCGCATTCAAAGCGGAGTGATGGCCGCGCTCTCGCCATTCATTCGCAGTAGCGCCGCCACGGAACGGCAACTCTCCCAGTTGGGGGAACCGCAGCCCGATCTCCCAAGCCTGAAGCGACGCATCGTCGAGTTGGAAATGGAGTTGGATCGCCACCGCATCCTTTCCCAGAAGTATGTGCAAGTGCTCGGCGAAAACAATCAGCTGCGTGAGATGGTCAACTTTCGACGCATGAGCCCATTGAAGCTCACAGCTGCCCGGGTTCTCAAGCGAGTCTCCTCGACCTGGTGGAGCAGCATGATCATCGACAAGGGGGCCCTCGACGGCTTGGCCACCGACACCCCCGTGCTCAACGCGCAGGGCCTCATTGGGAAGACCGGCAAGATGGCTCCTCACATGGCTGAGGTGATTTTGCTCACCGATGAAATGTGCCGCGTCTCCGCGCGAATCGAGGGCACGCTCGAAAAGGGCATTCTGGCTGGGGAACGCGCTGGCGTTGACATCAAGCCCGACCTCCGCCTTTCCTTTCTGAGTCGCAGCGCCATCATTCCGCCGGGTTCACCGGTATTGACCACAGGCGAAGGGGGCATCTTCCCGCCGGGCGTGATGATTGGACGCGTGAAGCGCTTTGAGATCAAGGATGTCAGTGCTGAGGCGGTGATCGAACCCGCCGTGGACTTCTCGCAGCTTGACCATGTCTTTGTCCTTGAGCAAACGCTAGAGGCTCCGGGCACGCCACAGACGGCAACAAGCCCCCAACCGCCGACGCCGCCAGCCCCCAAGGCGTTGCCGGTGGATCTCTCGGAGATTCAGACTCAGCCCAAACCGCCAACCAATGGGGAGGGACCGGCGCGATGATTTTTTTGCTGGCCACCATCCTGCTGCAACTTCTGGCGTTTGTGCTGCAGGAGTACAGCCCTGGCTTTGCGATGGCCCACTACGCCAGCATCATGCTGCCGATTCTGTTTTTCTTTGTCGCCTCAGTGGCCGTGCCCTACCCGATGATGCTCGTTCTTGCCTTCATCACAGGCCTGCTCTGGGATGCGCGGCACCTGCCCACCCCTCCGCAGATCATCGGCCCCAGCGCAGAAAACCTGTCATCAGGAGTCATTGCCCTGCCCGAGTTGGCAGCCACAGGCCACCTTCCCCTCGGGGCCAGCATTCTCATCTTTGCCGCGCTTGGCGCCATGCTGCAGGGAGTCCGGCCTCAGTTCAATCGCGGACGCATTGAATTGCCAGTGTTGATGATCGGCCTTGCCACCGCCCTGTGGCTGGCGGCTGAGTACCTGCTGCACGCCCTGATTCGCGGCAGCATTCCAGTTCCCTACGGTGTCCTGACCAAGTGGGTCACCAACACACTATTGGCCATGCTCTGCGCGCCTGCACTGCTGCTGATCGTGCACGCCATGGCGGCGTTTTTCCACTACGAAATCCGCAACGACGGCCTGCGTCAACCTCCGCCATGATCGTTCGCTTCCAACTGCGACTTCATCTGCTGGCCCTGGTGCTCATTGGCGGCTTCGGCATCCTTTTGTATCGGCTCTATCACCTGCAGATGGTGCGCCATGCCGAGTTTGTGGACAAGGTTCCCGTGGCCCGGCAGGAGCGCGCGAGAATCCCCGGTGTGCGTGGTGAGATCAAGGATCGCAACGGAATTGTCCTTGCCACCAATCGCGCAAGCTTTGAGGTCCGCGTCAACCTCAAGGAAATGCTTGATGAGTACACGCGTCAGGCGCGGATCAAGAAAACCGAGGTGCCCAGCATCAAGGTGGAGTTTCGTGAACGGGGGATCACCAGGCTCAAGACCGAGCCCGATGTGGTGACCATCTTCAAGGAATTGATTGAAAACCGACTTGCCGAACTCGGACTGGCCATTGCTGAAACCGACTGGAAGGCCATGCAGATCCACTACCGCAGCTTTGCTGGAGTGATCCCCTGGGTCTACCGCGACAACCTCACCTTCACGGAATTCAGCATCTTTGCCGAACACAACCTCTCGCTGCCTGGCCTCACCGTCACCGAACGGGGAACCCGTCTTTACCCGCTGGGCGCACTGGCCTGTCATCTGCTGGGCTATGTCAGACTTCCCGACGACCAGCGCGTGGACGCTGCTGAGCGCCAAGGTTGGGATTACTATCTCCCTGACGACTACGGCGGCGCTGGCGTGGAAAAGGCCTTCGACAAATACCTCAAGGGCCGAGCCGGCGAACGCATCATGCAGAAGAATGTTCGAGGCCGGATCGTCGGTGAAGTCAAGGAAGCCTATGTGGCGCCGCACAAGGGCAACGATGTCCATCTTACACTCGACGCGCGCATTCAATACATCGCCGAAAAGGCCCTGCGCGAGGGTGGAGTGGGGCGTGGAGCGGCCGTGGTCATCAAGCCTGATGGGGGGGATATTCTGGCCATGGTATCAGTGCCGGACTTTGACCCGAACCGATTCATTCCAAGCATCAGCGACGAGGAGTGGAAGGCTCTCAGCCTCAACGACAAAACCCTCCCCCTTCTCAACCGGGCCACGCAACCCTTCATTCCCGGCTCCACCTACAAGGTGCCGATTGCCCTTGCGGGATGTTTGGCTGGAATCCAGCACAACAGCTACAATTGCAGCGGCAGCGTGACCTACGGCTCCAAGGCCATGCAATGCTGGATCCAGCGCCAGAACGGCGGCTCCCACGGTTCCCTTGGCCTCGACGACGCCCTGATGCGGTCCTGCAACTGTTTCTTCTATCGCTACGGCAACGCAGCCGGCATCGACAACATCACCAAGGTCGGCAGCTTCCTTGGGCTTGGTGAACGGACAGGAATTGAAATTGCAGACGAGGAGCGCTCAGGCATTCTGCCAAATCCCCAATGGCTGTTGCGCAACAAGCCACTGGAACGCTGGAGCGATGGCTACACCGCAAACACCAGCATCGGCCAGGGCCAGGTTGAGGCCACCCCCCTGCAGATGGCCTGCGTGGCAGCCGCCGTGGCCACCGGCAAATCCTGGAGACCCCATCTGCTGCACCAGGTCCGCAACGGCAACCAAATTATCGAGGCTCACCAACCGCAACTGCGCGCCGATCTGCTCTCCATGTTCAAGCCCGAGCAGTTGGAGGTGGTGCGCAAGGGCATGTGGAAAGTCGTCAATGACGCTGGAGGCACGGCCAAATCCGCACGCATCAAGGGCATCGAGGTTGCAGGCAAGACTGGCACGGCACAGAACTGGAGAATTGACGAAAAAGGCGAGCGTGTGGAAGACAACCACACCCTCTTCATCTGCTTTGCCCCCTACCAACAGCCAAAGTACGCCATCTGTGTCATTGTGCAGGGCGGAAAATCCGGAGGGGGCTGTGCAGCACCGGTCGCCCACCGCATCCTGGAGCAATCCCTCGCCCTGGACCAGGGCTTTGACCCCCAAATCAGTCCACTTCCCGAGGTGGCTGGCAATTTCAACAAAATCGAGGCCGTAACCTACCAAGACTCGGGCCTGCCGGTGGCGGTCGTCGCCAGCGAAGATGGCGACACCGGCAGCGACTCCCCCGAGAGGGAGGTCCGCGAATTGCAGCCGCAGGCCGCCGTCACCCCGAATCTTCGCCCCAAAATTTCCAACCCCAACACCACTCCCTCTCCCGCAGTCAAAAGAACCCTTTCGCCGCTGCGCTTCTTCAAGCGCCTCTTCGGTGGACAATCCAATCCCTGAACCCCTTCAACCCCTCATCCCCTTCACTCATGGCACTCACCTTTGTTCAACGCGTCAAAGAATTCCTCACCGGCAAAAAGGACATCCGCACCGGCACCCGGCTGATCATCAACTGCGAAAAGCTCGAGAACCGAGTCGCTCTGATGGAAAATGGCCTCGTCGAGGAGTACACCATTGAGCGCACTGGCACCAGCACACTGGTGGGTTCAATCTTCAAGGGAAAGGTCCGCAACATCGAGCACGGTCTCAAGGCGATGTTCATTGACATCGGTCTGGAGAAAAATGCCTTCCTGCATTTCTGGGATGCGATTCCCGAAGCCATTTCGAATCAGGGCATGGAGGAGGTCAACCGTGGCGGCAAGGTGAAGCAGAAGCGGATCAAGGCCGAGGACATCCCGCAACTTTATCCCGTAGGCTCCGAGATCATGGTGCAGGTCACCAAAGGACCGATCGGAAACAAGGGGCCGCGGGTCACCACCAACATTTCACTGGCCGGGCGCCTGCTGGTGCTCATGCCGCAGAACGACCAGTTCGGCATCTCGCGAAAGATCGAGGAACCCAAGGAGCGCGCCAGATTGCGAAAAATCGTCGAATCTGTCAATCTGCCAGACAACCTCGGCCTGATCATGCGCACTGAAGCAGCTGGCAAACGCTCGCGCCACATCGTGCGTGACCTCAGCATGCTCATCGAGCAGTGGAACAGCGTGAATGAGATCCGCGAGAGCAAGCCTGCTCCGGTGTGTTGCTTCCGCGAACCGGAGCTCATTGAGCGCACCGTGCGCGACTTCCTCACCGAGGAAATTGACGAGGTGGCCTGCGATGATCACGCCACAGTGGAGCGCATGCAGCAGATGGCCGCCCAGATCTCACGCCGCGCCCGCCGCCGAATCACCCACTATCAGGGACAATCCGCAATCTTCGAGGCCTACGGCATTCAAAAGCAGATCGACAATGCTTTCTACCGCCAGGTCTGGCTGCCCTGCGGGGGATACATTGTGATTGATCAGACCGAGGCCCTCGTCTCGATTGATGTCAACACCGGCCGCAACAAGGGAACCGGCGGAAGCCGCGAGCCACAAGACAAGGTGCTGGTGCAAACCAACATGGAGGCCGCCGCCGAAGTCGCCAGACAGCTTCGCCTGCGAAACATGGGCGGCTTGATCGTGGTGGACTTCATTGACATGAAAAACCGCAAGGATCAACAGGCGGTCTACCGCGCCATGCTCGACCACCTCAAGCGGGATAAGGCCAAGACACAGGTGCTCCCCATCAGCCAGTTTGGCCTGATGGAAATGACGCGCCAACGCCTCCATGAGAGTCTCAGCAGCGCCCTCTACGAGGATTGCCCCTACTGCAAGGGCCACGGTCAGGTGAAGACAACCTTCACCATGAGCATCGAGCTGCAGCGCCTGTTGGCCAGCATTCTGGGCCGCAACCGCCCCGAACACAAGACCCTCACCGTCGTGGTCCACCCGGAAGTGATGCAACGCCTGCGCACCGAGGACGGAGAATTGCTGGTTTCCATGGAGCGCCAATATGAGGCAAGGCTGACCTTCCGCAGCGACCCAACCCTGCATCGCGAGGAAATCAAAATCACCACGCCAAACGGCGAGGAAGTGCGTCCACAGCCTTGAGATTTATAGGGGAATCTGCATGATCATCCTTCCATGAACCAAGCCCCCAACTCAGGAAACCCAAAGCTGCTCATCGCTGGCGCTGTTGCCCTTCTCGCCTCGCTTTACTTCGGTTGGCAGTGGGCTGGTCAACAGGCGGAGGCGCCAAAGCCGGTTGTGAAGGCAACGCCCCAGGAAAAGCCAGCCGACCGAGTGAAGGCAGCCACTGCGCCAGCAGGCGGCCCAGCCCCAGATGGAAAGCCGCGGACTGATCAACTCATGACCGCCGAGGAGGGCGACCAATACATTGACGAGGTGCTCCGGTCCAACAAGCCCATTCCGGAAATGGCTCGGGAACTGCAAAAACTGGTCGGTCAATTCAACGGCGAGGCCCAACTCAACGCCTCTCGCCACCTTGTCAACCTGACCAGTGACGAGGATTACGGACTCATTGCCGGCTATCTCACCAATCCGAAGTTCAACCCCGATGTGCTTGAGGTCTTTTTCTCGGACCTAATGAACCGCAACCGCAAGCTTCAGATGCCGCTGTTCATGACCATTCTTAAAGACCCCAGTCACCCTCAAAACGAGCAGGTGCGCAATGTTCTCACGGTTCTGGCTGGCGAGGATTTCGGCACGGACTGGACCAAGTGGGACGCTTGGGCAGTCAAGGAGTTGGCGAACCAGTAGCCTCAGCGGCTGCGGCGCGTGGCGAATACAACGCTGGAAGTTCCACCTTGAAACTCCATCGGAGGCTCTCAGGTTTTGCCGCGCCTGCGCGCTGGAACTCAATGATCACCTGGCAGCTTTCACGCCGCCAGGCGATGGGAAGCGGGTAGACCAGCGACGCACTTTTTGCGTCCCAGACCGCAGGAACCTCGCCCAGTCCGCCAACTCGCATCCGAACACTGCCCTCCAGCAAGAGCCCGAGGCGAGACAGATTCGCCCTCAGCAATGGCCTTCGCTCCCGAACCACGCTGCCCGCTGGAGGGGATAACTCGACCAGTAACCTGCCCGATTCATCCTTGGCGTCAGATGCCAATGTGGTTCCAGCGTTGTTCCCGCCGCGACCACGAAAACTGATGGCGAGCTCAAAATTGGAATCATTCTCACCATGGATGATGTAACGGCCAAACTTTTCCAGCGGGGTCTCCCAACCCACCTTCTGACCGTTGACTGTCACCAGACACTCATAGCCGACCTCGCGCGCCACCTGAAGCACCTTGTCGTCAAAGATGCCGAAAGGATACGCAAAACTGGTGCAGGGCACCGCAAACTTCTCGCGCAGAAACGCGCGGGACTCCTCCAATTCCGAGCGCAGCCAGTCCTCTCCGCGAGTGCGCGACTCGCGCAAGCTGCGGTGGGAAACACTGTGACTGCCGATCTCGCAACCGTGCTGCATCATTTCCCGAATCTGCGCCTCGCTGAGGCTGCGCCCGCCGATGCCAACATACCTCTGATAGAGATAAACCGTGAAGGGAAACCCCATCTTTTTGAGCACGGGGAAAGCATGCTCGTAGACACCAACCCAGCCGTCATCCATGGTAATCACGACGGACTCCTCGGGAATATTGATTTCACCGCGCCGCCAACGCAGCACATCGTTGAGCGCGATCACCGGCAGTCCGCGCTCCTTGATCGCAATCATCTGTTGCTCAAACTTTCCGGCAGCAATCAGCATCGGGCTGCCGCCACGCTCGCGGAAATCATGGTAGCCGAGAATGGAAACCAAGGCCGATTTGTTGTGCACGAAGGCAGGTGCCTTGGGAGCGACCTCCTCAGCCTTGGGAGCCTGCAACACCTCGAGAGCCTCCAGGCGTCGCTGCAGTTCGATCTGCTGGGCGGTCAGTACAGGCTCAGCGGGAGGAGGCTCCTGACTCAACCCAGCCACCTTGGCCAAACGCTCCAGCTTGGCCTCAATGCGGCGACAGCCCGTCCCCTGGCTAAGCACCAGGGCCACAACAAGGCACAAAACGCAGCGGGGCACGGACCATCCTGTAGCGGGAAACCATGATCTGGCAAGCTGCCAAAAGCAGGGCCTTGAAATGTGGGGGGAGCTGGGCACAGTGGGCTTGTGCATCGCTTCCTGCTCAAGTCCAAGATTCATCGTGCCTTTGTCACCGACTCCAATGTCGACTACGAAGGCAGCATCAGCATCGACTCAGAACTCATGCAGGCCACTGACCTCTGGGAGGGTGAAAAGGTGCTCGTCACCTCCATCAGCAACGGCCAGCGGCTCGAAACCTATGTGATCACCGCTCCGGCAGGCTCACGGCAAATTGTCATCAACGGAGCCGCTGCCCACCTCATCGGCAAAGGTCAGCGGGTGACCATCATGGCCTTCGCCAACAGCGATCAGCCCATCAAACCCAAGCGCGTCCTGCTCGACGGCGAGAACAGGGTCCTCAACGACACCGTCCTCTGACGATTCAGGCCCGCCGACCGCAGGCCAGGCTCAGCCAGCCAATCATCAGCAGAAGGCCACCCAATGGGGTGACGGGGCCCAGCCACTTCAGTGAAGGCCACAGACTCAGCAAATAGATTGAGCCGCTGAAGGCCAGCAAACCAAGGGCAATCAGGGCCCAGGGAAGTCTCCGCGCCGTGGGCACTGAGGCCAGCAGCCACAGCATCAGGGCATGCAGCAGATGGTAGCGATGAGCAGTTTCCCAACCGGCCAACTTGCCGGACTCAAGCAGCGCCTCATGGACTGGACCATGCGCGCCCATCGCCCCCAGGACGACAGCCACCAACCCCAACAGGGCGGCAGCACGGCGGTGCAGAACGAAGGCTGGATTCATGGCAACGGAAAGGCATTGAACTGCCTCAGCCCCCTGCCAGTGTCAAGACTTCAAGCCCATGCCTTCCTCCCCCGCCCCTCTCCGCCTCGGCATCGTTGGTGCCGGAGGCATTGTCCGCAGCAGGCACCTGCCTGGCTGGCGGCAGATTCCAAACCTCGAGATCCGCGCCGTGTGCAACTCAAGCCTGCAAAGCGCTCAGAGCTTCTGTGATGCCCACGCTCCGCAGGCAAAAGCGCTGGCCCGCTGGGAGGAGGTGGTGGACAACGATGAGGTTGATGTGGTTTGGATCGGTGCGCACCCCAACCTGCACGCCGACGCCACCTGCTTTGCCTTGGACTGCGGCAAGCATGTCTTCACGCAGGCCCGCATGGCGGCCACCCTAAGCGATGCCCAACGCATGTGGGAGGCCAGCATGCGCTACCCTGACCTGGTGACGGCCATCTGCCCTGCGCCACACGGCATGAAGCATGGTCTGGCCTTCAAGCACAGCCTCGATCAAGGCGACATTGGCACGCCCCTGCACCTGAATCTGCACAGCTTCAGCGACGCCTACCTCGACCCAACCCTGCCCGCTCACTGGCGTCAACTCCAGGAGAAAAGCGGCATCCAAATCCTCACCCTGGGCATCCACATCGAGGTGCTGCAACGCTGGTTTGGACCCATTGCGGAAGTCGCCGCCCGCGGCCGCTGCGCCACCACCAGGCGAGGTGACGCAGAAATTGACATCCCCGATCACCTGCAGGTCCTCGCTGGCTTTCAAAGCGGGCTTGAGGCCAACCTGCAATTCAGTGCGGTGGCCCACCGCGCCCCGGGGGACAGCCTTACCGTCTATGGCAGCAAGGGCAGCCTGAGTTACGATTTTCAAAGCGATGCCATCACCCTCTGCCAGGTTGGCAAGGAACCGCGTCAATTGCAGATCGAGCCGCAGTGGGTGCGCGAATGGAGGGTCGAGGAGGAGTTTATCGCCGCCGTGCGGGACCCGGGCGCACCGCGCCCCAGACCAGACTTCACCGAGGGCATGTGCTACATGCGCGTGGTTGACGCCGTCTGGCAATCCATGGAGCACTCCGCAACGGCGCGCTGCCTTTGAGTCCGCCACTCAGACCAAATCCGTGATGGAGCCAAAGTTGGCATCAAAGAGCCTGCGGTAGGTCCGGAAGGCAAAGCTGTCGGTCATGCTGGCCACCCAGTCGCAGACCAAGCGCGCCCGTTGCCCACGGTCTTCGCTGCGCAGCAACCGGGCCTCCAGCGCAGGTGGCATGAGGTGCAACTTGGGTGTTGTGGCCTCGATGTAATTGTCCTGCAACACGGCAAAGAGCTTGGTGAGAATCACATCCGCCTTGTAATCGAGTTGCTGCAGGGCTGGCGCGCGAAACACCAGATCCAAAGCCATCTTCTTGTTGAGCTTGGCGCGTTGCCGAATCTGCGGATCCACCTCGAGGGCCAGCGCATGACGATGACTCTGCTGGGTCATGAAGTTGCTGGCCGGCACCAACCTTGCCGCGCGGATGAATTCACCAATCTGACGATTCAGTCTGGCCTCCACGCGGCCGGCCTCCATGGCCTGAAGCAGAAAATCCACCTGCGCTTCGCCCGCCTGATCCAGCTCCTGGGCGGCAGCCCAACGCCTCAGCGTTGAAGGAGTGACAAAGCCTGCCTGAACTCCATCAGCCAGATCATTGAGGCAATAGGCAATGTCATCGGCCCAGTCCATGATCTGGCACTCGATGCTGTGAAAGCCATTGCGGGCCCGTCCTGGGCCAAGGGCCTCTGGGAAAGGTTGATCACCCAGCACAAAGTCCAACCAAGGCTGCTGATCGTCGTACAAGTAGTGATTGACCGCCCCCTGCGCCTCACGGTGCAGGGTCTTGTACTTGAGCACCGCATCAAGCAAGGCGCGGGTGGGGTTGATGCCCTCCTGCCCCTCATGAAAGAGAGTCTCGGTAAGCAGGCGCAGGGTCTGCGCATTGCCCTCGAAGCCTCCAAAGGGCTGCATGAGCCGGTGCAGGGTGCGCTCCCCTCCATGCCCAAAGGGAGGGTGCCCAAGATCATGGGCAAGACAGGCGCTCTCGACCAAATCCGAATCAATCTGGCCCTGCAGGCCAGCAGGCAAACCCTGGGTATTGAGCCAGTGGCAGAGACTGCGCCCAATCTGCGCCACCTCAATGCTATGGGTCAGACGCGTGCGATAAAAATCGTACTCACCAGA
>JAURHS010000168.1 GCA_030833205.1 Prosthecobacter sp.
CAGTTTGCCCACTTGCCGCAGCCAATGCCATGCGGGGTCCATGGGCTGCTGCGGCCAGTGCCCAGCCAGGTGCAACAACAGGGCGGCGGTGCCGCAACCAGGGTCAGGTTGATGCTGCGCCGCATGCCAGCACTCCCAGGCCTTGTGTTGCCAGGCTTGGGTGGCCTGCCCCTCGATGCGCAATTCCAACTGCGCGTCGAGCAGGGGATCAAAGCGGGGTGGGCTGTGGCTCAAGGCGGGCGGTGACTCATGCAAGCGCAGGCCGCCGTATTGCGCAAGGATTCGCCCCATTGAGGTGTCTGAACCGAGCCAGGGAAATCCAGCGCGGGCTTGTTCGTCCTCAGCGCTGCAGGAGAACCTCGCCGAACAGGGGGCTGGCAGCAGGCGCGAGGGCGGGGATCGAAAGATACCCCCCGCCGATTACTGGGTCTTCAGGGTTTTCGGGTTGCCGCAAGTTGGCACGCAGTTGCAGATTTTGCAGCCGGCCATTGAGTTGCACTTGGAAACTGGCACTGAGCGATCCGCTTGCCGGGTTGATGTTGCATGTCCAGTTGCTGAAGCTGCCATCGTTGTCTCGCAGAAGACGACTGCCCATCAGGCTAAGGGAGGCTTGGATTGCCAGCTCAGTGGAGGCTCGTGCCGGCTGAGGATAGCGCAGAAGCAGCGTTTTTTGCGGCAATCCCAGCAACTGGGGAAGGTTGATCAGATTGGCTGCAGGAATCACCCAGGGGTCGAGGTTCATGGTGCAGACCAAGGGCGAAGTGGTGCCAAAGCCGTCAGGGTAACTGCTGTCTTTCACAGCAGCGTTTTTTTCCCAGGTCAGCTTGGCGTTGCCGACTTGGCGTCGCAGGTTGGAACGCTGGCTTGGCCTCAGTTGAAAACTGCCGCCGATCTGACTACCCAACCTCGCCAAGGGCAGGCAGAAAAGCCGATAGCCAGGGTCGTTGCGGGTATCGCAGGGCAGTGCGGCTGTGCACTTGCTGCCATCGCCCAGCACTGCGCTCAGGAGGATGGTCCCGAAACGATTGATCGTCGCCTGCCCCTGACCGCGACCAGCGGGGGCAGCGATTAGGGGCGGCTGAGACCCGTCGCCTGCAACCTGAGCAGGCCCAAGCATCAGCGTGTGCAAACCTTGAAAGCTCACTGGGGCCTCCGAGCTCTCCAGCAGGCGCTGGCCCTCAAAACCAAGGATTCGATTGGCGCTCAGTCGCAGCGTGCCGATGAGTTTGCCCTCGCGGTCCAGGCTGAGATTGACCAGGCTGATGGGGGATTTGGAGTTGGTGAGCGTTGGACACTGCAGCGCCTGCTGCTGATCATCGTAGCTGAAGTGTCCGGCAAAAGTCAGGGCACTTGGGCCTGGATTGAAGCGGCTTAGCAGGTTGGCAGAAAAACTGAGGCGTCGCGGCAAATCCTTGTAGCCCGAGCAGGTGATATTGAGCAGGCCAACGGGCCTGGGTTGGCCCGTGCCATCAGTCTCGGTGATGAGTGCCTGATGGGCGACGCCATAGCCCTCAATGGTGAGAATGCCGGCAATGGGAATGGGAAGATGGTTTGCGCTAACGCCACTTGTTAGCCATTGGATCGCGTAATGACCGGGTGGGCTCAATGCCGTGGCCTTGGTGGTCAGTTGGGGGCGGACGGCCCAACTGACCTCATTCGCAGCCATTGGGTTGCCGGCGAGGTCAATGAGTCTGCTGCCCAAGGGCGGGTTGTCCAGCAAGACTCGGCGTTGTTGGTCCTCGGCGACCAGGAAAAACGGGCGTGGGTGAATGACCAAGGTGGCACTGAGTCTGCTGCCTTTGACGACGGCCACCACTGTGTAGCTGCCGGCATCGCGTGGTGCCGAGGGCAGTGCGGTTTTGCCCTTGTAGTAAGTGAAGGTTGTTCCTGGGCTGGCGGGCAGCAAGGAGGCGGATTTGGGTTGCCCGTCGTAAACATGAGCGAGGTGAATCCATGTGGGCTTGACGGGCATGGCCAGAATGTTCAGGCGCAACAGGACTCGCTTGGCGGGCGCAAAGCGAAGGTTGCCGTTTTGTTCGGCAATGATGGTGACCACACCTGCGCTCAGTGGTCTGATGCGGTAGCCAATGGACTCCTCGCCCAGCAACTCGGCGGCCGTACCCTGGAGGCCGAGCCTTACCCTCAGTCCGCTTGAGGAGTAGGCCAGGACGGGCACCTCCTCGTTTGCGCCGGCGTAGAGAGCTCCGGCGACGAGCAAACGGATGACCTGGGTCTCCGCGGACCGCGGCAGGCTTTGGCCAACGAGATGCAGCTTGAATTCGGGTCTGTCGGGATCGTTGCTGAGGATGGACAGCGTAGCGCGACGCATTCTTGATGGTCCCATCGCGGGGCTGTATCTCAGGGTCAGGGCAAGCTCTGCGCCAGGCTCAAGGCTTCCTGCATCGGGGTTGGCGATCCATTGAAAATCGTCTTGCCCACCGGACCATTGCAAGCCGGAAAGCAGAAGTGGACTGCTGCCGGTGTTCCTCAAGGTGATTGCCCTGTCGAGGCTTCTGCCTGGGCTGCAGGCGTCAAAATGAATGGTGCTGTCGGAGGTCAGGATTTGCCTCGAGGGGTTGCCGTCGAAGACTTCCAGCGAAGGACGAATCACTCGCAGGGTAAATTGGCGCTGCAACACAGCTGACTCTGCAGGCGCAGGCCTGGCTTCCAGAGTGAATGCGTGATTGCCTGCCTGAGTCGGAACCCCCTGAATCCATCCCGACTCGTCAAGATTCAGGCCCTTGGGAAGGACTCCGCTTTTCACGCTCCATAAGGCCCCTTGATCGGAGGGTTGGCTCTGGAGCTGGAGTCGGTAGTTCTCGAACAGGGTGGCGGCGGGCAGTGTAGGGGCATTGCCGATCCCAAACACGACCCACTCGAAAGTCTGCATGCTGCCAAGGCTGGGCTGTTCCTCAGGAGCGGCCTCAAGGGTGAAAACATGGCGTCCGGCGTTTTCTGGGGTTCCTGAGAGAATGCCTATCTCGCTGAGGTGTATACCCTTGGGCAGCGAACTGTTGGCAGCCACTGCCCAGCGCGGATTTGCCCCCCCTGCAGCGCTCAGCTCAATCTGAGAGTCCTCTCCGACAAGGGAGAGTGGAAGGCTCGGGGCTGTGGTGATGCCGAAGACGGACAAATCCATGCTGCGGCGTGTGGAATTGACTGGCTGACTACTGTCGCGCACCTCGACGGTGAAGTGGTAGTCTCCAGGTTTGGTGCAGACTCCGTGGAGCAGGCCAGCTTCCTCCAAGATCAGGCCGGCAGGCAATTGGCCAGAGCTCACTGCCCAGTGCAGTGGTCCTTGGCCCTGGCTTGCCTCGAGTTGTAGCTGGTAGGCTTGATTGTGCTGCGTGTTGGGGAGCACAGCAGCAGTTTCAATGGAGAAAACAGCGAGCCTGAACGACTGTCTTGCAATGGTGGGGGTGCTGGCATTGTCGCGAGTCTCCGCGGTGAAGGTGTAAACTCCGCCAGAGGTGGGAGTTCCACTGAGGGTGCCATCGCTGGAGAGGCTCAGACTCACAGGCAAAGCGCCTTCGACCAAACTCCAGGAAAGACTGCCGTCGCCGCCAGCAGCGCTGAGTTGCGTCAGGTAGGGGCGACCCAAACTGGCGGTTGGCAAACTTGGATCCGTGGTGATGCCCAAAACGGAGATGGAAAAGCTCTGCTCCTGCACGCTGGTTTCCGCGGCACTGTCACGAGCTCGCAGCACGAAGGAGTAATTGCCGGATTGCGTGGGACTGCCCTGAAGTTGTCCGCTGTCCGCATGGATGGAAAGGCCTGGCGGTAGACTGCCATCAACCACTTCAAAGTTGCAGGGTGCCACGCCCCCAATGGTCAGGGAGTTGAGGTTGTAGCGACTGGTTTGGCCCAGGACTGCAGGGCCAAGCCGGCGATCCTCGGTGAAGCACAAGGGCAAGAGCTGCAACCTTGCGGTCGCCCCGGGACTGCCGAGCCCAAGTTGGGATCGGTCATTGAGGCCGGCGACCATGGCAATGCCTGTGCCGAGAATAAAGAGACTGTGGTGTTGTCCCGCTGCCAGCGCGACGACCCCACTGATCAGGGGTGACTGGATTGGGCTTAGCAACAGGGTGGATGGTTCGTTGAGTCCAAGCTGGCCCTGAGCGTTGCTGCCCATGAGCCAGACTTCACCATCAAGACCGAGGCCAATGCTATGCGAGCTGCCAGCGACGATGGCTCGCAGGGAGGGTGTCAGCGCTTGGCGTGGCGTGACCAGATCCAGTTGGCTCCCGACGCCGAGTTGACCATTGGAGTTGTTGCCAGTGGTCCAAAGCGTTTGATCAAATTTCAGGGACAGCAAATGATAGGCTCCGCTGGCAATCGCGCGGCATTGAGTCAATTCGGTGGACTGACTGAATCGGCTTTCGCTGACCGTGTCGTTGAAACCAAGTTGACCAAAGCCATTGTCGCCAGCAGCCCAAAGGCCTCCCCCGCTTTTGAGGGCGAGACTGTGCTGCGCCCCGGCAGCGACGGAAGTGACGGTGTCCATCGGCGTCAGCGTGGGCAGCACGCGATCGCGAAAATCCCCCAGCCCCAGTTGGCCATGTTCGTTGCTTCCCATGGTCAGCAGGGTGCCGTCAGATTGAAGCACCAAGGTGTGGGCGATCCCTGCGGCCGCGGCAATCACATTGCTTTCAAGAACACGGGTCAGGGCATTGCGGTTGAGTTGGTCGCCAAGCCCGAGCTGTCCATCCTGATTCAGCCCGCTTGCCCACAGGCTTCCATCGGTCTTGATGATGAGGCTGTGGTCGTTGCCACAACAGATTGAGGCCACATCTGAGGCGAGTACCATGACTGGTCGTGGACGATTGCGAAGATCACCAAGACCAAGCTGGCCATAGCTGTTGTCGCCACAAGACCATAGGCTTCCGTCGGATTTGAGAAAAAGAGTGTGGCCTGCACCAGCCGCGACTGCCGCGATGCCCCCTCGACAGGCCGTGTGGGCCTCCAACTCCAGGATCTGAAGGTACCCGGGTGCAGTGATCGCAAGCTTGGCGCTGCGCATTCCGGCGCGCCCGAAGCGGGGTTGAAATGTGAGATTGACGACAGCAGTGGACTTGGCAGGAATCTGATCAATCGGATTGCCGGATTCCTCGAGCAACAGCGCTGCAAAATCTCCGGCATCCTCGCCGCTGAATTCAAGGCGGATGCCAGTGAGATTCTGCGTGGCAAGATTGCGCAGGCGAAGGTTTCTCGTGCTGACTCCGCCATCCATGGGGGCAGGGCCCAACAATGCGCGATTGCCAATGCGTCCTGCAGATGCCGTGATTTCCTCCAGCACCGCCGCGTTGACCTGAAGCGTAAAATTTTGAACGATGAAGTCATCGCCGTCCTGCACTCGGACTGTGAAGGCGTAGTTGCCTGCCATGCTGGGGCTTCCACTAATCAGTCCCGATGAGGAATTGAGTGCGACATGCGGTGGCGCAGCGCCCTCCTGAATGCTCCAGGTGAGTTGTCCATTGTTGCCAAGTGCTGCCAGTTTGATGGAATAAGGACGATCGAGGTGGGCAACCGGCAGGGTTGCGGGAGTGATGACATTGAGGGCAACATTCAGGCTGAAGGCGCGCTCGTGTGTCTCAGCCCCATCAGCGACGCGCAGAATGAAGGTGGAGCGACCGGCCCGGGTGCTGGCACCGCTGATGATGCCGGTGATCGGGTCCAACTGAAGTCCGGCTGGCAAGGAGCCTGAGATTAAGCTCCACCGCGTGTTGCTGCTGAGTTCCTGAAAAATCAGTTGAGTCTGGTAGAAGACCTTTGCGGTTGCCGAAGGCAGCGGAGAGACATTGATGATGCCATACACAGTCTGATGAAAAATTTTCCGTGTCCGCAGCGGAGGCGTGCTGCTGTCCTGAGCTTCCAAGGCAAATGAGAAGCTGCCGGCGTCGCGGTAAATCCCGAAAAGGCGCCCATCGCTGGCAAGGCTAATGCCTGTAGGCAATTCCCCGCTGATCAGGGTCCAAGTGATGGCACCACTTCCGCCCTGTGCCTGCAATGCTGTCTCTGACTGCGTGTCGAGGGCAATGCGCGTTGCCAACGCGCTGTTGATCCCAAACACGGCGAGGTTGAAGGCGCGCTGGGTTTGCAGTGGCGGGCTGCTGCTGTCCTGCGCTTGCAGGGTAAAGGAGAAGTTGCCCGCGACAGTGGGGTTGCCGCTGATCTGGCC
>JAURHS010000086.1 GCA_030833205.1 Prosthecobacter sp.
AAGATCAGCGGAGGGAATTGGACAGGGCATGGGTTTCGCTGTGTTCAGTCTTGAGTGCGTTGCTCAACGAAGCAGTGCAACACGCGGATCTCGCGGTCCATCATGGCCTGCGTCAGGCCAGGATAGGTCCCCAAAAACAACGCGCTTTGCATCAGGGCATCGGCTCCGGGATATTCAAGCGGTGCGCGCAGAGCAGCGGGGCGCTCGCGCCGAAGATTCACCAGCACCGGTTGGCGCAGCAGATTGCCGCCAAAGAGCATGCGGTTGCCAATGCGATGCTGGTCGAGGTGGGCGGCAAGCTCACTGTGAGTGAAGCCTGCATCGGGCCGCACCCGCAGCATGAAGCCAAACCAGGAGCACTCGCTGCGAGAGCCGCTGTCGTCCCAGGAAAATCCGTCTGCACTCCAGGCACTGGCATGGGTGGGCAGACTGAATTCAAAGACATGCTCCAGATCGGCAAGACCCTGCCGCAGGTAGTGCCAGTTGGCCTTGCGCGCCTCGATGAAGTGCGGCAACTTCTTCAGTTGGCGTCGGCCGATGGCGGCCTGCGGGTCCAGAGGCTTGAGGTTGTAGCCGAGGTGACTGTAGATGTACTTGTGGTCGTAGCCCTTGGGGAGTTCGCCGAGCTGCCATTCAAAACGCTTGCCGCAGGTGTTGTCACAGCCTGAGGCGCACCAACAGTCGCGGCCCCAATCGCGCAGGCTCTCCGCATAGGACTTCAGGGAGGCCTGATGCACAATGTTCACCGATCCGCCCTCGCCCATGGTGAGGTGGTGAGGAGGGTAGAAGGACTGGGTTGACAAGTCCCCCCAGGTCCCCGTGTAGCGGGTGAGGTGCGTGCCATCCTCGGGGATTCCCGGTGAATTGCCCTTCAGACCGAGGGCGGCGGCCCGTTCCAGCGGCATGGAATAGGTGCAGCCCAGCGCATCGCAGTTGTCCTCGATGAGCCAGAGTTGGTGCTTTTGGCAGAACTCCAAGGCTGCGGCGAGATCAAAGGGATTGCCCAAGGTGTGGGCAAACATGAGCGCCTTGGTTTTGCCGGCGACAAACACCTCGGCCAGTTGATCCATGCGCGGGTTGCCGGTGACCGGATCGCAGTCAATGAACACCGGCACGGCGCCGTTTTGCAGAATCGGCGCCACGGTGGTGGGGAACCCTGCCGCAGCGGTGATGACTTCATCCCCGGGTTGGATGCGCCTTGCTGCCGGCAACTTGGGCGAGCAAAGCGTGCTTAGGGCAATGAGATTGGCCGAGGAACCCGAGTTGACCAGCAGGCAATGCCGCACGCCAAGCCACTGTGCCAGCTCTTTCTCCAAGGCCGCGCCCTCCGGGCCCAGCGTGAGCCAAAAATCAAGAGTGGCCGACACGGCAGCCTCGACTTCATCGGCATCAAACACTCTTCCTGCGTAGGGAATGTTGGCGCAGTCCTTGCTTGGGGCAGGGTCTGTAGCCGTGGCATAACCCGGCAGTTGGGCTTGATGCACCAAGGCGGAGTACTCACGCGTCAGGCGCAGAATTTCCGCCTTGAGGATCTTGGGGTCGGCCATGAGAAAAAAGAAATCAGGGGTTGGCCCAGTCCAGGCCCTGATGGCGGGCCTGGCTGGTGTAGTCAGCAATTTGTTGGCGCGTCAATTCGGCAACGCCTTGCGAGTTCATGGCGTGTTGACGATACCAGATCACGCTGCGCTGCACGCCGCTGGAAAAATCCCAAACTGGTCGCCAGTTCAAAAGCGCCTGCGCCTTGCCGGCGCAGAGATTGAGTTTGCCGGCTTCGTGGGGTCCCGTGGCGCAACTCGCATCACGCCAATCTCCGGGCCAATGCCGCAGAACCTCGGCGATGAGATCGCGCACGCTGCGATTGGCTTCGGGATCGGGGCCAAAGTTGAAGGCCCCGCAGAGCCCTTCGAGCTGAGGCGCATCGCCCTGCAGGGCCGCCTCATGCAGCCTTGCCCCAAGCTGAAGATAACCTGAAAGCGGCTCAAGCACATGTTGCCAGGGCCGGGTGGAGCCAGGATTGCGCACCTCGATGCTGCGGCCTTGCTGCAGGGCACGCATGGCATCGGGCAGCAGCCGATCCTGCGCCCAATCGCCGCCGCCGATTACATTGCCGGCGCGCGCACTGGCGGCTGCGATGCGCATGGGGCGATCCACCGCGAAGAAGGAATGGCGGTAGGAGTCGAGCAGCAGCTCCATTGCCGCCTTGGAGGCGCTGTAGGGATCATGGCCGCCGAGCCTGTCGTCCTCGGCATAGGGCTCATCCCGCTCAAGGTTGCGGTAGCATTTATCGGAGCTGATGACCACCAGCGTGCAAGGCTGTGGGCTCTGGCGCAAAGCCTCAAGGACATGCACCGTGCCCATCACATTGCTGGCCACTGTGCCGACCGGGTCGCGGTAGGAGAGCCGCACCAAGGGCTGGGCGGCGAGATGAAAGACGAATCTCGGCGCGATGCGCCTGAGTGTTTCAAGAGTCCAAACGGCATCGCGCAGGTCTCCACAGTGGTGATGCATTCGGTCTTCCAGTCCCAGCAACTCAAACAGGGCGGGTTCGGTGTCTGGCGCGAGGGCCATGCCATGCACCTCGGCGCCAAGCGAAAGCAACCACTCGCATAGCCAGCTCCCCTTGAAGCCAGTGTGCCCGGTAACCAGAACGCGGGCGTCTTGAAAGACATTTTGGAAAGCCATGGCGGTCACCAAATTTTCCAGGGTGCGCGGCCGCGCTGCCAGAGTTCGTTGAGGTGCATGGCCTCCTGGAGAGTGTCCATGGGCTGCCAGAACCCCTCGTGGCGGTAGCAGTTGAGTTGGCGTTCGGCGGCAAGGCGTTCAATGGGCGCGCGCTCCAGCATCACACCGGGATCGTCGGGCAGGTAATCAAACAGTGCAGGTTCACAGACCATGAAACCCCCATTGACATAGGCCTTCTCGACCTGGGGCTTTTCCTCGAAGCGTTCGAGGTTTCCCTGTTCGTCAATGGTCAGTGAACCAAAACGCCCGGTGGGGTGCACGGCAGTCAGGGTCAGGATTCTACCCGCCTGACGGTGGCAGGCAATCGCCGCGTTGATGTCGAGGTTGCCCAGGCCGTCGCCGTAGGTCAGCAGGAAAGGCTCATCGGGATTGAGATGGCGACGCACTTGCCGCACCCGGAAGGCCGTCATTGAATCCTGCCCTGTCTCCGCCAGGGTCACGCGCCACTGCTCCTCGTCGTGCCGTCCATGGAACTGCAACTCGGGGTGCCGCCCAAGCGACAGGGTCACATCGCAGGTGTTCCAGAGGTAATTGCGGAAGTAATCGCGGATCATCTCGCCCTTGTAACCAAGGCAGAGAATGAAGTCATGATGCCCATGGCTGGCATAAATCTTCATGATGTGCCAGAGAATGGGCAGCCCACCGATGGGCACCATGGGTTTGGGCCGAAATTCGGTCTCTTCGCGCAGGCGCGTGCCCTTGCCGCCACAGAGGATGACTACTTTCATGGTGGGTCAGTGGGTTGGGGTGATGGGATGATGCTCGCAGTCAATGGCTGGGCGGACCGCTCCAATGATGCCGCCCTGATAATCGCTTTGGCGTGCCGGCTCCGTGGCCTCAAAGTCTAGCACCTCGCGCTGGATCACGCGGAACTGCGTGGCCGAGGCGATGAGGAAGATGTTGATCGAGTAATGGCAGGCGTTGAGAAGATGGGCCGGGATCACATAGCGGTGCAGGTAGCGCCCGGGCTCAAGGGGCTTGGGAGTGGAACCGGCAACAAACGCGCAGCTGCCCTGGGTCAGCACATGAATGCTGCTGCTGATGTGCGGGTGCGCAGCCAGCAGGTCGTACTCCACCTCAAGGTGCAGCGCCTGATCGATGCGCACCACCGCCGACGGCTCCTGCGCGTTGACCACCCGCACCGCGCGCAGGCGCAACAAGTCATCGCCTGGAGCGCTGGCTGGATTGTCCCAGCGCACCTCAGGCAGCGATTGGCGACTCGTCTGCAGGTAGAGATCCACCATCGCATTGATCTCGCCGCTGCCCATCATGCGGCCGTGTCGCAGCACCATGCCATCCTGGCAAAGGGTGCGCAGCGCAGCGAGATTGTGGCTGACAAACAGGACGGTGCGCCCCGAGCCCGCCACATTTTGCATTTTGCCGAGGCACCGCTTTTGGAACTCGACATCACCAACGGCAAGCACCTCGTCAACCACCAGAATCTCGGGTTCCAGATGTGCAGCCACCGCGAAGGCCAGGCGCACATACATGCCGCTGCTGTAGCGCTTGACGGGCGTGTCCAGATAGGCACCAACGCCCGAGAATTCGACGATCTCATCCAGCTTGGAGGCAATCTCACGGCGGCGCATCCCCAGGATGGCGCCATTCAAAAAAAGATTCTCCCTGCCAGTGAGCTCGGGGTGAAAGCCCGTGCCCACCTCAAGCAGTGAAGCGAGCCTCCCGCGCACCCGCACCTCACCGCGCGTCGGAGCCGTCACCCGCGACAGGATTTTCAGCAGGGTGCTCTTGCCTGCGCCGTTGTTGCCAATGATGCCAAACACTCTGCCCTGCGGCACCTCGAAGTCCAGATCCTGCAGGGCCCAGACATAATCACTGTTTCCCCGGCTGCTGCGGTCATTGACTTTGCCAATGAGGGAGTAGGGGTCCTCGCGACCGCGCACCCGATGCCACCAGCGATTGAGGTCATGGGCAAAGGAGCCGGTACCCAATTCGCCGAGGCGATAGAGCTTGGAAAGCCCATGAACAGAGATGGCGGGCTGGCTCATATGTGGTCCATGAAGGATTTTTCCACTCGGCTGAAGATCATCACGCCAAGTAGCAGGATGCCCATGGTGCAGCAGACCGACCAACCCAGGGCATGGGCATTGAAGGCTCCGGTTCCCAGATGAAGCCAGCGGAAGGTTTCGATGATGCCCGTCATTGGATTGAGCTCAATCCAAAAACGGTATTTGTCGGGCACCATGGACAGCGGATACACCACCGGCGTGGCGTACATCGCCAACTGCACCGCAAACTGAACCAAAAAGGCAAGATCGCGGTACTTGGTGGTCAGCGAGGAAACCATCAGTCCCATGCCCAGGCCAAGGCTGCCCAGCATGAGCAACAGCAGCGGAGCGCCCAGAGGCAGCATCAGCCACTGCGGATGCAGGGCCTCGCCCTTGCTGAGGTACCAGCCGATGGCCAACGCAAAGGTCAGCAGCTGAATCACGAATTGCACCAGGGTGGAAATCACAATGGACATCGGCGTGATCAGGCGCGGGAAGTAAACCTTGCCGAAGAGATTGGCGTTGTCCTTGAAGGTGGTTGAGGTCTTCGTCAGACAGGTGGCAAAGTAATTCCATGGCGTCGTGCCCGCGAGGTAGAACAGCAGGGGCGGCAAGCCCTCGGTGGGCACCTTGGCAATGCCGCTGAAAACCACGGTAAACATCAGCGTGGTGAGCAGCGGCTGGATGAAGAACCATATCGGCCCCAAAATGGTCTGTTTGTAGACCGCCACAAAATCGCGGTGGACAAACATCCAGAGCAGGTCGCGGTATCGCCACACATCGCGCAGGTGCAACTCAAACCAGCCCGAGGTTGGCCGAATGGTCAGGTCCCAACCGCCTTCCTCTGGGGACTGCGGTGCCGGGGTTGCAGGTGGAATACTCAAGGGCGGGTGGGGAGTTGAAGCAGAATCATGGACTCCAGCAGCGGGCTGGAGAAAATGGCATCGAGTTTACGGTGCAGGTCACGGGCGGCCTGCAGCCGTTGTCGCAGCACCTGCAGGCGTTGCTTGGATTTGGGGTTGCCGGTGCCATCGGCCTTCGCGCTGGATTTGCTGCCCGAGGCTGGCTTGGGCTTGCCATCGCTCTCGCGGCTCGCAGCACTGCCCGCCTCAAGGGTGCGTTGAATCTGCAACCCGGCAGAGGCCATCTTCTGTCGCAATCCAGGCAGCAACCCCTCGCGAACCATCGCGGCAAAGTCTGTCTGTGCCTCGTAGAAATCGCGGCGGTCGCCCAGTCTGCGGCGCAGCACCACGACATTCCACCGCCGCAACTGCCGAATGGCGGTGCTGGCACCGGCCTTGCTGATCTTGAGGCGGCTGGCAATCTCCTGCAGACTCAGGGGCTCGGGCTCCAGATAAAGCAGGGCGTACATGCGCCCGATGAGGCGGCCCAGTCCAAAGGCGTGAGTGGTGTTGCCGCCGGCGTCAATGAAACGCCGCAATTCGCGCTCCAGCAGGACATGGGCAGCCAAGGTTCTTGCAGGGGGGCGGCAGGCGGCGACAGGCATCGTTCAGAAAAACCTGAACGATCCTGCCGCAACCCTCAGAAAAAGGCAAGGCCTTTGCCGGGTTTCTTGGTCCATCGCCCGGGGCCGGACTGTTGAGCTGTCGTCGGTTGCAGACATCAGGCGTCCGTTGCGGGCAGATGCGGCCCCACCAGCTGGAGAATCTCCGGGGCAACGGCTGGCAATTGCCTCCAGAGCGGATCGGACTGCATGCGCCCATCGGGAAGCAGGCTGGTGGAGACTGCTGGGAAATTGGGGGCTTCAGGATCAAGGCTGGCAATCCAGGCCTGCGGCCCGCTGCTCTCCGCAAGCATCGCCCCCAGGGCCGTGGGATTGACTTGTTCCGGCCTGATCTGCGATGCCGGAATGTTGAAGGCGGCAAACAGGGCCAGCCAGTCCGGAAAACCAAGGCCCGTGGCCTCGTCACAGCCCACATAGGCGCCGCCAAAGAATTTGCGTTGCGTGGCCCGAATCGAGCCATAGCCGCGGTTGTCGAGGATGAACATCTTGATGGGAAGGCGGCGCAACGCCACGATGGCCAACTCCTGAAGATTCTGACAAAAGCCGCCATCTCCCTCGATGTGGATGACCCGCGCGCCGGGGTTGGCCAGCGCCGCACCAATGGCGGTGGCCAGGCCGTAGCCCATGCTGGCGAAGGCGGGACTGGTGGTGGCGACTTGGCCGGGCTTGATTCTGCAGACCTGCAGGCTTCCGGTAAATGAGCCACCGCTTGAACTCAGCGCCAGCACATCTGTGGCCTCAGTGGCAACGCTGAGATGATGCATCAACTCGAAGGCCTGAATGTAGCCCTCACGCACGGCATTGGCAGGTTCCAACACGGGCAGCAGATTCCGCGCAAGGCGGATCTGCTCAAGCCAGGCCTGGGTGTGGCCGCCCTGCAACTGCGGGACCAGAAGACGCATGAATTCATCGGGGCAGGCGCAAATGCCGCGCTCCAGTGGCAGATGACCCTTGTCGAGTTCGGCCCGACAGGGATAGACCTGAAACAATCGCGCGTTGGGCGCGTAGCCGGCCACATTGAAGCCGGTCTGCTGCAGGTCCCAGGCCAGACCAATGCCCAGCACCACATCGGCCTGAGCGACCAGGAGATTGGCGCTGCGTTGTCCACCCCAGGTGCCCGGTCTTCCTGCGTGGACCACAGAACTGTCGGGCACACGATCAATCGCGCAGGTGGCCGTCATCAACGCCATACCCGCCTCCTCCAAGGCGGGCAGGCTCTGGCGCATGCACTCGCGGCTGACCAATCCGCCCAGCACGATCAGCGGCCGTTTCGCGGCATTGAGCGCCGCAGCCACCAACGCAACCTCAGGGTGAAGATCCACGGGAGCAAGCCACTGCCTGTCGCCCAAGCCCTGCATGGGCGGCGAGGCCGGCGCCTGCTCCAGCGCCTCGACATCAACCTTGGCGCCCTGCACATCCAGACAGATCTCGATGAGCACCGGCCCGGGATGCGGATGCCTTGAGGCGCGCACCAGAGCGGTAAAGTCCGCCCGATTCATCGGCTCACGCAGGCAGGCGCTGGCCACGCAAATGGGCCCTGCCACCGCGCAGCCGTCAACCTCCTGAATGCCGCGCTGGCGCAGCCCTCCATGCAGCAGATCCGTGGTCTTGACCTGGCCGGCAATGACGAGCAACTCGCGGCGCTGGGTGTGACAGGCTGCAATGGCGGTGAGAATATTGGTCAGACCAGGGCCCGTGGTCACCAGCGCAAAGGCCTTGCCGCCGCGGCTGGTCTCGTTGAAGTGCTCGGCGGCGATGCCTGCACTGACCTCGTGCACAACGGGCACAAGTTGGAACTTGCTGCGGAAGCCCTCCAGCAGGTGCATGCAGCCTCCACCGGCCACAAAAAAGCAGTGAGTGTAGCCCTCCTGGCACAACCAATCGGCCAACAGGTGGGAATAGCTTCGCGTCTTCATGTCAGGGGCTTGGGCTTGAAGGAAGACCAACCCGCGCAGGCACGCGTTGGTCTTCATCGTTCAGAAAAACCTGAACGATCCTGCCGCAGGCCGCCCACCAAGGCAAGGCGTTTGCCGCCTTTCTTGTGCCATGGGTCAGCGCCGGCGGACATCCATCGCCCAGGGCAGCAATCCCCATCCTGCCGTCGTGAGGGAACCATGCCGCAGAGCGGCATCGGAGGCCGGCCTGCCAGCCAGGCACAGCGCACTTGCCAGCAAGCCCGTTTTTAGCCTAGCCTCGGCACCTCATGTCCACGCCGCTGACCCGTCGTTTCTTCTTCCAGCAGGCTGCTGCCGGCAGCTTCGCCCTGCTGCTGCCGCAATCGAGCCATGCGGCTTCGGCCGCCGCCCTGCCGCGAGCCAAGGCCCAGGACCACGGCGTCAATCCTCAGGGCATCCTGGATTTTCTCGCCGCCGTGCAGGCCGCCAAGATGGAGCTGCACAGCTTCATGCTGCTGCGTCATGGCCAAGTCTTGGCCGAAGGCTGGTGGCACCCCTACCGCGCCGATCTTGTGCACAGCTTGTACTCGATGAGCAAGAGCTTCACCTCCACCGCCGTCGGTCTGGCCGTGGCCGAGGGACGCCTGAGCGTGCAGGACCGCGTGATCGCCTTCTTCCCCAAAGACCTGCCCGCGAAGGTCAGCGACAACCTCGCCGCCATGCGCGTCAAGGACCTGCTGACCATGAGCAGCGGCCACGAAAAGGAACCCACCCAGGTCTGCGTGAAATCCGACAACTGGGTGCGCACCTTCCTCGCCCAGAACATTGCCCACACTCCCGGCAGCCGGTTCATGTACAACAGCGCCGCCACCTACATGTGCAGCGCCATCGTCCAGAAGCTCACCGGCCAGACGATTCTTGATTATCTCACCCCGCGCCTCTTCGCGCCAATGGGCATCAGCGGCATGCGCTGGGAAGTCTGCCCCCGCGGCATCAACACCGGCGGCTGGGGCCTGAGCCTGCAGACCGAGGGTTTGGCCAAGTTCGGCCAACTCATGCTGCAACAAGGCCGCTGGCAGGATCAGCAATTGCTGCCCACCTCATGGGTTGAGGAAGCCACGCGCTTTCACATCCAACAACCCGGCGGCGACAAACCCGACCGCCCCAAGTCCCGCAACGATTGGCTGCAGGGCTACGGCTACCAGTTCTGGCGCTGTCAGGGCGGCAACGCCTTTCGCGGCGACGGCGCCTTTGGCCAATTCACCGTCGTGCTGCCCGAGCAGCAGGCGGTCATCGCCATGACCAGCGAAACCAAGAACATGCAGGGCCAACTCGATCTGGTCTGGCAGCACCTGCTGCCCGCCTTCGACGCCAAGAACGCCAAACCCGCAGACCTCAGCGCACTGCATGGCCTCAAGCTGCCCCTGCCGGCAGGCGGCGCCGCTCCAGCCATCGCCTGGCAGCGCCGCTTTGCCCTTGAGCCCAATGCCTTTGGCCTCAACAGCCTCAGCCTCGAATCCAGCGCCGACGGCCTGCTGCTCAACCTCGATCAACACCGCATCGCCTGTGGCCTCAAGGACTGGAAGTTTGGCCAAAGCCGCCTGCCCATTCTGCCTCCGCGCCTGATCTCCGGAGGCAAACCCAAGCCAGGCACCAGCTTCCTGCTTGCCGCCCACGCCACCTGGAGCGACCCACAAACCCTGCTGCTGACCCTGCGCTATCCCGAAACCCCGCACAGCGACAGCATGCGCCTGCAATTCACGCAGGACGGCCAAGCCCTCAGCCTTGAACTGCGCGACAGCCTCACTGCCATGAACCCCAAGGCCCGCGACCCTCGCCCCGCCCTCAAGGGCCGCGTGGCCTGAGCCATGGCCGCCCCCATCAGGGACTGCGGCCTGGAGTCGGCACCGCGGGCAGCTTGAGGCTGCGCAGCACGGGCCGGTGATCCGAGGCCTCGCTGGTCACCATCCATGGAGCACCAGCCGCCTCGGCCGGCTTGACGAAGAGATAATCAAAAGTGGCATCGGCATGCCTACCCGATCCCGGCAAGGTCACCCTTGCCTCGCGGGCCAAGCCCTCAAAGCCACTGCGAAACTGCGCCTGATGAAACAGAGCCAAGGTTTGCTCGCTGAGAAACTCCTCCTGATCCGCATTGGTGTTGAAGTCGCCGCCCACCACCACCACTGCCTGACTCAAGTGCCGCGCTTGTTCCCGCTGATGCTGCAGCAACTGATCCGCAGCCAACTCGCGTTTGAGCATGTTGAGCTGCCGATCGCGCAACACATCGCCTTGCGTGAGATTGCTCTTGAGGTGAACGCCATAGACCAGCAGGGCGCAATTCCCGATCTGATAGAGGGCATGGACAAAACCCCTTGGAGGATCCGCCACCCCAAAGCTTGACCAACGCACCGCAACAGCGCGGGCTGCGGGGTGCTTCGATAGAATCGCCAACTGCTGCAGCCCGGGCATTCCACCGAAATCCTTGAACTGCGAGCAGATGCTGAGCTCGTAGCGCTGTGGCTGCAGGGCGACCGCAAGAGCCCGACAGGCCGCTGCATCCCTGACTTCCTGCAGAATCACCACATCCGCGCTGGCCTGCCTTAACGCAGCCGCCACCGCAGCAATTCTCGAAGCCTCCTGATCCGGCGATGTGGGCACTCCACGCGCCGCACCAGGAAACCAATTCAGATTCCAGGTCAGCACGCGCAACTCCTGGAGGTCATTGGCCTGCAGGCCAAGCCCAAGAGCAAGCCAGACAATCAACCACCGCAGACTTTGCATGCTGTGCCCTCGTTGGCGGCGCAGGGCCTGCCTTTGCTGACCTGAAAATAGCGGCAACTGCGGTTGTGCCTCTTGCCACTGGAACTGGTGAGCCAGTGGCTTTTCTCGTTCGCCCCGCTCTTCGCCGTGGCTCGCTCAGCGCTGGCCGCAGCGCTCGAGCCGCTCGGACTGCTCGTGCCGCTGGCAGACGGCGCAATCGCCTCGGGGCTTGCAGCCTTGGCCTCAAACACCATCCGCCGCAGAGCCTGATTTTCCGCCTTCAACGCCGCATTCTCGCGCTGCAAGCGCTCGACCTCCCGCGCCAGATCCTGGTCCTGAGCCGGCATCCGCAGCGGCGCAACCACGAGACAAAACGCCCCGATCAGGCCGAACAAGCGTAGCCAAGACAATGATGCAGCAACCATGGCGACAACCTATCGGGTGGCGCGCTCGCAAACAAACCCGATGTCGCTTGCTCGGCACCAAATTTGGAGTGACCCACGCCTGGCGCAGAGTTCAGCGGATCCGTGCTCCATTGAACGGTGAGATCAGCCTGGCGGCCCCCTCCCGAGGTCAGTCCCCCTGCCTGCCCTTTGCCCTCGGCCTCCAACGGTAGGCCCCGGGACTGGCACACTGTTCAGGATGCCAAATGCGCTTGCCAATCCCCCAGCCAACCCGCTAAGACTTGCGCCCCGGGCCCCACCCCTGGGTTGACCCGGCTTTCCCGCAATTCATGAGTCACTCCTCCGCTACTGCCGCCGCCTGGCAGCCGCCCTCTGTCGAGGAGATTCAGGCCGTCTTGCCGCAATACACCGTTGAGCTCATGTTGGGCCGCGGCGGCATGGGAGCCGTGTACAAGGCCACGCAAAACAACCTGCGACGCCCCGTGGCCATCAAGGTGTTGCCCGCCGATCTTGGTGGAGAAAGCGACGCCCACTTTGCCGAGCGTTTCAAAAACGAAGCCCTGACCATGGCCCGCCTCAGCCATCCCTGCATTGTGGATGTGCATGACTTTGGCCAAACCTCAAACGGCCTGCTTTACATCGTCATGCAGCATGTGGAGGGCACAGATCTGGAACAACTTCTCGCCACCGCGGGAAGGTTGTCCGAAGACCAGACCCTCTCCATCATCGGGCAGGTCTGCGATGCGTTGGCCTATGCCCACAAAAACGGCGTGGTTCACCGTGACATCAAACCTGCCAACATTCTCATTGACCGCGAAGGCGGAGTCAAGGTGGCCGATTTCGGCTTGGCCAAAGTCAACGACAGCGCTCTTGCCTCGTTCACCAAAACCAATGTGGTGATGGGCACGCCGGATTTCCTCTCTCCTGAAGCCCTCCTGTCCGGCATCCCGCTGGATGGTCGCGCCGATCTCTATGCCGTGGGCGTCATGTTCTACCAAATGCTCACGGGCGAGATTCCCCGCGGCGCTTGGACACTTCCCAGCAGCAAGGTTGGCAGCGACCCGCGCCTCGACGCCATCATTACCCGCGCCATGCAGGCCGATCGCGCCCTGCGGCACCAAACCGCCGCAGAACTGCGGCAGGAAATCAATACCATCGTTGCCCTGCCCAGACAGGCCCTCATTGCTCAGCTACAAGCCGCCGCCGAGGCCAGTGCGGCAGCGACGCGCAGCCTCAAGAAATCAGCCTCCGGGGGGCAGCGGCGCGGCAAGTCCAAGGACGAAGCAGCCAAACCCACTGAGCGCCTGCACAAATCAACCGCGAGCGCCACTGCGGGCATGCGCCGCAGTGCCACCAGCGCCAGCCGCAAACGCAGCAGCACTGGGGCCACCACGCGAGTTCGTAAAAAGGGCCGCAAGCGCAGGATCGCCGCTGTGCTGATGGTCATTGTCGCCATTCTATCCGCGCTCATCGGCTACCTCACCGGCAGCGGGCTGAGCGGCTCGCGCGGCTCCTCCCCGCCACATCAGGCACCAACCCCGGTTGTGCCACCTCCATCCAGCTTAGAATCATGAGCAGCAGCAACACCTCCGCACCCTCCGGCCAGTGGCAACCGCCCGCACTGGAGACCATGCAGGCCATGCTGCCGCAATACGCCTTTGAAGCCCTGCTGGGCCGGGGCGGCATGGGCGCGGTTTACAAGGCCGTGCAGATCACCCTGCAACGCCCCGTCGCCATCAAGGTCCTGCCTGGAGACCTCGCGCAAGACGACGACATCCAATTCGCCGAACGCTTCAAAAACGAAGCGCTCACCATGGCCAAACTCAGCCATCCCAACATTGTGGATGTGTACGACTTTGGCCAAACCCAAACCGGACTGCTCTACATTGTGATGCAGTTTGTTGACGGCACTGATGTCGCGCAGATGATCATCAGCGAAGGCCGCCTGCCCGAAGACTACGCCCTCTCCATCACCGCCCATGTCTGCGACGCCTTGGCCTACGCCCACAAAAACGGCGTCGTGCATCGCGACATCAAGCCCGCCAACATCCTCATTGACAAGGAAGGCAGCGTGAAGGTGGCAGACTTCGGCCTCGCCAAGGCCAACGACGGCGGCCACGGCCTCACCAAAACCAACATCGCCATGGGCACGCCGGACTTCGTCGCCCCCGAGGCCCTCATCGCCGGCATTCCCCTGGACGGCCGCGCCGACTTGTACGCCGTCGGCGTCATGCTCTACCAGATGCTCACCGGCGAGATTCCCCGCGGCCTCTGGACCCTGCCTGGCCAACGCATCGGCACCGACCCGCGCTTTGATGGCATCATCACCCGCGCCATGCAGACCGACCGCGCCCAACGCTACCAAAGCGCCGCCGAACTGCGCCAAGACCTCGACAGCATCATCACCCTGCCGCGCGAAGTCCTCATTGCCCAGCAACAAGCCGCCGCCGAGGCCACCGCCGCCGCCACCCGCGCCGAGAAACAAGCTCAGGCCACCCGCGCCCAACAACAACAGCAACAAGCCAACGCCCTTGCCGCCCAACGCCGCAGCGCCGCCCAGCGCCAAAGCCCGGCCCCGGCTGCCACCAAGACTGCCAGCAAGCTCCCCCTGGTCCTCGTGCTGGCCCTCGCTGCCATCGGCCTCGGCGCCATGGCCTATCTCTCCAAGGCCAAGACTGCCGCACCCGCAAGCCTCGCCAGCGCCACCACCACAACCCCCGAGCCCAAACGCCAAGCCCAGGGCCCCGCTGGCAACGGCCCCAAGGGGCAGGGCCCCAGAGGACCCGGGCAGGGTCAGGACAACAAGGCCGCCGGGCGCCCCAAGGGCCCAGGCCCAGCGCAACGCTTCAGCGGCGTGCAACTGCCGCGCGACCTACGCCGCCCCAACAGCCGCACTTGGCGCTTCGCCGACGGCCAACTCATCGCCGCCGACAGCAGCAACGGCGAGTTTCCCGCCTTCGCCGTCCCGGTGGAAGTCCGCGCCAACTACGAAGTGGAATTGGCCTACCACCTCCCGCAAAACAGCATGGCCTATCTCAAGATCCTGTTCCCCACCGCCAAGGGCTTCAGCAGCGTGCAGATGCACCACGACCGCCTCATCATTTACCCCAACACCGGCCGCAGGGAATATCCTCTGACCCCCGAGCAAATGCGCCCGCCCGGCGCCAGTGAACACCCCCGACAAGGCCCGCGCCATCACATCCAAATCACAGTCCGCAACGGCGACCACTACGAGCTCAAACTCGATGGCCAGACCCTCATGGAAGTCCCCGACCACGGCGCCCCAGAACTGGACTACTGGAAAAACCTCCGCCCCAACCATGTCAGCATCGGCGGCGAGACCAAGAACGGCCCGCCCATCCACATCCACAGCATCCATGTCAAGGCGCTGTAGGCTCGCGCGTTGAGGATCAGCGGGAGCGCCGCTGACGGGGCACAACGGCTCAACCCAAGGCAGGCCTCCGCAGGCCAAGGCCTCATCATTGCCTCTGGTATCCCCGACAGGAATCGAACCTGTATTTAGAGTTTAGGAAACCCTCGTTCTATCCATTGAACTACGGGGACT
>JAURHS010000196.1 GCA_030833205.1 Prosthecobacter sp.
CGGCAGCATCGTCAACGTGTCCTCATGCTACGCGGTCACCGGCCGCAAGGGCATGGCGCTGTACGATGCAACGAAGGCTGCGCAGTTGGCCTATACGCGCACGCTGGCCTTCGAGGAGGCACCGCACGGTGTCCGCGCCAATGCCGTCTGCCCGGGCTCGACGCTGACCGACTTCCACCTCGGCCGCGCGAACCATGCTGGCAAGAGCGTCGAACAGCTCAAGAACGAACGCAAGGACACCTCGCTGGTTGGCCGCTGGGCCGACCCCGCCGAGATCGCCTGGCCCATCCTCTGGCTCGCATCCGGCGAGGCCTCATTCATCACCGGCACCACGCTGATGGTCGATGGCGGCCTGCACATCATGTAAGCCATGGTCACAAAAACTCTGCAGGCGCTCGTCTTCCAGATGCGCCACGAAGCCCCGGGTATCGTCGGTGTCGAACTGCGCCCGGTGCCGCCTGCCGCCGCGTTCCCCGCCGTCGAGGCCGGCGCGCACATCGACCTGCACTTGGGCAACGGCCTGGTGCGCAGCTACTCCCTGGTCAATCCGGGCGAGACCCATCGCTATGCTGTGGCGGTGCTCAACGACCGCCACAGCCGAGGCGGCTCACGCTTCGTACACGAGCAGCTTCGCGTGGGCCAGACCATCGCCATCGGTGCGCCGCGCAACCACTTCCGGCTGGACGAGGCCGCGCCACGCAGCGTGCTGCTGGCCGGGGGCATTGGCATCACACCGGTCTACGCCATGCTGCGGCGCCTCGCAGCGCTCGGGCGCGAGGCGCAGCTCGTCTATTGCGCGCGAAGCCGCTCTGAGGCGGCCTTCCTGGCCGAGGGTGAAGCGCTGGTTGAGACTCACGACTTCCGACTTTCTCTGAGATGTCATTTCGACGACGAGCAAGGTGGCCCACCTGACCTCGAACGCCTGCTCGCCGACCATCCGCCGGGCACCCACTTCTATTGCTGCGGCCCCGGCCCCATGCTCGATGCCTATGAACGCGCCTGCGAGCGCTTGGGCCAGCAGAACGTACACCTGGAACGCTTTGCCGCCACCCCGACGACCGCACCCGCGATTCCCGCCAGCGGCTACACCGTGGAACTGCGCAGAAGCGGCCGAACGGTCCAGGTGCCGCCCGGTGTGACCCTGCTCGACGCACTCATTGAGGCGGGCCTCAGCCCCGACCACAGCTGCCGCGAGGGCGTGTGTGGCGCCTGCGAGACCAAGGTCATCTCGGGCGATATCGATCACCGCGACCAACTGCTGTCCAAGCAGGAGCGCGCAGCCAACAAATCCATGATGATCTGCGTCTCTTCCTGCCGCTCGGGCTGCCTTGTACTTGATGCTTGACGTCAGTACTTCGGTCAGAGCAATCACTCAGTCGCGGCCGACAATGAACCGCTTACATGGTCCGCCCAAGGAAAGCAAGATTCGGCATCGTGAAGGTTTGAAAGGTTTGCTGCCTTACATTCGGGCTGTGTATGCGATCGTGTCGCTGCCCATGATGGCTATTCGCGGTCAGAGCTCCTATCTCCGGGCTGTACTCACGGTACGGGCGGTTCATCGGGATGTTTCCAACCTGGGTTGACCCTCATTCCATCACTGTGCTTCTTGCAGGCTCTCCTTCAAAACGGTGTGAGCAGATTGGCTTTGGGATGTTGCTCAACGGTCGGTGGTGTTCAGCGCGCGCTTACTGTTTCCAGCGGATTCCATTTGACCTTGTCAAAGGCTACGCCTTTGGCAAGGATCGCCCAAGCTGTGCGCGCCATCTTGTTGGCCAGTGCCACCACCACCACGTTGAAGTGACGTCGCTCAAGCAGTTGGGTGATCCAACATGATTTCTCTGTCCTGGTAACGACAGCTCTGGCCCCCGCAATCAGCAGGGTGCGCAGGTAGGTGTCGCCCCGTTTGGAGATGCCCAACTGCTGCGTCTTGCCCCCTGTGCCCACCTGCCTTGGCACCAGTCCAACCCACGATGCAAACTGCCGACCGGATTTGAACGTCGTGAAGTCACCGACGGCCGCCACCAACGCCGATGCCGTCAAATCCCCAACGCCAGGGATCTGCTCAATTGCCTGCATCTGTCGGTCTTGTCTGATCATGATGCGCAAGCGCTGGCCGAGCAGGTCGATGTCGTCTTGCAGGGAGTCAATGCGTTTGAGTTGCTCCTGCACGCTGACCACCAGATCTGCACTCAGCTGATCAGCCTGCTGTGCTTTGGCCAGCTCGACTTGAACGGTCTTGAGCAACTGTTTGTACCCTACCGGCAACGCGATGCCGAATTCGGCCAGGATGCCACGCAGGGCATTGGTTTGCATGATGCGCATCTTCATGAGTTGGCGGCGCATGCCGTGCAGGGCCATACAGGTTTGCTGTCGTTCTGTTTTGACCGGCACGGGTTTGATGTGCGGCTGCTGCGCGGCCACCCAGATCGCCTGAGCGTCCATGGCATCAGTCTTGTCGCGCAACAAAAACGCTTTGACATGTTGGGCAGGCAGCATCTTGACTTCATGCCCAAGGGATCGAATCACCCGTGCCCAGTGATGGGACGTGCCACAGGCCTCCATTGCAACCAGACTGCGTTGACACTTTGCAAAGAACTCGGCGAGCTTGGCGCGCTTGATTTGGCGGCGTTGGATCTCACCCGATTCGATATCGACGATGTGCAACTGAAACACTGTCTTGGCCAAATCCAGACCAATGACGGGCAGGTTTGCTGTAGATTGCATGGCGGGGCCTCCAGGCTTAGGTGGTTGCAAGAACCTCCACTTTGGCACTCTGATGCCGTTTCTGCGAGGCCCCACCTGACTCAGGAGGGGTGCCTCACTTCAGCAGCAACACGGTAGGTGGGCGGACCATGCCATCTCCGGGAATGAACTGTCCCCTGGTACTTGGACGGTCAGGTTCTCAAGCGGACTTCAACGTTATCCAAGGACAATTCCCGACTTTTGAAAACCTGGGCTCACTATTGCTCAACGGGTTTGTCTTGGAAACGCATGGAAAAATCCACGGCTTTGACATCCTTGATCAGCGCTCCGACAGAGATTCGGTCCACACCCGTTTCGGCATACGTCCGAAGGTTTTCAAAGGCGACTCCACCAGATATCTCCAGACTGCATCGCCCTTTGGCCAACTTCACTGAGGCTCTGATGTCTTCGAGAGACATGTTGTCCAGCAACACCATCTTTACGCCAGCGTCGAGGGCCTCCTCCAGTTGCCGAAGGGTTTCGACTTCTACCTGAATGAACGAGACAAGAGACTCGACCTTGAGCGCAGCATTGAACGCAGCAGTCAGCCCTCCAGCCGCAGCGATGTGATTCTCTTTTATCAAGATCGCATCGAAAAGCCCCATGCGGTGGTTCATTCCGCCTCCACATCGCACGGCATATTTTTGTGCCGTCCGCAATCCAGGTATCGTTTTTCTGGTGTCCAGAATGCTCGCGACAGTACCCTCCACCGCTTTGACATATTGAGCCGTCTTGGACGCAACCGCACTGAGTGTTTGCAGCCAGTTCAAACATGTTCGCTCAGCGGTCAGTAATTCTCGAGCCAGGCCTTGGATCTCAACGACTTTTTGACCAGGTTCACACCGTTCAGGAGACAAGACAATGAACCCAATCAGGATAGTGGCCTGTTTGCTCGCAGCTGTTGCGTGCGCAAGCGGCGCTGCTCAGGCCCAAAGCCGCCCGACTTACTACACGAGTGGCGGTGTCAAGGCGCTGTACTACACGCCC
>JAURHS010000122.1 GCA_030833205.1 Prosthecobacter sp.
GGCGCCGAAAGGCCCCGCTGTGAATGATCCGATCGCGGTCGATCTGAAACACGGTGCGGAACTCGCCAGCGGCCGTCTTTCGCGGCTGACGCGTTTCGACATCAAAGGACGCGTAGAAGGGGTTGGCCACCAGAGGCATGGGCCCACTTCAACGGAAAACCTGCGCAGGCGCAACCCCACTTGCAAAGGCCGCAGGCTTTTCACCGCCAAGAATGCACGCCCCGCAGGGTTACTCCCCGCTCGACGAGAGGTCACTGAAGCTCATGCAAACCGCGGCATAGGAGGCCACCGCGCAGGATCCTTGCCCGTAGCCCCCCGCGGCCCTTGAGCGCTTCCTCGGCGCCTGGTCCGACGGCGTGATCCATCCAATAACACGGGGCGCATTCCTGCGTGCCCTCAAACTCAAGATCTCCGATGCTGAAGCGCCGACCGATCAGACTGCCAAGATCCAGACCACGAGTGATCACATTGCGGCGATAGACCGAGGCCGCCAAATCGGGGCGCCCAAAGCGCAACATCATCTCCTCATGAACCTCCTGGGCGAAGAAGGTGATCTGCCCCTTGTAGTCCTCCTTGTAGGCAAAAAAACGGTCGCCCTCGATCCCCTTGCCTGCCACGCACTGCACCTGCTCCATGGCCTGCATGGGCTCTTCGCCAGGAGGCTTTCCATGGTGGCCGTAAAAGTTGTGGGCCGGACTGATGTAGATGGCGAGAACTTCCATGGGCGCTTCTGAAAAGAAGAATTACGCCCCTGATGCCTTGCGGGAGGCTCGCTTTGCAGGTTTGGCAGAAGCCGCCTGCATCGCGCCCTCGTCCAAGGCCTCGGCAAGGTCCGCCGAGCGGGCGATCTCCTCGACCTCACCCACGCTGACGCCAAGCAGCTGTGCGGCCTTGATGGCGTCGTCCTCAAAATGGCGCAAGCTCAGACGGCAAAGCTCGCGCCTGACCCAGGGCAACAACTCCAAATCTGGTTGTCCCTGAGCGATGCTGATCAGACTCGACAGGGCATCCTGCATTCGGCTCACCGTACCCACGCTGCTCTGAAAACGCGTCCCCTTCACACTGCCCACCGGGATGTCTGAGGGAAGCAGCACATCGCAATTGCAGAGGGCGCAGGCGCGCTGAATGGTGTTCTCAAGCTCGCGCACATTGCCTGGCCAGTCGTAGGCCTCCAACAGGGCAAGCGCATCGCTGCTAAGACGCATCACCGGCCCGCGACGCCGCGCGGACTGGCGCTGCAAGAAAAACTCGGCCAACAACCTCACATCATCACGCCGCTCGCGCAGCGGCGGGATGTGAATGCGCACCACATTGAGGCGATAAAACAGATCCTCGCGGAATCGGCCGCGCTCCACCTCAGACTCCAGATCCTTGTGCGTCGCGGCCAAAATGCGAACATCGCACTTGTTGGTTTGATTGCTGCCCACGCGGCAATACTCGCCCTCCTGCAACACGCGCAGCAACTTGCTTTGCACCGCCAGAGGCATGTCTCCAATCTCATCCAAAAACAAGGTGCCTCCATCGCACTGCTCAAAGCGCCCGACGCGCTGGGCCACCGCACCGGTGAAACTGCCCTTCTCATGACCGAAGAGCTCGCTCTCCATGAGATTGTCGGGGATCGAGGTGATGTTGATGCCCACAAACTCCCGCTGCGCGCGGGGGCTGAACTTGTGCACGGCACGCGCGACCAACTCCTTGCCACTGCCGCTCTCGCCAGTGATCATCACCGGAGCATCGCTGCGCGAAACGCGGCCAATCATCTTGAAGACCTCCTGCATCGCCGCCGAGCGGCCGATGATGGTCTCCTGCAGAGACTCGGGCTGCACCCCGCTACCCACCTCGCGGGTCACCCGCCGCGACTCCTGGGCGCTGAGCGCCCCTTCAACCACACTGCGCAACTCATAGGGCAGCTTCTCCTTGCCCAGCACATCGTAGGCACCGAGGCGCATGGCCTCGATCACATTGCTATTGCTGGCCAGCGCGCTGAACAAAATCACGGTGCTGTTGGGATCGGACATGCGCAACCGCTTGAGCAACTCAACGCCACTGACCTGCGGCAGACGCACCTCAGCCAGCACCAGATCCGCCGGCTGCTTCTGATAATATGCCAAGGCCTCATCGGCCTTGATGGCCGTAACGATCTCCACTCCTGGCGCCTTCAGGTGCTGAGCGGCCCACTGCAAAAAATCCGTGTCGGCATCGACAATCAGGATACGGGTATCGGGTGGGGACGGCATTCCTTCGAGAAAAGTACAGGATCAAGGCACTAACTGCCTATGCCCCCCGCGTCAACCCTGGAGCGTCTTGCCCCTGCCCTTTGCCTGCGTGATGAAGGCCTCCTGGAGGTAGTAAGGCTGAAGTGGGCCGGCATTGAGTACCCCACGCTCCGAGGCGCTCATGGAGGCGACGATCTTGGCCAGTCTCTGCGCGTCAGGCCTTGCCAATTCAACCCCCGCCAGCCCAAAGGGCACCTGCGCGTCAAAGCTCAGCCATGGCTGCGCGGCCGTCATCATGGAGGCCGCAACCTGCGGCTCCAGCAGCAAGGGTTGCCCCAACAAATGACCGTCTGAAACCTGCGCCAGATAGGCCTGCCCGCGGCGGGCGTCGCCCACGACACCATACCGATCATGCCCTGCACTGGCAATGCTGGGCAAACCAAGCAGCGGCCAGCCACGCGCCAGCCCAAGCCCCTGCGCCGCCGCGATGGCGATACGCACGCCGGTGTAGGATCCAGGTCCGATGCCGACCACCAACTGCACCCTCGCTTCGGAGGGAATGAGGCCAAGCAACCGCTGCAAGGGAGCAAACAGAGCCCCGTGATGCGAGCGATCGCCACTGAAGGCCTCCTGACCCACCAACCGCTTCCCCTCGCAAAGCGCCAGATGGCCATGCGCACAGGACAGGTCCATGGCCAGAATCCACAGGGAATGCGCGGGCGCGCCCTCAGCCCCAATGTCCTGCTCGAAGGGTCCTGCACTCATGCGGCAACATCTGAAGGACGAGGGCTCACTGCCACAATCAGGGTGCGGCACAAAAGGAGGCCAAATGCCCCTCAAAGCCAGGGTAGCTGGTGGCAATGCAATCGCTGCCCAGAATCCGCGTCTGTCCCGAGGCCATCAATCCGGCGATGCTGAAGGCCATTGCAATGCGGTGATCGTGGTGGGTGGCAATCTCCGCCCCATGCAGGGGGCCGCCGCCATCAATCTCCATGCCATCTTCGAATTCGCGCACCGTTGCCCCCATGGCACGAAGCGAATCGGCCACCACGGCAATGCGGTCGGTTTCCTTCACCCGCAACTCCTGCGCGTTCTCGATGCGCGTGGTGCCCTGAGCCAGGGCAGCGGCCACCGCAATCACCGGCAACTCGTCAATCACATTGGGGATCTCCGCGCCACCGATGCGGGTACCACGCAGGGCCCCACCGCGAACCAGCACATCACCACGGGGTTCACCATCGGCGCTTTGCACCTGGGTGATGATCTCAGCGCCCATGCGTTTGAGCACCGCGATGATGCCGTTGCGCGTCTCATTGAGCCCCACATTTTCAAGCAGCAACTCCCGACCAGGATTGGCTGCGGCCAACACCATCCAAAACGCGGCACTGGAGATATCGCCGGGCACAACCAAATCGCGGGCTGCAAAGGGCCTGCCTTCCAAGCCGCGCACGGAAATCTCAGGGCCCTCGCGCCACCACTCAATCCCGAAGTGACTCATGATGCGCTCGGTGTGATTGCGCGTGGCCACCGGCTCAACCACCGTCGTGACCCCAGGAGCGAACAGTCCCGCAAGCAGAATCGCGCTCTTGACCTGCGCACTGGCCATCGGCAGCTCGTAGCGAATGGGATGGAGCTGACCACCGCGCACGGTGATGGGCGGGCAAATCTTCTCCCCCTGGCCCTCAACGCTGGCGCCCATCAGGCGCAGCGGATCGGCGATGCGCTTCATCGGACGCTTGGAGAGCGAGGCGTCCCCAATCATCTGCGCCTCAAAACCCTGCCCGGCGATGATGCCGGAAAGCAAGCGGATCGTGGTGCCGGAATTGCCGCAATCCAGCACCCCGGCCGGCGGCCTAAGGCGCAGACCACAACCGCCAATCTCCACGCTCATGCCCTGCTCCTGACTGCGGCTGATCTCACGCACCTCGGCGCCCATGGCCCGCATCGCATACAGCGTGCTGAGGCAATCCTCGCTGGGCAAAAACCCATCCACCCGACTTACGCCCTGCGCCAAGGCGGCAAACATCGCGCTGCGATGGCTGATGCTTTTATCACCCGGCACGCGGATGCTGCGGGGAAAGGACTGCAGTTTTTGGACAAGCAACTCGGCCATGGCGGAAGGGCCGCAGCTTCCATCAAAGCCCCATCAAAGCAAGCCTGCGTTTTTCACGGAGCCTGCAGCCGTTGCCTCAGCTCCTGCGCCCGAGCCAAGCGTTGCTCGAGCAAGTCGGTGTTGCCCTGCTGCAAGGCCTGCCGGAACTGCCCCAGGGCCAACTCGACCGCGTCGAGACGGGCCAGCACCGCTGCACGATTGCCCTCGAGGATGCCGCGCCACAGTGTGGGATCGCCGGCCGCCACGCGGGTGGTGTCGCGAAATCCCCCTGCGGAAAAGCGCAACACCGCCTCATCGCCCTCAAGAGCCGCCAGCGTGGTGAGCACCGCCATGAGGTGCGGCAAATGAGAAATCCTGGCCACGGCCTCGTCATGGGCCTGCGGTGTCAGTTCATGCAGGCGCGCGCCAAGAAACTCCCAAAACGCGCCCACCCGCTGCACATCGGCAGCCGCATTGAGCTGGGTTGGCGTGAGAATGCAGGCCGCCTTTTCAAACAAGTCGGCGCGTGCAGCAGCCATCCCGGTCCGCTCGCTGCCCGCCATGGGATGAGAGCCCACGAACCTACCGCCAATCAGACCCTGCAACTCCTCAACCACTGGCCGCTTCACGCTGCCCACATCGGTCACCAGCGCATCGCCCTCCAGCCCAACCTCCACCATCTGCCGGACCAAGGAAGCCATGCTGCCGATGGGCGTGCAGAGCACAATCATTGAGGCGCCGGCGATGGCCGCGCCCAACTCCGCCTCAAAACAATCGCCCAGCCCTCGCGCCTGGACTTCAGCCGCCGCCGACTGCCGCCTGGCCCAAAGGCACAGTGGCAACTGCGGCACTCGGGCGCGCAGGGCCAAGGCCAACGAGCCGCCAAGCAGCCCTGGCCCGAGGATGGCAACCTTGCGCTCCAGGAACATCAGGCCCGCACCTTGAGCCATGGCGGGCACTCGCGCAAGCCCACCTTGGGGCCAAGACCCCGGCTTGGCATTACCAAGGGTTGCACTTGCCCCGCCCAACCGCTATGCATGGGCCGCGCCCGTCCCATGCACATCGCCGATATCCTCAGACGCAAACCGACCTTTTCCTTCGAGTTCTTCCCGCCGAAGACGGCCGAGGCCTTTGAGTCGCTCTTCACCACCATCGCCGATCTGCAGGCTCTCAACCCTGCCTTTGTCAGCGTCACCTACGGCGCTGGGGGCAGCACCCGTGACCTCACCCACGATCTGGTGGTTCGCCTCAAACAGCAGACCCCACTCGAACCCATCCCGCACCTGACCTGCGTCTGCCATCACCAACAGGACATCGAGTCCATCCTTCAGCGCTACGCCGAGGCCGGCGTGGGCAACATCCTCGCTCTGGGCGGGGACCCGCCGCGTGACCGCCACAACCACGACCGCAGCCTCGATGCCTTCCGCCATGCCGCGGACCTGGTGCGCTTCATCCGCCAGTTCAAGGGCCACAGCGATCCGCGCGGCTTTGGCATCGGCGTTGCAGGTTTCCCTGAGGGCCACCCGGCGACACCCAATCGGCTCTTGGAGATGGATCATCTCAAGGCCAAGTGCGATGCCGGGGCGGATTACATCTGCACGCAGTTGTTTTTCGACAACCACGATTTTCTCGACTTCCGCGATCGCTGCCGCTTGGCAGGGATTGAGCAACCCATCATCGCTGGCATCATGCCCATCACCAGCCTCAGCGGCATCCAGCGCATGGCCGAATTGGCCGCAGGCACCCACTACCCCGCAAAGCTTCTGCGCCGCCTGCAGGCCGCGGGCCAGGACGAGGCAGCACTGGCTGCGGCGGGCGTTCAGTACGCCGGGGAACAGTGCCAGGAACTGTTGCGCGAAGGCGTTGACGGCATTCACTTCTACACCCTCAACAAGTCGCAGGCCACACGCGAGATCTACCGCCATCTGGGCATGCCGCACTCGGCCGCGATCGCCTCATGAGCCCCTCCGTTCCAGCACCGCTGATTGGCGCCATCGAGGCTGGCGGCACCAAGTTCGTGCTGGCACTGGCCCGGGGACCCACTGAGGTCCTCGAGCGCACCCGCCTGTCCACCGGCGCTCCCGACTCCACCCTTGAGGCCTGCGTCCACTGGTTTAGACAGGCCCAGCAGCGCCATGGCGCGATGCAGGCCATGGGCATTGCCAGCTTTGGCCCGCTGGACCTCAACTCACTGAGCCCAGGCTACGGCAACATCAGCACCACCCCCAAGCCTGGCTGGCAGCACACCCCACTGCTGCGTCATCTGCGGGCTGCCTTTGCGGTGCCGATGGCCATCGACACGGATGTCAACGCCGCAGCCCTTGCCGAATCCCGCTGGGGCGCAGCCATCGGCCTCGATCCTACAGTGTACATCACCGTGGGCACGGGCATTGGCGGCGGCGTGCTCGCCCACGGAAGCCTCTTGCACGGTGCCCTGCACCCGGAAATCGGCCACCTGATGGTTCCGCCTCCAGAGGACGCAGCCCCAAACCCCGGCGGTCAGTGCCCCTTCCACAAGCAGTGCGTGGAGGGCTACGCCAGCGGAACCGCGATCGAAAAACGCTGGGGCAAACCTGCCCCCGAGCTGCCACCGGACCATCCCGCCTGGACCGGAGTCGCCCGCACCCTGGCCTATGCCTGCGCCAATCTTTGTCTGACCCTCAGCCCGAGGAAAATCATCTTGGGCGGCGGCGTGATGCACACGGATGGACTGCTGGCTCAAACCCGCCAATTCCTTCAAACCAATCTTAACGGTTACCTGCAAATCCCGGAATTACAAGACCAACTGGAGACCTTCCTCTCTGAACCCGGTTTGGGTGAACACTCAGGACTCCTCGGGGCCATGGCCCTTGGAATGGACGCCCTGAAGGCCCAGAGTCAGCACTGAACGGCCTGCCCGCTCAACACGCCACCTGCCATGTTACAAGCCCGCAACCTGCACCGAACCTACCACCTCAGCGGCCACGACCTACCCGTGCTACGCGGCGTGGACTTGGAGGTGCAGGCCGGAGAGAAGGTCTTTCTTTGTGGCCAATCCGGCGCAGGCAAGACCAGCCTGCTTTATGTCCTCGGCGGCTTGGAGCGCCCGGATCAGGGCGAGGTCAGCCTCGAAGGCCAATCCCTCTACAACGGCAGCGGCGCCAAGCGCGCCCGCCTGCGCAACGAGCGCATGGGCTTTGTGTTCCAGCAGTTCTTTCTGCTGCCCGAGCTCACCGCTCTGGAAAATGTCTGCCTACCAGCTCGCATTGGCGGAAAAAACAGTCGCAGCCGCGCCATCGAGTTGCTCGAACGCGTCGGCCTTGGCGAGCGCCTCAACCATCTGCCCAGTGAACTCAGCGGAGGCGAGCAGCAGCGCGTCGCCATTGCGCGCGCGCTCATCAACCAACCGCAGATGATCTTCGCCGACGAGCCCACTGGCAATCTCGACGCCCAGACGGGCGCCGGGGTCATGCAGGTGCTCATGGAACTGGTGCGCGACCACCAAGCCGCCATGGTCGTGGTGACTCACGACCTGAACCTCACCGCAATGGCCGACCGCACCCTCCTCCTCAAGGAGGGGCACTTGCAACCGCGCAGCTAAACGCGGACCCGCGTCCCGCAGGGCTCAATGGCTGCAGCACTCGGAGTCACCGCAGCCGCCGTCTCCACAACCCCCATCGCCGCAGCCGCCGTCTCCGCAGCCGCCACTGCCGCAGCCGCCGCCACCACAACAACCGCCGCCCTGCGTCTCAGCCGCGATCTCCTCGGCCGTGGGCACCTTGCCGCCCTGCAGGGTCTTGGCCACAAAGGCATGCACCACATCAATGGCTTCTTGCATGGATTGCTGCGCCGCCAGGAAACCGTTGATGCCAGGGTGCGCCTGTGCCTGCTCCTGAAGCTTGCGCAATTCATTGAGTTCAGACTCCTCCACCAAGGCCCCAGCCTGCCGCCGTTGCTGCAACTGGCGGCCCAGGCCCACCATGTCACGGTAAAGACCCACAGCATGGTCATCGGCAAGGAAGGACTCCGCGGCCTGACGGGCGCTGCTGAGGGAGGCATCCTCCGCCAAGGCGCGGCAGAGGTCTTCGATGCGGGAAACAACCAGGGGAGCGGAAAGCAGACTCATGATGTCGCAGGACTTACAAGGGCGGGAGCCAAACTCAACTCGCAATTGTGGCAAATCCCAACCCCGCGGGGGCACTGCACCCCCTTCTGCAAAGGCGGCCATGCTCAGAGCGTTACCCTAGGATGATCCGAACCAGCCTGCTTCTCGCCGCCCTGACGGGTTCCCTGCTTGCCGCCGACAACCGCCTGGGCCCTCTGAAGGACCTCGATGGTTACTTTCCCTTCAACCCGCCAAACAGCCTCTCGCAGTGGGATCAACGCCGTGAGGAGGTCCGTCAACGCATCCTCGTCTCTCAGGGCCTTTGGCCCATGCCCACAAAGACCGACCTGAAGGTCGTGCGCCACGGCCGCATTGAGGGCGACGGCTACGCGGTGGAGAAAGTGTATTTTCAAAGTGCGCCCGGCTTTTTTGTCACCGGCAATCTGTGGATGCCCAAGTCCGTGAAGGGCAAAATCCCCTGCGTGCTCTTCGCGCATGGCCACTGGCAGGACGCCCGCCTCAGCCTCAATGATGAGGACAAGGTCCGCGCAGAGATCGCCATTGGCGCCGAGCGCTTCGAGCAGGGCGGGCGCAGCATCTTCCAATCGCTTTGCGTTCAACTCGCGCGCATGGGCTGCGCCGTCTGGCAGTGGGACATGCTCAGCGACAGCGACAGCATTCAAATCCCACGCGAAGTCGTGCACCGCTTCGCCACGCAGCGCCCGGAAATGAACACCCTCGAGAACTGGGGCCTCTACAGCCCCCAAGCCGAGGCCCACCTGCAATCCATCATGGGACTGCAAACCTGGAACGCCATCCGCGGCCTCGATTTTGTGTTGAGCCTGCCTGAGGTGGACCCCAAGCGCATCGCCATTACCGGCGCCAGCGGCGGCGGCACCCAGACCATGCTGCTGGCGGCCATTGATGATCGCATCGCCCTTTCCTTCCCCTGCGTGATGGTCAGCACTTCAATGCAAGGCGGATGCACCTGCGAAAACGCCAGCCTGCTGCGCATCGGCACTGGCAATGTGGAGTTCGCCGCCCTCTTTGCACCCAAGCCCCAGGGCATGAACAGCGCCAATGACTGGACCCGCGAGATGGCCACCAAGGGCTTTCCGGAACTGCAGTCCCTGTACGCTCTCCACGGAGCCAAGGACAAGGTCATGCTGCTGCGTGGCGAGCACTTTCTGCACAACTACAACGCCGTGACCCGCAGCGCCTTCTACAGCTTCCTCAACACCCATTTCAAGCTGGGACAGAAGAACCCGGTCATCGAGCGCGACCATGTGCCACTGAGCCGAGAGCAACTCAGCGTCTGGGACAAGGATCACCCCGCCCCCAAGGCCGCCGATCCGGACTTCGAACGACAACTGCTCAGCTACTTCACCCACGACAGTCAAAGCCGCCTGCAAAACAGCGATGAGTCCGTGTTGCGCGCGGGGGTGCAGACCGTGCTGGGTCGCCGCTACGAGGAGGCAGGCGAAGGCAGTTGGCTGCTCAATCAAAAGGAAGACAAGGGCGATCACCTGCTGATGACCGGCCTGCTGCGCAACGACACCCACAACGAGGAATGCCGCATGCTTTGGCTCTACCCAAAATCCTGGAAGGGCCGGGTCGTGATCTGGCTTGAGGACCAAGGCCAGAATGGCTTTGACGCCGCCAAGGCCAAACCCCTGCTGGATCAGGGCATTGCCGTTGGACTGCCCACCCTACTGATGCAGGAGCGCCCCCTGAATGAGCGCACGGCCACCGTCAAAAGCCCGCGCGAGTTTGCCGGCTACACCCATGGCTACAACCACAGCCTCTTCGCCAAGCGTGTGCACGATGTGTTGAGCGTGCTGAACTTTGTGCGCCAGGGCAAGGTCAAGGGCATGGGTGCCGCCAGTTGGGTTGGCCTGCTGGCCCAGGGCGAGCAAACCGGCCCCATCGCCACCGCAGTCAGGGCCTTGGCCCCTGAGGCCATAGACGCCGCCGCCATCCACACCCACGGCTTTCGTTTCTCTGCCCTGCTGGATTGGCGCCATCCCAGCTTCACCGCCGGAGGAGCCAAGTACAATGACCTGCCAGGCATGCTGGCCCTCGCCAAGGGCCGTCCTCTGCACCTCAAGGGAGAGGGCAAGGACAACACCGAAGACCCCGTGGTCTGGCTGGCCAAGGCCAAGCCTTGATTCTCCACCCTCCACCGCCCCGCGCCATGACTGCCCATTGTCTTCGTCTTGCCGTCCTGATCCTGTCACTTTGCGCGGGCATCGCCAACGCCCTGGATGCGGGGGCAGCGCGCGTGGATGTCACCCCAAGCAAGTTGCCTGTGCTGGTCAACGGCGGCATGACCAGCCGACTCATGGATCGCGTGCGAACCCGCGTCAGCGCCCGCGCCCTGGTGCTCAGACAGGACCAGACCCAAGTGGCCCTCGTGGTGGTGGACAGCTGCATGATGAGCCGCGAGTTCCTCGATGAGACCAAGGCGCAGATCGCCAAGAAAACCGGCATCCCCACCA
>JAURHS010000182.1 GCA_030833205.1 Prosthecobacter sp.
GGCCCGCTTGCGTCGGGCGGTGAGTCGGGTTCGCGGCGCAGCGCAGATTGCTCGTTTGGACGCCTCGGCGCAGGCCGCAGGGTACGCCTCATTGCCCAATGCCTCTGACCTGGGGGCCCGCGGGCCGCTGACCCCGGATCACAGCATTCGCACCAAGCGCGTGCCCGTGGTGTTGGGCAGGGATGCTGAGGCCTCAGTGAAGGATTTTGCTGATCAATACGCGGCGTATTTCAAGCGCCATGCCAAGGGCGAGACCATGCTGGATGCGGCGCCGCGTGTGGCTCTCTGGCCCGGGCACGGGGTGGTGAGTTTCGGCGACAGTGTGCGCGATGCCGACATCGTTGCCGACATTGCGCAGCACACGGCTGCCACGGTGCAGTTGGCCGAGGCCAGTGGCGGCTGGCAGCCGCTGAGTGAGGCGGAGATTTTTGCGGTGGAGTATTGGGAGCTTGAGCAGGCCAAGCTCAAGCGCGGCCCGGCGCGGCGGGTGCATCAGGGCAAGGTGGCCCTGGTCACTGGTTGCGCGGCGGGCATTGGCTTTGCGATCGCCGAGTCCCTGGCCGAGCAGGGCGCGCAGGTGGTGGGTCTGGACATCGACCCCAACATCCCCTCCATCATGCAGGGCATCGGCGCCCACGGCATCGTGGTCAATCTCACCGAGGATGAGCCCGTGCAGCAGGCCCTGGAGTGGGCGGTGAGACAGTTTGGCGGCATTGACATCGTGGTCAGCAACGCGGGCATCTTCCCCAAGAACGAGCCCATCGACAGCATGGCGCAGTCCGACTGGGACCGCACTCTGGCCATCAATCTCACCAGCCATCAGAAGTTGCTCAACAAGGTCATTGGCTTTGTGAAGCTTGGGCTTGAGCCCAGCATCATCATGGTGGGCAGCCGCAATTTCAAGGCACCAGGCCCCGGCGCCAGTGCTTACTCCTGCAGCAAGGCCGCGCTCACCCAGCTCTGCCGCGTGGCCGCACTGGAGTTGGCCGCTGACAAGGTGCGCGTCAATATTGTGCATCCCGATGCGGTCTTTGACACCAAGCTCTGGACCCCTGAAGCCCTGGAGCGCAGCGCCAAGCGCTATGGCATGAGCGTCGAGGAGTACAAGACCAAGAACCTGATGAAGGTGGAGATCAAATCCAAGGACATCGGCAACATGGTCGCCGCGATGGCAGGCCCCCTGTTTGCCAAGGTCACCGGCGCGCAGATCCCGGTGGACGGAGGCAATGACCGCGTGATTTGACGCCGTTGTGGCAGGGCAGGCTTCAATTGGCCCGCTCAAGCAAGTGCTCCATCTCCTCCTGCTCCAGGGGCACGGGGTTGCTCTTCATGCTGTTGCTGCGCAGGGCGGCGGCGATCAGTTCACTGCGCTGGGGGCCGCGCGGTGGCAGGCCAAGCGCGTTGAGGCGCGGAATCCTCAGGTCGGATTGCAGTTGGCTCAGGACGATGGCAGCCTGCTCGGCTGTTCCCTGAGTGTGCCCAAGCAGCAGGTCCACCACGCGTTGCAGTCGCTGTCTGGCAGCCGCATCGCCGCGGGTGGCAATGGCGCGACTGTTGAGCTCAAAACCCGCTGCCAGCATGGAGGCGCACAGGGCGCCGTGGGACTGAGCCAGATGGCCGCCCAGTGGTGAGGCCAGGGCGTGAACGACACCAAGGCCTGCGCTGGCCAAGGCCAGCCCGCTGAAGTGCGCGGCCAGGGACATGCCGCCTCGGGCCTCGAGATCCTGGCCATTGTGGAAGGCGCTGCGAAGGTGCTTGAGGCAAAGGACCAGTCCCTCGGAGGCCAAGGCATTGCTCATGGCGTTGGCGCGGACGCTGAGCAGGGATTCAAGGCATTGGGTGAGTGCATCCATGCCGCTGTTCGCTGTAACCCTGGGTGGGCAACTGAGGGCCAATTCGGGATCCAGCAGGGTCAGACGGGGCAGCATCCGTCTGTCGCGCAGACTGACTTTCAGGCGCTGTTGGGTGCAGGTGATCACCGCATTGCGGGTGGCTTCGCTGCCAGTGCCTGCGGTGGTGGGCAGGGCGATCCAGGGCAGGGGATCCTGCTTCAGAGGGCGCCCCTGGCCAATCACCTCGAGGTGATCGAGCAGGTCACTGCTCTGAGTCGCCATGGCGGCAATGGCCTTCGCCGTGTCGAGCACCGAGCCGCCGCCAATGGCCACGACGCACTGCACTTCCAGTTCCCGAGCGTTGGCGCTGCCGCTGCGCACCAAATCAAGGTCGGGTTCGTCGCTGACCGATAGGAAGTCAATTTGCTGGCCCGACTCCAGAAGGCATTGCAGGAGTGCGGAGTGTCTCGATGGCTCTGAGCCACTGATCACCAACACTCTGTGGCCGAAGTTCGAGGTTAGCGACGCGAGTTTGCGACTGCAACCAGCGCCAAAATCAAGGGTGGGTGAGGAGAATTCAAAGGCCTGCATGGAGAGGGAATCGGGAAATGATCGGCAGCGGGATTGACAGCACGCGCACGACACCTCTATAACCGCAGGTTCTCCCCCACTTCAATCCTGCCGTCTCTCCCCCCAGACCCAGCACATGTATTCCAACGAAGATTTCCTCATCGAATTGCTCAGCGAAGCCGGCTACCTGACGCCACAGGATCTGCAGCAGGTCAAGATCAACAAGAAGGGGCAGGAAACCCCCCTGGAAACCCTGATCAAAACAGGGGTCGTCAGCGATGAGCAATTGGCCCAACTGGTGGCCTCCAACAGCGGAATGGAGTACATTGATCTCCACGGCTTCGCGGCCAACCCAGCCCTGAAGGGCTTGGTGCCGTTGGAGACTGCGTTGAAGTACAAGCTGGTGCCGATTGGAATGAACGGCGGTGCTCTTCAGGTGGCGGTGGCCGATCCCTACAACTTTGAAACCCTTGATGCGCTGCCGCATGTGCTGCAGCCTGACCTTGAGATTTATTGTTCCACCCCCAACCTGATTCGCGAGGTCCAGGCCAACATCTATGGCAACGAGGCGATCATGGGCACTGGTGGCACCAAGATTCCCGGCAGCGATACTGGCAATGACGGTGATGCGCCGATCATCAAATTGGTGACCAACACCCTCATGGACGCGTTTCGCAACCGCTCCTCGGACATTCACATTGAGCCGATGGAGAAGGATATTCGGGTGCGCTTCCGCATGGACGGCGTGATGGTGGACATCGAACATCATCCCAAACGCCTGCTGCCCTCGATCATCGCCCGCATCAAGATCATGACGGGCACGATGAGCATTGATGAGAAGCGCGTGCCACAGGACGGGCGCATCCAGATGAAGTTTGGCGACAAGGAACTCGATCTTCGCGTCTCCATCATCCCCACTCAGAACGGTGAGAGCGTGGTCATGCGTGTGCTGGACAAAAGCAGCCTTCGTCTCGGTCTCAGTGATCTCGGGTTCTTCAGTGATGACCAGGACACCTTCGAGAAACTCATCTCGCTGCCCGATGGCATCGTGCTGGTCACCGGCCCCACCGGCTCCGGCAAGACCACCACGCTTTACGCCTGTTTGAACTTCATCAACCGCCCAGACCGCAAGATCATCACGGTTGAGGACCCAGTGGAGTACGAGCTGCCCGGCATCAATCAGGTGATGGTCAAAGAGGATGTGGGAATGACATTCGCGGCAGCCCTACGAGCCATGCTGCGTCAGGCGCCCAACATCATCATGCTCGGTGAGATTCGCGATGCGGAAACTGCGGGCATCGCCATTCAGGCGTCACTTACCGGCCACTTGGTCTTCTCGACCCTGCACACCAACGACGCTCCAAGCGCAGTGGCCCGCCTCGCCGACATCGGCATCAAACCCTTCCTCATTGCCTCTGCGGTGCGCGGCATTCTCGCCCAGCGTCTGGTGCGCAAGCTTTGCAATGACTGCAAGCAACCCACCAGTCTCACGGCCAAGGAAATGCGCCAATTGGGACTGGAGGCTGGACAACTCTCCGGGGCCACCATCATGGGCCCCAAGGGCTGCAACAAGTGCCGCAATTCCGGCTACCGCGGTCGAATGGTAATCGCCGAAATTTTCAAAATCGATGATGAGGTCCGCAGCATGATCAACCAACGACTGACCACACCGCAGTTGCGCAAACGCGCCCGCGAGCTGGGCATGCGCACCCTGCGCGAGGATGGCGTTCGCAAGGTGCTGGCTGGTGCCACCACCGCCGAGGAAGTCATCGAGGCGACCATGTCGGACGCCGATTGATGCCGCGCCCCGGACCCGACCACAACGCAAGCCCCCCCAACCTCTTTTTCATCCCCCCCATGACACCCCAGAATGTGATTGATGTGCTCGAATCCCGCGGCGTGATTGACTCCGGAATCGCCGGCAGTCTCGCTCAGGATTGCGTCGTCAACGGCAAGGAAATCCTGCAGACCCTGCTGGACTACGGCATTTTCCAACATGAGGACGAGTTCTGGGGCACCGTGGCCCAGGAACTGGCAGCCGAGCACTTCGACCTCTCCAGCTACGAGCCGCCGCCATCGGTCATTCAGATCATTCCTGCCGGCATGGCCCGACTTTACGGCGCCTTCCCGGTCACGATGGACGCGCGAGGTCTGCATGTCGCCTTCACCGACCCGCTCAACCCCCAATTGGTCGAGGACTTGCAGTTCGGTCTCGGCAAGCAGATTGTGCCTGTGGTTGCCCGACGCAGTCAGGTGCAGGGCCTCATCGACAAGCATTACGGCACCGAGGCTCCCAGCATTGACGACATCTTCGGCGGACTTGCCCAGACCGGCAAGGGAAGCCCTGAAGTCGAGGCCAACAGCGCGCCGATTGTGAAGTTTGTGGATCTGGTGATGACTCAGGCCATCAAGGAGAAGGCCTCAGACATCCATTTTGAGCCCTTCGAGCACGAATTCAAGATTCGCTACCGGGTGGACGGAGCCCTCTATGAA
>JAURHS010000044.1 GCA_030833205.1 Prosthecobacter sp.
ACTGGCCATCAGCAGCATGACCCTTTTGTTCGCCCTTGGTCTGCTTAGCCTGCGCTTCCTGCCAGAGACCCGAGGCCAGGAATTGGGGCAGCAGTCCAGCTAAGCCCACCTCCTGAAAAGCCTAAGGCACGATGAAAATCTTGCGCGTGATCGGGTCCAAGGCCATCGCGCCGCTGGCTAGGTCACTGACATCGAGTTCTCGGTATGGAGGATAAGGACTGGTGACGCGCCCTGCGCGCGGCGTTTTCGTGCCCACGGGGTACCCGCCGGGAGGCTTGGCGGGAGCCGTGACAGAGCCGCCACCAGAGGAGGCGGTGCTCGGCGCGACAGAGCCACCGTTCACCGGCTTGTCGGCCATGGATGCCACAGGTTTTGAACTCGCAGCCTCTGTCTTCTCCACACCGCTCTTGGGCAGCGTTGAAGACTGGGCCGCAGGATTGGGAAGCGCAGGATATGCGGGGGGCGACTGCGTAACCTTGGGCTTTTTGACTGCGGCGGTGACCGGCGCTTGCGGCGGTGGCGAAGGAGTTGGGCTGGGAGTCAGAGCGTCCGCAGCGAGATCTGGAAGCGCAGTCGCCTGTCCACTGCTGACTACGGAGCCTTGTGGCGCCATCTGATACACCGGAACTGAAGCCGCACCAGGCGTGGCATACACAGGAGCCTGATAGACGGGCGCTTGATACGCTGGTGCAGGCGCGGTTGCCGGCCGCCGAAACACACGCGAGAAAAAACCACCCACATTCTCCTTGATCTCCTGCCCTGTCATGAGGCGCTTATTCTTGAAGGGGTTGGTCAATGGCTGACCGGTGAACGGATTGATCAAGACCACCTCGCGGAAGGGATTGTGCAGGCGGGGACGGCGGTCCTGCGTTGCAGGTCCATAAACTGGAGTTTGGCCCGAGGGCGGTGCATAGGCCTGTCCCTGAGCTGGCCCTGGGGCTTGGACCACAACAGGGGCAGGAGCCGCAGGGTACTGCGCCTTGAGTTGTGCAGGGAGGGCCGCCAGTCCCAGCGCGACGACCCAGAACCAAGAAACGATCGCCTTCATCATGGCCTAAGTGGCCCGAATCCCGCCCACCGTTCAAGCAAAATCTTTAAGTTTCGTGAACCATTGGCTGACACTCAAAGCACTTGCCAGCGCGGCCTTGAGGGGCTAGTGCATCGGCGTCAGGGGCCGCGGATGTCCAGCTTGTGAATCCCGCCAGGTCCTGACGGAAGCAACGGCAGCATGCCTGTCCATGCTGCGGTTCCCTGGCACTTTTTTCTTGGTTACCGTCCGCGGCTTGGCCGCGGGCTAAGCGGCCATCACTTCGCATCGAATCGGTCATTGCAGGCCGCTCGGGATCGGGCAGGATGGAAGGCCCCACTCATGGCTTCCACCCGCAACCCCACTTCCACCGGCATCTGCTACCTCGTTGGCGCCGGCCCCGGCGATCCCGGCCTCCTGACCATCAAAGCCAAGGAGTGCATCGAAACCGCCGATGTGTTGGTCTACGACTACCTCTGCAACCCGGAGTTTCTGCGCTATGCCAAGCCAGAGTGCGAGCGCATTTATGTCGGCAAAAAGGCGGGTGACCACGCCCTGCCGCAGGACAAGATCAACGAGCTCATCGTGCGGCTGACTGGCGAGGGCAAGAAAGTCACCCGCCTCAAGGGCGGCGACCCCGTCCTCTTTGGACGCGGCGCTGAGGAAGCAGCGGAGTTGGCCCAGGCTGGGGTGCGCTTCGAGATCGTACCCGGCATCACTAGCGCCATCGCGGCACCAGCCTACGCGGGCATCCCCGTCACCCATCGCGATCACGCCTCGCAATTGACAATCTTCACTGGTCACGAGGATCCCAGCAAGGAGGAAACCAGCCTCGATTACGCCAGTCTGGCTCAGGCTCGGGGCACCAAAGTGTTCCTGATGGGAGTGGAACGCATGGCGGAGATTACTGCTCAATTTCTCAAGCACGGTGCTTCCGCCGACACGCCCATGGCCCTCGTGCGCTGGGGCACTCACGGATGCCAGCAAACCCTGGTGGCTACCCTGGGTACCATGGCCAAGAAGGTCGAGGAGACCGGTTTCAAGGCCCCCGCAGTCGCGGTGCTTGGCGATGTTGTCACCGAGCGCAAGCGTCTGAATTGGTTTGAATCGCGCCCGCTGTTTGGAAGACGCATTGTCGTGACCCGCACCCGCCAGCAGATCGGCAAACTCAGCCGTCTGCTCAGCGAACTGGGCGCCGATGTCATTGAACTGCCCACCATTCGCATCGCCCCTCCCAAAGACCTGATGGCATTTGGGGCCCTTGTGCAGGACTGCCACACCTACGACTGGATCGTCTTCACCAGCCCCAACGGCGTGGACGCCTTCTTCGCCATGTTCGACAAGCTCTACAGCGACTCGCGCAGCCTTGGCGGCGCAAGGATCGCCTGCATCGGGCCAGGCACTGCCGAAAAGGTTCGCGCCCGCCACCTTGCCGTGGACCTGATGCCCGAGAAGGAATTTGTGGCCGAAGGCTTGATCAAGGCATTCGGCAAACACCAGAACATGGAGAATGTCACCGTGCTTTGGGTGAAGGCCGCAGAAACCCGCGAAGTCATCAGCAAGGGCCTGACCAAGATGGGAGCCATTGTGGACGAGGCCATCGCCTACCAGACCCTGCCAGAGCGGGAGGACAACCTGGAGGCCCTCGCCCGACTCAAGAAAGAAGGGGCGGACATGATCACCTTCACCTCGGCGAGCACCTTTGAGCACTTTCAAGACCTGGGCGTGAAACTCCCGACCGAATGCAGGATCGCCTCCATCGGACCGGTGACTTCAGCAGCCATCCGCGAGAAGGGACTGGAACCTGACTTGACCGCGAGCGTGCACAGCATACCCGGTCTAGTGGACGCGATAAGCGCTTACTTTAAGAAAACGAAAAAGTAACGATTTAACATTACAAATTCACTCCGAAGACCCCTTGATCACAAGGGTTATTTCCCGCGAGTTCTTCCATGGATCATCCTGCTTTCCCAGGGGTTTTCATGGCGGACCCAGATGAAACCTCCGTTTAGCCTGCCACTTGCGCTCCCTCCATTCAAAGCCCCAAACCAACCCAGATTCTTCGGGGTTTTCTGTCTTCTTTCTTGGCTTACTTGCCCTGGGGTTGATTTGGCATTACCGACTCGGGGTTGACCTCAGTCTGCGTCCCATGCACGCCGACGAAGCCATTCTTGCCGCAAAGTCCAGCGACTACGCCCAACAGGGGCGCTTCCTGTACGATCCCCAGGACTATCACGGCCCCCTCCTGCATCAACTCAACCGCTTGTGGGTATGGCTCTGCGGGGCAAGCGAGCCCTCGGTCTGGACCGATTCCCTGCTGCGCGCAGGTGTGGCGATCAGCAGCCTGGCGACTCTGCTTTGCTGCCTGCTGCTGCTCGACCTCGTCGGCCCATTGGCCATGGCGATGAGTCTGATTCTTCTTGCCTGCTCTCCCTTACTCGTCTTTTACAGTGGCTACTACATCATGGAGACGCTGCTGGGGTTCTTTCATGTGCTTTCTTTAGCGTTTCTTTGGCGTTACTTTAAGAGTCGTTCCATCTCTTGGCTTGTTCTTTTGGGTTTCTGCCTCGGTTGGCAGCATGCCACCAAGGAAACCTTTGTGCTCTCCCTGCTTGCTGCACTGCCTGCGGCGCTGATGGTATGGGCGCGGTTCGGTGCCGAATGGGTAAACGCGAGGCGCAAGCTTCCCTACGCGCTACGGCAGCCCTCAAGCCCCCAACGCCCCTGGGCTTGGGTTCTTGGCGCGGCTGCCCTGACTTCGGTCCTCAGTTTTTCGGGAGGCTTTTCGGACTGGGGTGCGGTACTCGACAGCGTTGCCTGCTACTGGCAATACCTTGGCCGGGCCTCCCATGAGGAGCATCGCAAACCCTGGTTCTATTTCCTCTCCCTACTGACCTGGCATCGCAACGGACTGCCCTGGGGGGAATGGCTGATTACCGGGTTGGCGATGCTCGGCATCTGTCGAGCCTTTCTGGCCAAATGGAGGGATGGCTTGGCCCAGGCCTTTTCTTGCTTCCTCGCGGTGCACTCCCTGTGCCTGCTATTTCTGCTCTCCTGCATCGGCTACAAGACACCATGGTGCCTGTTGACCGTGGTGCTGGAGCTAGGCCTCTTGGCGGGCCTTGGGGCTGCGCAGGCGTGGAATGCGCTGCGCAGCTCCGGGGCCCGTTGGATCCTGCGGTTTGCGCTCCTGTGTGCGGTCTACAGTCAATGTGAGCAGGCGGACTTTGCCATCGGGCCCTACCGGGCCGATGAGCGCAATCCCTTTTGCTACGCCCATCCCTCGACGGACCTGCTCAAGCTCATTGGCGATCTCCAACCCAAGATCGAGCAGAGACCCAACTTTAGCGCGCAGGTGATTCAACGGGACCGTGGCTGGCCCCTGCCTTGGTATTGGAGGCACCTGCCTCAGGTGGGCTATTTCCCAGATGTTCCCAACATGGGCTTGCGCGCCGTGGATGCGATCCTCGTTGAGCAGCAATGGTTGGCTCAAGTGCAGGATCAGCTCGGGGCTGCGCAGTCACAGTACGAGCTGAGTCGCCCCTATGGAATGCGGCCAGGCATCCTGCTTCATGTCCTCTGGAGAAAGGAACCAGTACCTGGAGAGGCCCAACGATTGAAGTCTCAGGAGACTTGGTTGCGCTTGGCTCAACCACCAACTCTTGGGCTTCCCACCCTGACCCCTGCGCTGCCCGAGTCCGAGCCCTCCATTCGTCGCGCACCACAGGGGCCAAGCCTTCAACCTGCCAAGCCATGACCCTTGAGCCGCTGCATTTTCATGCCCAGGCCATGGCCACCACCTTCGAATTGGTGTTGGTGCACGAGGATGGCGAGTATGCAGCACAGGCGGCGGAAGCGGTGTTTTCAGAGATTGCGCGCCTTGAGGAGGAGCTCAGCCGATTTCGCCACACCAGTGACATCTGGAGATTGGGCCTTCTAAAGGCCGGTGAGAGTATGCGATTGTGCCTGAGTGCCTGGGATTGTTTGAACTTGGCAAAGCAGGTTTGGCGAGAAACCAGTGGTGCCTTCGATGTGACTGTGGGGCCCCTGATGAACCTCTGGCGTGAAATGCCTGGACTGCCTTTTGATCCCCAGCAGGAGCCGCTCAAAAGCCTGATCCCCAGTGTGGGCTCGCAGCGCTTTGAACTCGATGCCGATGAGCTTTCCATCCAGGTCCTTGCCACGGGCATGGCGTTTGACCTTGGCGCAATTGGCAAGGGCTACGCCCTGGATCAGGCAGCAGTACTGCTGGGGCAGTGGGGCCTGGAGAGCGCATTTCTCAATGCAGGTGACAGTACTCTGCTGGCCTTGGATCCTCCTCCAGGCGAGGAGGGCTGGAGCGTTACCCTTGCCGAGGGTGCTCAGCAGCGTTTTCTTTGCAGGCAAGCACTCAGCGGCAGTGGTTTTGCAGTCAAAGGCGCTCATCTGATGGATCCGCGCCAGCTCAAACCCCTGCCCTTGAATGCACAGCGCAGTTACGCCATCGCGCCCAGCGCTGCCCTGTCCGATGCTCTCTCGACGGCGTTTATGGTGATGAGCCAGGAGGAGATCGCAGCGCTATGTGGACGCTACCCCGGTCAGATTGAAGCAATGCGAATCTGAACGGTGAGCCCAGGAAGGCTGAATGAGCGCCCCGCCCACTCATCAGGACTCCTGACAACAACACTGTAGGCACAAAAAAGCGTGGCGGTCTAAGGACCTGCCACGCTCTTGTTGGAGCAACGGCTCCGCTGAATTAACGAGAGTACAACTCGACCACCAACTGCTCGTTGGCAATGGGGTTGATTTCCTCGCGAATCGGCGCGCGGTGGATGGTGGCGCTCATGTTGTCGCGATCCACGGTCATCCAGTCTGGCGTGGGGTTGCCGAGGGTGACCTCAAGGTTGCGACCCACCAGCTGCTGGGAGCGAGGGCTGTCCTTGACGCCGACCTTGTCACCTGCCTTGACTTGGAAGCTGGCGATGTTGACCACGCGACCGTTGACGGTGATGTGGCGGTGGCTGACCAACTGGCGAGAGGCGAAGCGAGTGTTGGCGAAGCCCATGCGATAAACCACATTGTCCAAGCGCATTTCAAGCATCTGCAACAGGATCTCACCGGTCACACCCTTGCGGCGCTGGGCTTCGGCGAAGAAGCGACGGAATTGCTTCTCGAGCACGCCGTATTGAAAGCGCAGCTTCTGCTTCTCAATCAGGGCGATGCCGTATTCAGAGACCTTGCGGCGAGCATTGCGAACGCCATGCTGCCCAGGTGGGAAGTTGCGAAGCTCAAGCGCCTTGGAGGGGCCGAAGAGGGCGATGCCGAAACGGCGGGCGATTTTTTCGCGGGGACCAGTGTATCTTGCCATAGAAAAACGATTGAGTGACGGAGAAAATTAGACGCGACGAGCCTTTGGGGGACGGCAGCCGTTGTGGGGGATGGGGGTGACATCCTTGACGAGCGTGACTTCAACGCCCATGGCCTGAATGGCGCGGACGGCGGACTCGCGGCCAGAGCCAGGCCCGCGGAGACGAACCTCAACCTCGCGAAGTCCATGCCCCATGGCCTGACGGCAGGCATCCTGGGCAACCACCTGAGCAGCATAGGCCGTGCCCTTGCGGGAGCCGCGGAATCCCATCTTGCCCGAAGTGGACCAGCCGATCAGGTTGCCACCGCGGTCGGTGATGGAGACCATCGTGTTGTTGAAGGTAGCCTGAACATGGACAATGCCAAAGCTGACATTCTTGGAACCCTTGGCCTTGATCACCTTCGGGGACTCTGCGCCATCGCCGCCGCCGATCTCAGCCCAAACGCTGTTGGACACGGCTCGGTCACCGCTGGTTGGCTGTTTATCAGCGCCAGGGGCAACAGGGGCGCCAGCTGGAGCAGCGGCTGTGGTTGCGGTTGCCTCTGCGGCCGGAGCAGCAGCAGGGGTGGCTGGGGCCTCGTCTGAGGCTGCCGGAGGAGTGATTTCTTCTGCCATGGAATGTGAATGCTAAAATTAGACCTTACCCTTCTTCGCGCCTGGGTTCTTCTGGGCGCCCACGGTCTTGCGAGGCCCCTTGCGGGTACGCGCGTTCGTGTGAGTGCGCTGACCGCGCACTGGAAGACCGCGGCGATGGCGGGTTGCGCGGTAGCAGTTGATGCCAAGCAAACGCTTCATGTGCATTTGCTGCTCACGACGAAGATCACCCTCGATGATGATCTTCAGCGCCTGCGCAGTCTGGGCGATCAGGGAAAGCTGCTCGTCGGTGAGTTCCCCAGTGCGAGTATTGGGATCAATGTTGGTGTGAGCCAGAATCTTGCGGCTCATGGGAAGACCGATGCCGTAAATGTACGGCAGGGAGTATTCGATCTTCTTTTCGTTGGGGATTTCGACTCCGAGTAGGCGTGCCATATAGTGCGGTGCGGGAACGAGATTGGTAGTGGGGCGGGATCAACCCTGACGCTGCTTGTGACGGGGGTTCTTGCACACCACGCGGACCACGCCTGCGCGGCGGATCACGCGGCACAATTCGCACAGCGGTTTGACGGAGGGACGGACTCTCATAGAGGGGATAAAAAAGGATTGGGACCCCATGTTGGAGGGCCCAAAGGGGGTGGTAGTCCTATCACGCCGTCCCTGCCGCGCAACTGACAATTTAAAGTTTTTAAGGGTTTTATGCCGATTCGAAGGCTGGCCTCCCGACCAGCGCAAATTCGGCCCCCGCACGGTTCGTTGCTTGACAGTTCCAATCCCTTCTAGCTCACTGGCCTGCCAGCCCCCTTCCTCCTATGTTCAGCCTCCAATCTCTCTTCGGTCGCAAAGACCCCTTCCAAAGCCTCCTGGCCGCCAGTGCCGCTCAAGCCAAATCTTCGGTAGCCGCCCTGCACGGCCTGCTCTCCAATCCGGGCACCAGCAGCGGAGGCTTGGAGGCCTTCTCTGAATCGCGGCGGCAGGACAAGCAAATCACCCTGCAGATTGAGGAGGCCCTGTGCCGAACCTTCGTGACTCAACTCGAGCGGGAGGACATCGAGGCGCTTTCCAAGGCGCTTTACCGAATCCCCAAGACTGCGGAAAAGATCGCCGAGCGCTTCCTGATCAGCCCACAGCGTTTTGCTGGCTTGGATTTTTCGGCCGAAGTCGCCTCGATGGATGCGGCCACCGCCGTGGTGGTGGAGATGATTGATCACCTGGGCGGGGAGATGAACCCCGAGGCCCTGCACTCCCTCAATGCGCGGCTGCAGGAGATCGAAGGCAATGCCGACAAGCAACTGCTGGCTGCACTGCGCCGGATCTACAACGACTCGGGCTTGGACCCCCTCTCCGCAATTGCCCAGAAGGACCTCTACGACCTGATCGAAAAGGTGGTGGATCGCTGCCGCGACGCCGGCACCGTGGTCACGCACATTGTGCTGAAAAATTCCTGATTTCCCGCGACCATGACGCTCATTCTCACCGTGGTGGTGGTGGCGTTGGTGTTTGAATACATCAACGGCTTTCACGACACTGCCAACTCCATCGCCACCGTGGTTTCCACCAAGGTGCTGACCCCAAGGCAGGCCATTGTGCTTGCCGCAGTCACCAACCTCATCGGGGCTTTGTTTGGCACCGCAGTGGCCAAGACAATCTCCTCTGGGTTGGTCGACAACCAGTTTGTCAACACCATCACCATCATCTGCGCATTGAGCAGTGGCATCGTATGGAATCTGCTGACTTGGTGGTTCGGTCTGCCTTCCAGCTCCAGCCATGCCATGATCGGTGGGTTGGTCGGTGCCACACTGGCCACTGCCAAGGGTGATTGGGGGGCCTTGATCTGGTCCAAGGCGCCAGAGGCCGGCAAGCACTGGTACGAGGGCAGCGGCCTGCTGTACAAGGTGGTGCTACCGATGTTCAGCTCGCCGCTCGCTGGCTTCCTGATCGGCCTGTGTGTCATGGGCCTGCTCTACAGCCTTTGCTACAGTCTGCGGCCTCTATGGGTCAATCGTATCTTTGGACGGCTGCAAATTCTCAGCGCTGGATTCATGGGCTTCAGCCACGGCCAGAATGATGCTCAAAAAACCATGGGCATTATCGCTCTTGCCTTATTGGCGGGCACCAAAAGTGGAGAGCTCAACGACATTCCCCAGTGGTTGAGTTTTCTGCGCATTGAGGACCTCGGTGAAAAGAAGGACGCCATTCCAGTCTGGATCAAAGTGGTCTGCGCCCTGACCATGGCCGCGGGCACGGCCGCCGGCGGTTGGCGCATCATCAAAACTCTGGGCCATAAAATGGTGAAGCTGCAACCGGTGCATGGTTTTGCCGCCGAGACCACCGCCGCCACCGTGCTCAGCGTTGCCGGGCATCTCGGCATGCCGGTGTCCACTACCCACGCCATCACCACCAGCATCATGGGCGTCGGCGCCGCCAAACGCTGGGGTGCGATCGACTGGTCCGTGGTCAAGCGCATCCTTTGGGCCTGGGTGCTCACCATCCCGGCCACTGGAGCCCTGGGTTATCTGCTGGTGAAGTTGATTCAGAGCTGATCCTGGCCCTGGATTGGATTTCGTTGGCAACCACTCAGCGACAACGGGGTTGAGTTGCGCATGTCCATCACCTCCGCACTTGGCCGGGCCCTGTTTGGCTTGATGTTCTTCTGTCTCCTGTTTGCCTTCGTCGAGCGGGTTCTTGGCCGGGCCAGAGGCCCTTGGTTGCGCAGGGGATGCTGGACTGATGCCGCCTACTGGTTCTTCACCATCGCGGTGATCAAGCCCATGAACCGACTGGCGCTCATGCTGCCCGTCGCCTTTCTGGTGTGGCTGGGTTGCGCCAGCGTGGCGGACTTCAGGAACAACGCCTATCAGGGCTTTGGCCCGCTGGCTGCTCAACCGCTTGCCCTGCAAGCCATCGAAGTGTACCTGCTTGCCGATTTCATCGCCTATTGGACTCACCGACTGTTTCATCGCGGCAAATGGTGGCCCTTCCATGCGGTGCATCACAGCAGCGAGCACCTGGACTGGCTCAGCGCGGTGCGCGTCCATCCCGTCAACGATCTGGTCAACAAATTGCTGCAGGCCTCGCCCCTGCTGCTCTTGGGATTCAACCCGATGGTCACGCTCTCCACAGCGCCCTTTTTCACCCTTTACGCCATCTTTCTGCATGCCCGGGTAGACTGGGATTTTGGGCCGCTTCGCTGGATCATTGCCACGCCAGTGTTTCATCGTTGGCACCACAGCAGGCAGGCAGAGGCCATTGATAAAAACTTTGCCGGTCTGTTCCCGCTTTGGGATCTGCTGTTTGGCACCCTGTACCTTCCGCGGGACAAAATGCCCGAGGACTTTGGGGTCTTGGAGAAGAACTTTCCCCAGGACCTGCCTGGGCAGCTCTGGCAACCCCTGGCCAATCTGTGGCGACCTGGCAGAAGCGCCGATAAGACGACCCCAATCTAAGACGGATCTCAGCGTGCCAACAACTCGCGGCCGCGGAAGATGACCCGCTCGACCAGGCCCTTGAGGCTTTGATTGAGGAAGGGAGTGTTGCAACTGCGCGACTTCATGAACTGCAGATCAAAGAGGCTTTCTCGGGAGGGGTCAAACAGGATGAACTCAGCCACGCCACCCTTGACGATGGGCACCGTCGGCAGCTTCATCAGGCGACGGGGCGCGGCACTGTAGTACTTGACGATGTGGCCCCAATTCAACTCTCCCTTGGAGATGAAGTGATGATACAGGCTGGGCAGCGCAGTCTCCAGGCCGGTGATCCCAAAGGGGGCACTGGCAAAGTCCTGGTTTTTTTCGAAGGGAGTATGGGGAGCGTGGTCCGTCGCGATCACATCAAAGAGACCATCGCGCAGGCCCTGCAACAACTCCGCATTGTCCTGCGCGGTGCGCAGCGGCGGGTTCATTTTGTAATGGGTGTCGTAGTTGCCGATGTGCTCATGATTAAAAATGAGGTGATGCGGGGCGATCTCGCAGCTGACCCGCACACCACGCTCCTTGGCCCGGGCAATGGTGCGCATGCCCTCTGCGGTGGTCACATGCTGAATGTTGAGGTGCACGCCGGTGTACTGAGCCAGCCGAATGTCCCTGGCGATGCAAATCTCCTCGCTGATGCTGGGGATGCCTGGCAGACCCAAGGCATAACTGACGCTGCCCTCATGCATGCAACCCTTGCCAGAGAGCTCCTTGACCTCGCAGTGGCTGGCCAATGGCAGGTCATAGTCGCGCGCGTACTCCATGGCCCGGCGCAGCACCTGCGGGTTGTCCACGGGAAATCCATCGTCGGTGAGCATGACGCAACCCGCGTCCTTCATGCCGGCGATTGCCGCCAACTCCTGCCCCTGCCTACCCTTGGTAATCGCACCGGAGGTGAAAATGTTTCCCGCCAGGCGGGTGCGTGCGGCACTCTCCAACACTGCCCTCACCGTCGCTGCATTGTCAATCGCCGGCGCCGTATTGGGCATCATGACCCAGCCGGTGACGCCACCGTTGATGGCCGCCTCAGCGCAGCTGGCAATGTCCTCCTTGTCGGTTTGACCAGGCTCACGCGCATGCACATGGATGTCGAACATGGCCGGCAGCATCACCTTGCCCCGGCAGTCAATGATTTCACAGTCCTGCACCCCAGAGAGGGATGGTTCCACCGCCAGAATCTGTTCGCCCTCAACCAGCACATCTGCGGTGCTGAGCTTGGCACTGTCCTCGGTGGCGATCTGGGCTTGGGAATAGAGGCGTTTCATGCGGTCCTTCCATGATGCAGCGGAGCTGCGCCCCGGTCAAGGTCACCCGCTCAAGGCCGCGGTTGCCTTGACCCCTGCCCTGGGGCAGACTGTGGCTCCCATGGCTTCACCCGCTGTCTCCTCACCCAAGGCCCTGATCACCGGCGGTGCCGGCTTCATCGGCAGCCATTTGGCGCAGGAGTTGTGTCAGCGAGGCGCCAAGGTGGTGGTGCTGGACAATTTCGCCTCCGGCAACCGCGGCAACCTCGATTGGGCGGGGGCGGGTAGCGGCTTGGAGCTGGTCGAGGGTTGTGTCAGTGATGCCGCCCTTCTGCGCAGGCTGCTCCCGGGCTGTGAATGGGTCTTTCACCAGGCCGCAGTGGTTTCTGTGCCTCAATCCATTCAGGATCCCTTGCTGAGCCATCGCATCAACCTTCAGGCCAGTCTGGATTTGCTTCTTGCAGCCAGAGATTCAGGGGCCAAGCGCGTGGTCTTCGCCTCATCTGCCGCCGTCTACGGCGAAAGCGCCAGCGAAGTCAAAACCGAGGCTGACGCCGTCGCCCCCGTGAGCCCGTATGGCCTGCAAAAGTACGCCAGTGAACGCTATGCCCAGTTGTTTCACAGCCTCTACGGTCTGCCCACAGTGGCGCTGCGCTACTTCAATGTGTTTGGCCCCAGGCAGAGTTTTGACTCGCCTTACAGCGGCGTGATCGCTCGCTTCTGCACCGAAATGCTGGCAGGGCGCTCTCCCACCATTTTTGGTGATGGTCTGCAATCGCGGGACTTCGCGCCAGTCTCCACGGTGGTTGCCGCCAATCTGGCCGCAGTGACTCAGCCCATCAGCGCGGTTGCCGGCGAGGTCTTCAATGTGGCCGGTGGCAACAGCGTGACACTGCTGGATCTGGTGACTGAGATCAACGCCCAGACCTCGCAGCAACTGCGGCCCAAGCACGAGGCCGCACGCAATGGTGACATTCGTCACAGCAAAGCCTGTCTGCAAAAAACCAGTCAAGTGTTGGGCCTCAGCCCCTGCGCCGACTGGCGCGAGGGGCTTCGTGCCACCCTTGAGTTTTATCGCAGCGCGGGGCTCTAAGACCAAGACGGCAGCAAAGACAAAAAAAGGCGCGCCTCTTGCAGAAGCGCGCCTCGTGGATTGGGCTCTCGAATCAGGGAGCGACCTTTGCGCTCTTGATGAGGATTGGCTCAACGGGCACATCGCCGTGCGGCCCTACCTGCTTGGTGGGAACCGAGACAATGGCATCGCAAACCTCAAGCCCCTTGGTGACCTTGCCAAAAACGGCATAGCCAACGCCGTCGAAGCTGGGGTAATCAAGGTTGCCATTGTCCTTCACATTGATGAAGAACTGCGCAGTGGCGCTGTTGGGGTTGCTGGTGCGTGCCATGGCAATGGTGCCACGAGCGTTTTTCAGGCCGTTTTTGGACTCGTTGGAGATGGGGGCATCCACAGCCTTTTGGTTCATGTCAGGGGTGAAACCGCCACCTTGAATCATGAAGCCTGGGATCACGCGATGGAAAATGAGGCCGTCGTAGTGGCCCTTTTTGACATACTTCACAAAGTTTTCGACAGTGATGGGGGCCTTGGCCGCATCGAGTTCCAACTCGATGCTACCCTTGCTGGTTTCCATGGTGATCTTGACGGTTGCGGATGCGGTGGATTCGGACACGGGTTTTTTCTCCTCTTGGGCTTGGGTTGTGGTGAACAGACTGGCCGTTGCCAGCACAATTGCAACAAGGGTGGTGACGCGGGTTTTCATGGGATTGGACCTCTAGCAAGGCATCGGTTGAGCTGTTTGCAACCGCCTTTTCCGCATCGCACTGGGGTGTCTCCTCGGACTTGCAACCCCCGGGCTGCCCGTTGCTCAGGCCACTCGGCGATTGAACGCAACCAGATCGGCGTAACGCACGGAGTTTCCCCCAAACAGGTCCAGCGCACTGCCCACCGTGGCGTCAACGCGCCCAGCGCTGAGCTCATCAATGCGTTGCAGATCCTCCAGAGAGGCGATGCCGCCGGCGTAAGTCACGGGCACGGGGCTGTGCCGGCCAAGAAACTCCACCAACGACTCGTCAATGCCCTCGCACTTGCCTTCCACATCCACGGCGTGCACCAGCAACTCGGCGCAGTAACGGCCAAGCCACTCCAACTCCTCGGGCGTGATGAGCAAATCCGTCAGAGTCTGCCAGCGGTTCATGGCCACCACCCAGCCCCCTGCCCTGGCCTTGCAACTCAAGTCTACCACCACATGCTGCGGCCCCACTGCCGAGGCCAACTCGACGAGGCGCTGAGGTAAAAATTGGCCTTGCGGCGAAAACAGGTGACTGGTGACAATGACATGACTGGCACCGTGCGCGAGCCACGAGGACGCGTTGCCAATGTCAATGCCGCCGCCGATCTGAAGACCGCCTGGAAAGCCGGCGAGCGCCTCCTTGGCTGCCTCCTCGTTGCCAGGCCCCAGCTTGATGACATGGCCGCCAGCGAGTTGATCCTCGGCATAACGCCTGGCGTACCAAGCCGCCCCACGGTCACTGACAAAGTTGGTCTTGGGCTCGCTGCCATCGTCGCGCAGACTGGACCCGACAATCTGCTTCACTTTGCCTTGGTGAAGATCAATGCAGGGACGGAAGCGGGTCATGGCTCAGGTGGCTACCCCGCAAGGATTCGAACCTTGAATAAGAGATCCAAAATCTCCTGTGTTACCGTTACACCACGGGGTAAGAGGCGCGGGCGCCTGTTCCATAAAGAAGGATTGGCCCAGTGCAACCGCTTTTGCACACCAGCATGGCCCGATCTTGATCCCAAGGCCACTCGCCTGCACAAAAAAACACCGGGCCGAGGCCCGGTGTTCCTGTGGACTGTGGCCCATGGCGGCCCACCCTGCTCAAGAGCAGATCAACCCTCACGCTTCGGCTCACCCTCAGGCTTGGGACGATCGCCCTCGCCACGGGGAGCGCCCTCGGCTGGCCGACGAAAACCACCCTCACGCGTTGGACCGCCTTCGGGTCGGCCTCCACCCTCGGGCGGGCGACGGAATCCTCCGGGAGCATCCCCGCCGGGTCGGCGCATCGCACCTCCCTCAGGACCGCGCCCCGCGCCTTCCCCTGGGCCACGCATCATCTGTCGCGCACGCTCGAAGGCCTGCCGCATCTCGTCCTGGCTGATTTTCCCGTCACCGTTCTCATCCGCACGCTCGAAACGAGCCTTTGCCTCGGATTGGGAGAAATCCATGAACTCATCGCGGTCAATGGACCCATCGCCGCTCTTGTCCATCCGGCCAAACATTTCCGCGGGATTAAACCCGCCAGGCCTGCCTGCCTCGGGGCGCGGGCCGCCATCGCGGGGGCCTTCAGGGCGTGGGCCGCCATCGCGGGGGCCTTCAGGGCGCGGGCCGCCATCGCGGGGGCCTTCAGGGCGGCGGCCACCATCGAGGCCCGCTCGACGCATGCCGTCGCGCATCTTTTCGGCCATCTGGCGCATCTCTGTTTCGTCAACCTGGCCATCGCCATTGCTGTCAATTTTGGCGAATCGCTCCGCGCTTTCCTTTCTGCCTGCAGCCTGAAACTCCTCCTGGCTGATCTTGCCGTCGCCATTGGCATCGGCGCGCTTGAGGTACTCTCCCAGTCGGGGAATCTCAGGCTTGCCGCCCTCTGGCTTGCGCTCGCCCTCCTGGGCTTGCAGGGTGAGACTGCCCAAGGCCACAAGACCAAGGGAATGAACAAGGAGCAGATGAGGTTTCATGGGGTGTGTTGAAGGGTGACTGGCTCTTTCAACCCGACTGGCGCCCGACGGTTGCAAAAGTTATTCGAGAAAAAAGCCACCTCGCAAAAGACCAATTTTTAGTCGTCCTGAGGCAGGTTTCAGCCCATGATGCGTCCCCCGCCGTGGACGCCTTCCTTGTCATGGGTCTTCTCCTTGTTGCGGTGATTCTGTTCGCTTCGGAGAAATTCGCAGTGGACCAGGTCACCTTGGGATTGCTGTGCCTGTTGGTCATTGGCGGAATCCTGACCCCACAACAGGCCTTTGCCGGATTTGGCAGTGATGTGTTGGTGATGCTGGGCGCCATTTTTGTGATTGGGGCAGCCATGCGCGACACCGGCCTTCTCGACCAGATCGGTCAGGTGCTGGCCCGCGGCGGCCAGCGCCACCCCCGCGGATTGGTGGCTGCCATGATGGGCACAGTGGGGCTGGTCTCTGCGTGGATGAATAACACCACGGTGACAGCCATGTTTCTTGGGCCGGTGATCAGTCTCTCCAGAAGGTTGCACATCCCCCCCTCTCAATTGCTCATGCCGCTGGCGTTCTCCTCCATCCTCGGCGGCACCTGCACGCTGATTGGAACCAGCACCAATGTCGCCGTCAGCGCTTATCTGGAGAAGTCCGGCATGCCGGCAGTAGGCCTGTTTGAAACTTCGGCAATTGGCTTGGCCGTCTTTCTCGCTGGCCTGACCTACATGCTCACGCTTGGCAAGCACCTGCTCCCCAAGCGCGAGGAGGGATCTGACGGCGCAGCGGAGCCCATTCGTCAGTACCTCTGCGAGGTCAAACTCTTGCCGCACTCGCCCATCGTCGGGCAGGAGGTCTTCGACTCCGACTTCTCTGCCATGGACTTCCAGGTGGTCAGCGTCCGCCGTGGCAGCGAATGGCATGAGCCCATGGCTCACCTGCGCTTTGAGGCCGGGGATGTGGTGCTGGTCGCCGGCCGGGTGCAGAACCTGCTGCGAGTTCAGAAGATCGAGGGGCTGCAGATTCAACAGGATCATGACCCTCTCACCGAGCCCTTTGATCTGGCCGGTAGCAGCATCCTCGAGGTGGTCCTGACTCCGCGCAGTTCCCTGGTGGGAAGCAGCCTGCGCCAGTCACAATTGCGGCAGAGACATGGGCTCTCCGCCCTGGCACTGCTGCGCGGTGAATCCCACCTGCGTGACAGCATGGCTGACATCCCGCTGCAGGCTGGAGATCTGTTGCTCATTCAAGGCCAGTGCTCTCGTCTGCATCCTCTGATGCAGAGCAACGAGATGGTGGTGTTGGGACAGCATGAGACGGCACCCACCAACCGCAAGCGCGCCATGATGTTGCTGGGCGCCTTCGCCGTGGCGATTGCGCTGAGCAGTTTCGGCTTGCTGGCTCCCTCCATCGCCTTTGTCCTGGTGGCCATTTTTGCCGTCGCCAGCCGCTGCATCTCTCCGGAGGCCGCCTATGGCAGTGTTGACTGGAGGCTGCTGATCCTGATCGGGGGCATGACTGCCTTTGGCCAAGCGATGTCGCATTCCGGTGCCGATCAATGGCTGGCTGCAGGCATCACGCAGCTATTCAAACCCTGGGGTGATTGGGCGGTGCTGGCCGGTTTTGGCCTGCTGACCGTACTGCTGACACAGCCGATGTCCAACGCGGCCGCCGCTCTGGTGGTGTTACCTGTGGCGTTGCGCGCCGCCGAAGACCTTCAGGCCAACCCAAGGCTATTCGCCATGGTTGTCATGCTCAGTGCCAGCATCTCTCTGCTGACTCCCTTTGAGCCAAGCTGCATTCTGGTCTACGGGCCCGGCAAATACCGATTCAGCGACTTCCTCAAGGTCGGCGGAGGCCTGACCCTGTTGAGCATGGCCATCATCCTTGGCCTGGCTCCACTCCTCTGGCCAATGCGCAGCTGAGTGTGCACAGCGCAGCCCCGTGCAACCACTCAGACCAGCTCTGGCATGGCCTCCCAGCCGTCGACCAGGTACTGTGGGCGACCCTGCAGATCGAATACAGTGGTTTTGTGGGGATCAATGCCCATGAAGCGATAGAGAGAGGCGAAGACTTCGCCGAAGTGCACCGGGCGCTCCGTGGGTTCGCCGCCCAAACGATCGGTAGCGCCAATGACCTGACCATGCTGAAAGCCACCACCGGCAATCATTGCCCCACCGACTCGGGGCCAATGGTCGCGACCGCCGTCCTTGTTGACGGTTGGCGTGCGACCAAACTCACCCCAGGCCACCACCGCAACATCGCGGTCGAGCCCGCGTTGGTGCAGATCCTCAAGCAGCGCGCTCATGCCCTGATCAAACAGGGGCAAATGGCGCAGCAACTGAGGGTAGTTGCGGTCATGGAAGTCCCAGCGACCAAAGTTAAGCGTGACCACCCGTGCACCAGCCTCCACAAGCCTTCTGGCCATCAAGAAGTGTTCCAGATTCAAGGGAGCTCCGTCCCCGTAGTTTTTGGGGTCGCCTTTGCCGTAGCGCTCGCGGACCGCGGCAGGCTCGCGCTCAAGATCCAGCGCCGCAAGCAACTTGCTTGAAGTCAGGACATTGAAGGCCTGCTGATTGAAGCCATCCATGCTCTCCACCAACCCGCTGGAATCGAGCTCGCGGCGGAAGCGATCGAACCCTTGAAGCAGGCTGCGACGATCATCGAGGCGGGCCACTGAGATGTTGGTATTGAGCTTGAGATCCTCAACACCTGCTCCATTGGGCCGAAATGCGCCATGCGTGTTGCCCAGATAGCCGGGATGCCCGGGAGAGCCGTAGGGCGGATGTCCTGCCTTGGGTGCCAAACCCACAAAGGCTGGAACTGCAGGGTCTGCCTGCCCTTTGAGATGAGAGACCACGGCTCCAATGGAGGGCGGATCGGACAACCTGCCCGTGGGCGCACCGCCACCGTTGGGAGGCGGCGGCCTGCCCGTGTAACAAATGAAACTGTCATGGGCGCCATTTGGCGAGCCGTAAAGGCTGCGAATGGCCGTCCACTTGTCCATCATCTTGGCAAGTCTCGGCGCATGCTCCGAAATCTGAATGCCCGGCACATTGGTGGAGATTGGCTTGTAAGGGCCTCGAATCTCCAGCGGGGCATCCATCTTCAGGTCCCACATGTCCTGGTGCGGTGGTGCACCGCAAAGGTAGACCATGATGATGGATTTGTACTGCCGCCCCGTGCGTGCTTCGGCCTCCGCCTTGAGCAAATCGGGCAGGGTCAGCCCTCCCATTGCAAGCCCTCCGACACGCAGAAAGTCGCGTCTGGCGATGCCGTCGCAGAGTTTGCTCGAGGCTGTGGTGCTGAGCGTGAGCATGGGGATGGGCAATTCTACGCCGCCAATCCCGACCGTCTTGCAGGCTTGCCTGCCGGCGGTCCGCTGAGTTGCCCCAGAGCACTCACCCATTTGCCCCTTTCAACCACTCGCAGCCAACCCACGCCAAGGCGCTCAAAGGCCTTCAGACAGGGGGCCGCGTGAGTCTTCAGAATCCCGGAGACCATCAAGTACCCACCGGGCTTCACAGCCCCGACCAATGTGGCGGCAGAAGCCTCGAGGACATCCACGAAAATATTGGCTGCCACCACCTCCCATTGCCGCTTGGGACGCCACTTCAGCACATCCACACACTGCACGGAGGTCTGGGCGGCAACCTGATTGCGCACAAAGTTCTCCGCACTGACCTCAACAGCCCGGGGATCAAAATCACAGGCCCAAGCTGTGGCCGCACCCAACTTCACGGCGCCAATGGCCAGAATGCCACTGCCACAGCCCACATCGGCCATTTTCCAAGACTTGCCGGCCAACTTCCTTGCGATGTCACAGAGCATGCGAAGCACAGTGGCCGTGGTGGCATGGTGACCGGTGCCAAAAGCCATGTCCGCAGGAATCACCAAAACCTGGCGCCCAGGATGACGGCTCTTTGCCTCTCGAATTTGCTGGGCGCGACGCGCGTCAATCACGGCCAAGTCTCCTCGAATGACCAAATCCGGCAGACACTGGTCGCTGAGTGCAGCCCAATTGCGTTGTGCAAGACGGCGCAGGCTTCCACCCCACTCCGCTTGGATGCGTTTGAGCAATGCCTGATTCGGTGAATACAACTCCACCCGGGCAAGGGCCTTTCCAGGCACGGTGCTGATCACCAGATCCGCATTGGCAAGGCTGCCCAATCGCTCCTGCCAAGCATCGAGCCACTTGGGGCTGGAAAGCTTTGACCAGTGAAATAGCGGGACGGTTTTGGCCTTACTCATCTTCGGGGTCAGTGGCCAACATCCGCTTGATGCCTTCAATGATGCCGCGAGAGCGCGCACGCGGCGGCGGCAGTCCCTCACCTGTCTTCAGAAACCGCTGAGACTGCTCACCAAAGGCGCTGTTGCCGATGCTGTCCTTGGCGCTGGGGGGCGCATCGCTGAGATCCTCCATGATCCGGGGCTGAATGAAAATCAGCAACTCACGCGCCTCCTCATCGCGGGAGCGACTGCCAAAGAGTTTGCCCAGCACGGGAATGCTGGAGATGATCGGCACACGAGAGTTGGTGCGGGTATCCTTCTGTCGCACCAACCCGCCCAGGAGAATGGTGCCATTGTTGGGACAGGACACGATGGTGGTGAGTTCCTGGGTGTTGATCACTGGGTAGTCATTGCCTGAGACCTTGGTCTTTTCCCCAGCTTCACTGTTTTGTTGGGAAATTTGCAGGGTGATCTCGTCCTTGGAGTTGATCAGCGGAACAATGTTGAGGCTGAGGAGAATGTCCTGGTATTGCACATTGGAGAGGAAGTTGCCGTTGTTGGTGGCGCCGCCGCCAAAGAAGTTGCTTTGGGTGGAAGAGGCGATGGGAATGCGTTGACCACTGCTGAGACTGGCCGGGGTGTTGTTTTGAGTAAAGACCGTGGACCGGGCAAACACCTTGAAGTTGCTGTCCGTTTCCAGCAGTTGTGCCACGAGATCCAGACCTGAGTGGATGCCACCGAGGAAACTCAGTCCCTTGCCTGCCCCCAGCGCAGTCGCCCCTGAAATGACATTGCGGGGATCGAGGACGGTGGCGGCCGTGGTGGTGGTGTCCGTGCCGCCAGTCGAGGAACTTGAAGTTGTGGTGGAGGGGAAACCGTCGCCGGAGCCAGCCTGACCGAAGAACCCCATGTTGCCCTGCCCCGCGCGCCCACGAAAGGCCTGATTGAGACTGAAGCTGCGATTGCCCTTGTTGCCATAATCGCCGATCAACGCTGAGATCATGATGCCTTGGGGCCGATGGTCCAACTCGGCGAGAATCTCCTCCATGATTCGCAGGTGCTCAGGTGGACCTGAGGCGTAAATGGTGTTGGCAACGCTGTCTGAGATCAACAGGGTCTTGCCCACAAGGATCGAGCTGGGGCCGCTGTTTTCCCGAATCGGCTGCAGGCTGGCGCCTCCGCCCATGCCGCCCCCAAAACCACCGCCGAAGCCGCCTCCGAGCCCATTGTTGAGGCCGTTGTTGAGCCCATTGTTGAGGCCGTTGTTGTTGAAAAGGTTGGAGTTGTTGTTGCGGTTGTTGGCGTTGTTGTTGGCGTTGTTGTTTTGTCCATTGGCGCCCTGAGCTCCTCCTGCGCCCGCTGCATCGCCGCCTTCCGTGCGGCTAATGGCATCGCTGATGACCTGCATCGCCGAATTCACCGCGAGATACTTCAGCGGCCGGGCGACGAAGTTGCGCAAATCCGCGGGCGCATCGAGCTCCTCAATGAACTTTCCGATCAGCTCGACCTGTTCTGAGGTGCCGATCACCAACAGACAGTTGCGGCGGGCGATGGGGATGATCTTGGCAGGTTCGCCCTCATCAGCCGAGACACCGCCACCATTGGCTGCTGCGACGACCGGGCGCGGCGCCTGTGCTGCCGGAGCCGCATTTCCCCCAGCGGGGTTGTTTTGCGGAATCGCGGGACGACGAGCCGCCTTGTCCTGTCCCTGCTGACCCAAAATTTCATCGAGGGCACTTTTGACATCTTCAACATCACTGCGGGTGAGCTGGAAGGAGCGCTGAATGGTCTGCGCAGGCTCGCGATCCAGCTTCTCCATCAGGTTGACGATGGAACGGATGGTGTTGCTGTTTTCAGTGATGATCAGGGCCTTGGCGTTGGGCACGGGCACAATCTTGCCGTAAGAGTGCAATGGCGTGACCACCTCCTCGATGGCTTTCTTGGCGTCTTCGGCATTGAGGTGCTTGAGCAGAATCACAAAATTGACCACCTGGTCGGTCACGGGCAGCGAATCCGCCGATTCAACCAGCGGGGCACCGCCTTCGGTAATGGGCTTCTTGGCATCAACCGCAAGGAACTTGACCATTCCCTCGCCTGCAGGAGCAAAAGCGTAACCATTGAGCAGCAAGCTCTTTTCGATGAACATGATTGCTTTTTCCTTGGGCAACAAGCCCGTGGTCTCAATGGAGACCGTGGCCTGCTCAGCATTGGCATCACGGATGATCTTCAGACCCGTGAGGTCCTCATAGAGCAAGAGAATTTCCGACACTGGGGTGTTGGGAAATTGCAACTCCACGCCGTCCTCGCTGATGGCGTCATCCACCTTGATCGCCTGACGCTCGCCGGCAGCGCCCATGGCCCCAGGCCGGTTGTTGAGCCCTCCCGCGGGATTGAGCACCCCAGGCGCTGGCCTCTGCACTCCGCCAGGAAACTGAGCCGCGCGAGCGGCGGGGAAAGCCGGCTTTGCCCCAGGCTGCTGGGGGATCTGCGCGCGCAGCTGCGACCACAGGCTGCAGCAAAGCAGCAGACAGAAAAGAGGAAGGCGGGGAAGCATGGGAATTCGGCGCAGCAGTTCAGACACCAGGCCCTAGGGGTTGGTGGGAGCAGCGGGGCTAGGGTTGATGATCGGAGCAGGAATCAACTGTCGGCGCCGGGTGATCGGTGGGGGCGCTACTGTGGATGGGCTTGGGGGAACCACGGAGGCCCCCTGAACTTGTGGCGCAGCAGCGCCGAGATTCACGGGCTGCATGGTCACCCCCGGGGGCAGCCCCGCCTGCCGTTGCATCGCCTGCAACGCCGCGTTCTGGGCTGCTGCGGGAATACCAGGCGGCCTTGCTCCTGGCGCAGCTCCAGGCATCCCTGCTGCCTTGTTCTGTCCATTCGCGGGATTGTTGCCTGCGGCGTTGGTGTTGTTGATCGTCAGGGGCGCAGCGTTTTCGTCGTACTTGATCGTTGCGGTCTCAGAGCCGCGAGCCACTTCGGCGGAAGCCTCCAGCCTGCTGCGATGGAAGTTGGCCTTCACCAGCTTGTACTCCTGCTCGCTGCTTCCGTCGCCAAGGCGTTTGATCTCACTGGTCTGCCGATTGCGAATGCTCACACGGACTTTTCCGCGGTTGTTGTACATGCTCAGCAAGACCCAGTCCTGTGCCCAGTTGACCACGGGCTGCGCCATTGCAGCGACCTTGCGAGTGAAGGGATTGTTGTCCCAGGCCGAGGCGTATCGCTCAGGTCCGTAGGGCACGGGAATGACCGGTTCACGGGGCGGTTCCTTGCCACTGCCTGGATCCGGCAATTCGCCCTGCGGTGCCTCCCCGGTTTGGTCCACCGAGGGAGGCGACTCCACCACGACTCCTGGGGGCGGCGGGAGAGGCGCCTGCTCGGGGGGCGGCGCAGCCGTTGGGTCCTGCCCTCGAAGCAGGCCGACAGCCAACAATGCGGAGGCCAGTGCGATGACCTTCATGACTTGCCGCTCCTCATCCATTTTTCCAAACGCAGGTTCATCTCGATCTTGGAAGGGTCCTCCTTGTCAGGAATGATATTCAGCGCGGGAACTGCGAGAAACTGGTCGGGGCGCTGCATCTCGTGCAGCCAACTCATCACTGGCTTCATTTCACCAGTGACCTTCAGGGTGACCACAACGGCAACCATGCCCTGCCGCTGTTCCTCCTCGTTGGGCTGCTTGATTGGAATTGAGACGCCGTGCTTGGCCGCCAGCTCGTCCACCTCATTCAGCAGTTTGGAGATCGCCTCGCTGGCCTTGGTGTACTCTGGTTGTTTTTCCTCGAGCCACTTGGCGCGCTGCTGCCAGAAATCGCGGTGCGAAAGCAACTCCTGCGCCTCCTCAACCTCAACCGCCAGTTCCTGGGCACGCTGATCAACTGCAGCCTTCCAGGCCTTGAGTTTGTTCAGGCTCAGAACGACCAACCCGCCCACCACGACGAGCCCAAGCACGAAAGCCAGACGCTGTTCGGAGCGAGTCATGGTGCCACCTCCCCGCCATTGGATGGATCGTTGGATTGGGCATCGGCCAGAACCCCCATGGCACTGAACTGCGCACGCCCGTCATTGGACACCTGCGGTTGCGGGAAATTCCATGTCCACTTCTTGAAGGCCGGCGCCGAGGTGAGTTTGTCGCGGAACTCCACTCCGTGACCAAGCGAGGTCGCCTCACCGTCAATGGCAAAACGATCGGAGTTGAGCTCAAAGCGCGTGACCCGAATCCCCTCCGAGGGCATCAAACCCACCATCTGGTAGATTGCCTCCACAGGGTAATCGTCCGGACGCAGGGCCGCCGCGAGATCATCCCATGCCGACCTCGCCTTTCGGATCGCCTCGATCTCGGGAGCCTGAAGGTCGAGTTGTCGCCGCTGCCCTGCCACATCGCGCTCGCGCATCCAAACCCGAAGAGCAAAGGCCCCGAGGGCACAGGCAAGGACCAGCACCACTGCCGCAAACGCCATGCCGTTGACGCGGCGCTGGTGCCGTTGCGCGCGAGCCTCTGCCACCGGCGGCGGCACCAAATGCGGTGATTGCACCGGACAACGAAGGTGAGCCAACTGCCCCACCTCAACAGGCAAATCAAGCCCCTGAACAAATTCCGGATTCAACGATCCCTCGTGATCGAACACGCAGAGCGACTTCCAGTTCGCACTGACGCCAAGCACCTCAAGCGAGGCCATCACACAGCGAAGCTGAGTCGCAAAGTCCGCGTCAAGGAGGCGCCCGCTCATGGCTTGGGCATGCAAGAGCTGACCCCGCTCATTGGGCAATCCCAACACCCAGCATCCGCCTTCGCGCCAAAGCTGAGCCACTCCCGGCTCGAGAACGCGGAACCACGAGGCAGGCGCAAACTTGGCATCCAAGGGAGCCTGCACTGCGGCCTCGCCCCCCGGCACTTGAACCCAGTTGCAAACCACTGCCTCGGCGGAATCGGCGACCGCCACTGCCGTTGAATCTCGCTGCCCCGCCGCTGCCACCTGATCTGCAAACCCGACAGCCTCCAGCTCCAGGGTTGCTGCTCCTTGCCGCCGCGCCGGCTCGAGGTGATCCAAGCGCATCGGCAAACTCACCACAGTCCGGGTCGGCAAACCCACCCACTCAACACCGGAGCGACGATCCGAGTCGAGCGGTTGCAGAGGCTCAGATCCGCGACCACGCCACAACCCCTGGCCATTGGCCTGAGGAAGCAACACAGTCTGTTCGGAGGATTTCATGAAGCGACGAGCGCTTGCCCAGAGGGGAGGGCAGACAAAACCCTCATCCTAAACCCGGAAAAGGCCTGTGCAAGCTCAAGCGCAGACAGTCAGGGCTTCAAAAAGTTCAACTTTGACGAGCCAAAGGCCTGGAACTGGCGCTTGACGGCCTGGCCCGCATCGCCAAGTGCGGGGTGCAGATGTCTCTTTCGGCCAGCGGTCGCCACACCTTTCGCAATGAGCTGTGGCGAGCCCTGCCCAGCGGGGTGCTCGACTCCATGGCATCCACCTTTGGCATGTTGTTGGCGGTGAGGGTCTTCGGGCTGGGACAGCTGGAAAAGTCCATCTTCCTCGGAGCCACCAGTGGCGGGCTGCTCGCCAGCCTATTTGCGGTACCCCTGCTGTTGCGACTGCGCGGCAGGCTTTCAGGCATTGCCGCTGGAGTCCAGATCGCCGGGGCGGGCTGCATGGCCATTGCGGCGATGCTGCCCACCCACCCATGGGTATTTATCATCGGCCTGAGCCTGGGGCTGTTTTGCTTTTCGATGCAGATTCCCCTGATGACGCAGATCTACCGCCTGAACTACCCCGCGGAACGCCGCGGTCGGCTGTACGCCATGGCAGGGGCTCTTCGGGCATTGAGTGCAGTAGGCTTTGGCCTGTTTGGCGGCTGGCTTCTGGGTCGCGGTCTGAGCCACTACCCTTGGCTGTTGTGGTCCTTCGCGGCTGCCGGCCTGATTTCCGGCCTCTGGACTCGCGACCTTCCCACCACGCCCTGGCAGGCTGACCCCAGCGATGACGCCTCGCTACTTTCCTCGCTGCGTTGGATCCAATTGGATCGCGACTTCCGCACCCTCCTCATTTCTTGGATGATCATGGGCATTGGCAATCTGGTCGCCTCCAGCCTCTTCGTTGAGTACTTGGCCAACCCCAGCCATGGCATCAATCTCCCTGAGCCCGAGGTGGCCATGCTCACCGGCGTGCTGCCCGTCCTTGCCCGCAGCGTGAGCTCCTACCCCTGGGGCCTGATCTACGACCGCATGGGGCTTTTTGCGGTGCGCAGCGTGCTGAATTTGATCTTTGCCCTCTCGATCTTGATCTTCTTCCTGGGGCAGAGCCGAACGGCCTGGGCCCTTGGAATGCTGCTCTGGGGCCTGGCCACCGCTGGGGGCAATGTGACCTGGGGCCTCTGGGTCACCAAACTCGCCCCCCAACACGCTGTGGCCCAGTACATGAGCGTGCACACCTTTCTGACCGGCCTGCGCGGTGTCATTGCCCCGCCTTTGGCTTTCGCGGCTCTGCAGGTCATGAGTTTCCAAACCCTGTCCATGATCTGCGCCGCTGGCATCGCCAGCGCCAGTGCCTTCATCACAGTGCGCGCCCGCAGCAGCGAACTCGACAGCCGCGAGTTCAAGCATCCCCGCGAACGACTATAAGCCCTTCACCGCCACTGCACCCAAGCCGCCGCCCTGCGCAAAAAGGGTTGCCTGTCTGGCCGCTGCTGCTAGGAACATTGAGTTCGCCACTCTCCACTGACACCGCCCATGATCGTCACTCCAAAAATCCGAGGTTTCATCTGCACCACCGCACACCCCGAGGGCTGCGCTGCTCA
>JAURHS010000038.1 GCA_030833205.1 Prosthecobacter sp.
CGGCCACGATCATCACGAGCAAAGTTTTTGGGAGAAGTATGTCTTCTCAACGGACCACAAGGTCATCGGCGTGCAGTATGCCGTCACTGGCCTGCTGTTCCTGTTGTTTGGGTTCTTCCTGATGCTGCTGATGCGTTGGAGCATCGCCTACCCAGGGCAACCCATCCCTGGCTTCCAGTTCGTGAGCAACCTTCCCCTCTTGGGCGGCATCTTCAACGAAATGATCGGTCGCTGGGCTCCCGGTGGCGTGGTCAACGGCGAGCTCTACAACATGCTCGGAGCCATGCACGGAACCATCATGGTGTTCCTTGGCATTGTGCCCCTTGGCTTCGCTGGGTTCGTCAACTTGGTGATGCCCCTGCAGATCGGCACCATTGACATGGCCTTCCCTCGCCTGAACATGTGGAGCTACTGGCTCTTCTTTGTCAGCGGCGTGGGCATGCTGGCCAGCTTCTTCCTTGGCACTGGATCCGTGCAAACAGGCTGGACGATGTACTCGCCGCTGGCCAGCACGACCAACCTCGCCGTCACCAATGTCTGGATGCATGGCCACACCTGGTGGCTGCTGTCCATGGTCTTCAACATTTCCGCCTCGCTGCTGGGTTCCGTCAATGTGATCACCACGGTGATCAACCTGCGCGCCAAGGGAATGTCCTGGATGCGCATGCCCTTCTTCTGCTGGGCCATGTTTGTCGTCGCCTTCCTGCTGCTGTTGGCCTTCCCTCCGCTTGAGGTCGCGGCTTTGCTGCAGTTCTCCGACCGTGTGTTTGGCTCCAGCTTCTTCCTGCCCACGGGCCTGATGGAAGGCGGACAGCATCTCGACATTGCCGGCGGCGGCAGCCCGCTGCTCTACCAGCATCTCTTCTGGTTCCTTGCCCACCCTGAGGTCTATGTGTTGATCCTGCCTGCCTTCGCCATCCTCACCGAGGTCATCCCAGCCAACACCCGCCGGCCGCTCTGGGGCTACAAGGCCATGGTCTACGCGGCACTGACCCTTGGCTTCCTCAGCTTCCTGGTCTGGGCCCACCACATGTACCTCACTGGCATGGGCACCATGATGGCCACCTACTTCCAGATCACCACGGTGCTGATCTCCGTGCCCTCGGTGATTCTGCTCACTGGTCTGATGATCTCGCTCTACGGCGGTAGCATTCGCTTCACCCCGCAGATGCTGTTCGCCTCAGCCTTCCTGCCGATGTTCGGCATCGGCGGTCTGACCGGTTTGCCTCTGGCCTTCACCTTCATTGACCTCGCGCTGCATGACACCTATTATGTGATCGGTCACTTCCACTATGTGGTGGCCCCGGGTTCCATCTTTGCCTTCTTTGCCGGTGTTTACCATTGGTATCCCAAGGTCACGGGACGCAAGATGAGTGACCTGCTTGGCAAGTTGCACTTCTGGCCCTCACTGGTGGGCATGAATCTCGTCTTCGCGCCAATGTTCATCCAGGGCATGGGCGGCTTCCACCGCCGCTGGTACGATGGTGGCAAGTACTTCGAGCAAACCTCCTCAGCCTCCAACTGGTTCACCTCCCTGACCTCGGATGTGTTCGGCCTGTTCGGCCTTGAGGTGCCCAACAACCTGCTTGGCCTCAATGTCCTCATGACCTTTGGCGCCATCATTCTGATGCTGGGTCAGGTCCCCTTCATCCTGAACTTCTTCCTCTCCATCAAGGGCGGCGAAAAGGTCACCAGCGACAATCCCTGGAACTGCACCACTCTGGAGTGGGCCACACCGACCCCTCCCCCCCACGGCAACTTCACCTTCGATGTGGTGGCTGCCCGTGGGCCTTACGAGTACAGTGTGCCGGGAATGAGCCAGGACTATTTCCCTCAATGGGAATCTGAGCCAGGCAAGGCCGCTGTGGCTCCGGCTGAATCGACCGCGCCTGCAGCACCGCATCACCATTGATCCGTCAGGCACCTCGCACCCTCCACTCCCTTTCGCGACATGGACATTCCCTACACAGTCTCCGCCAGACCGGACACCGGCCTCTACAATGCCAAGGTGGGCATCTGGTTGTTCCTGGCTTCCGAAGTCATGCTCTTCGGTGGCCTGTTCAGCTCCTACATCTTCCTGCGCGTGGGTGCGGACTATCCATGGCCGGTGCATGAGCTCAATGTCACCCTCGGCTTCATCAACACCTTGGTGCTGATCGGCTCCTCGGTGACGGTGCTGCTGGCCTGGGCCAGCCTGAAGATGCGCAACATTGCCGCCTACAAGCGCTACATGATCATCACCGTGCTTTGCGCTGCGGTGTTCATGGTCAACAAGACCTTCGAGTACAAGGCCAAGTTCGCTCACTACGCCGTCACCCTGACCGACGGGACCATTCTCACCGGTCACTTGCCCCATGGCTACGAGATCGAGTTTGGTGAAGTCAACCAGCTCACCCTCACGGTGGCCGGACGCACCAGTGCCGTGGACGCCAACCCCATCGCCCATGTCCTGCCCCATGTGAAGGGCGAGCTGCCACAGTTCACCACCGAAGGCGGTGAAACCGTGACCTTGGACAAGGCAGGTTTTGCCAAGCTGCGTGAAGGCGCCTTGGAAAAGGCCCGGGCGAAGGCCAAGGCCGAGAATCTCAACGAGGTGCCACAGACCCGCATCGTGCTCAAGGCCTCCAAGCCCATCACCTTCACGGTGGCCCCTTCGGACCTGCTGGCCAAGCCGGCCACTGATGCCAAGCAGATCATGTTCCGCGATGGCACTCTGGCCGAGGGTCGTGTCCTTGATGACAAGATGACGCTCGAGGTGGATGGCATTGACCTGCGCGCCACCCCAGACAAGGAAAAGTCTCTGGCCTGGAAGGCTGAATACCTCGGTGAAGACTGGAAGAAGGCCTTCATTGCTCAGCGCGATCACGCCGTGGCGGAGTTCAATGAAAGGTACAGCGACGGCAAGGGCGGTCTGACCCGCAAGCCTGAGGAAAGCGCCACGCATCAGAAGCATCAGTTCTTCGTGCCCGTCAAAAGTGTCAAACCAGAGGCCGCGCATGCTGCCAAGGCTGAGCACGGTGGTGCCGAGAAGGATGCCCACGCCTCCAAGGACGAGGGCCATGGCGCTCATGCGGCCCATCACCCTGAAGTGAAATTGGAGCGCAAGGATGTGCGCTTCTTCTCCAACTTCACCCCCAAGCTCAACAGCTACTACGCCATCTACTTCACCCTGACCGGGCTGCATGGTCTGCACGTCGTGGCCGGGGCCCTGGTGTTGGCTTACTTTGTGTTCTTCAACGGTCGCATGCTGCGCGAAGATCCCGAACGCCTCGCCAACCGCGTTGAGGTGGGGGGGCTGTTCTGGCACTTCGTTGACCTGGTTTGGATTTTCCTCTTCCCCCTGCTTTACCTCCTTTAATTCCCAACTGCTCCCGCCATGGCTGACAGCCCTCAAGAAATTCAAAAGGCCGTGCGCAAGATCCTCTGGATCGGCGCCATCCTCATCGTCTTCACGGTGATCACCGTGGCTCTCTCCTATGTGGAATTGCCATCCCACAAGTGGAACCTCGCCGTGGGCATGATTGTGGCCACCTTCAAGGCCGCCTTGGTGGCCTTGGTCTTCATGCACTTGAATCACGAAGCCAAGTTGGTTTACAAGGTGCTGGCCTTCACCACGGTCTTCGTGCTGGCGCTCTTCGTCCTCTTCTACCTGAGCAACGGCGATCCGCTGGTCTTCAAAAACTTCTAAGACCTCACCTGATGTCGCTGAAGCACTTCCACTATGTCTTCCTGTTCTTCGCGCTGTTGTGCGATGGAGGACTGTGGCTTTGGACCCATCTCGATCCGGAAACCGCAGCGGAAGCAGGAGCCTCCGCCCTCGGAGCGTGGGCGGGTTGGACCAGTCTCGCCCTGCTGGGCTATGGTCTCTGGTATTTGTTTCGCAAGTCCCGTCACATCATCGTCTAAGCGCCATGTTCCTTGCCTGCGCCACCTGCAAAGCCGATCCCAATAGCCTGATGGCCAAGGCTCAGGATCTGGCCGTGCTGGTCATGCTCGGCTTCCTGGTGCTTGGCATGCTTTGCGTGGGCCTCATCGTGCGCAGTTTCATCAAGCGGCAGCAACGCTTCAACACCCCAGCCTGATTTTCACCCCTCATCCCCGTCTTCAGCCATGAGCATCTCTGACATCAACATTCCCCTGGGCATCACCCAGAACGCCTCTGAACAAGGAATGCTAGTCGATCACATGCTCGGCTTTGTGCATTGGTTCATGCTTGCCTTGTTCATCGGTTGGTCCGCCTTCCTCATCCATGTGTTCTGGAAGTACCGCGCCAGCCGCAATGCGCGCGCCGACTATCATGGCGTTCGTGGTCATGCCAGCACCCACATCGAGATTGGGGTGGTCATCGTCGAGGCCATTTTGCTCTTGGGCTTTGCCTTCCCGCTCTGGGCGCGTCAGGCGGATGGATATCCCACCAGCCCGGACACCATCAAGATGCGTGCCATGGGCGAGAAGTTCCTCTGGAACTTCCAGTACTCGGGCAACGACAGCCTGCTCAGCACCTGGAATCCCCGGGCCATCGCCCCCAACAACGCCACCGGACGCGATCTCTCCGACCCCAATGGAAAGGATGACTTCGTCAATCCCGGCACCATGAAGCTGCCGGTCGGCCGCCCGGTGATTGTTGATGTGGCCAGCAAGGATGTGATCCATAATCTGGCGCTGGTGCCGATGCGCGCGGCTCAGGATGCCTGCCCTGGGGTCAAGGCTCACATGTGGTTCAAGCCGATCAAGACCGGCACCTGGGACATCATTTGTGGACAGCTTTGCGGCCCTGGTCATGCCCAGATGAAGGCCGTCGTCGAGGTCCTTGAAGCCAAGGAGTTTGATGATTGGTCCAAGGAAATGTCGGGCAACGCAATCAAGGCCAGCGCCCCGGCGACGGCCAGTGCCGCCCGCTGAGCCCCGCGCTGTGGTCCAGCGCAGCAGGGCAAAGCGCGCTGGAGTTGGGTTGTGTTCTGAGAACAAGTCATCATGACCCTCACCCCCTTTCAACGCCTCGCCCTCGTTGCCCTGCTGGCGGTTGAGATTCTTCTTTGGGTGGGCGCCGTGGTTCGGTCCTCCGGCTCTGGTCTGGGTTGCCCCGACTGGCCCTTTTGTTACGGGCAATGGGTGCCGCCAACCTCAGCGCAGCAGATTGACTTTGAGGCACTGGACTTGGAGCGATTCCGGCGCAAGGCGGCTGCTCTTGGACGGGATCCTGCGCAGATCACCGCCGATCGCCTGCGCGCAGAATTCGATCCTGTGGCCACCTGGGTTGAATATCTCAACCGCCTCACCAGCCTTCCTGTTGGCCTCTCTGTGCTGAGCCTTTGGCTGGCATCATTTGGCCAATGGAGGCGGGGCAGGGCAGACCTCTTCCTGCTTGCCTCGATGGCGATTGTCTTGGTCGGGGTCAATGCCTGGTTGGGCGCACGCGTGGTGTTGAGCGGGCTGAAGCCAGGCATCATCACCCTGCACATGGCCTTGGCCATTCTCTTGTTGCTGGTTTTGGTGCATGCCTTTTGGCGCAGCCGCGGCCCTGACTTTCAGTGGCCTTGGCCTACGGCTGCCTGTCCGCAAACCTCGCTGATGGGTTGGTTGCTGCTGGGGTTGATCATCTTCCAGGGGGTCATGGGTTCACAGGTGCGGGAACTCACCGATGCCCTTGCGCATTCCCATGTTGGGGTGGCGCGCCGTGAGTGGATTGGTGACCTTGAACACTCCACCATCTATCTGGTGCACCGCAGTTTCACCTGGGTGATTCTCATCGTCTGCGGTTGGTTCATGAGCGGTTGCCGCCAGGTTGGGCGCTTGGGATTTTTGGAGAAAACCATCTCGGGCATTGTGATGGCACAAATGGTCTTGGGCATTTGGTTGGCGCATCGCGGCATTGATGCCGTGGTGCAGGTCCTGCATGTGGGGCTCTCCTCGCTGCTTGTCGTCACCCTTTATTTTTGGTTGCTGCTGGCTGGCCGAAGTGCCCGCCGCGTTTGATTCCGACACGCTTCGCCGACGACCATGCTGCGCGCGCCGAGATCCAACACGAGTCATGGCCGATCAAGGCTCAGGTCCTTGATGGGCTTGGTTCTGCTCATGGGGGGCCTGATGCTGGCCAAGTGGCTGCTTCTGCCGCAGCCCAAGTACAGCAGCAAGCCGTTGCCTGCGGCACCGCGAGCCTTTGTGATGCCGGATCAACAAGCCGTGTTTGCCCAGTACAGCGGCTCCGCAGGTTGCAGGGAGTGTCACCCAGCCGAGTTCGAGAAATGGCAGCATTCCCATCATGGGCTGGCTGAGCGCGCGGCAAACGCCGAGTTGGATGCGAATGCCTTCGGGCCAGGCAAGGGCTTTGAGCATGGCAGCCAGCGCACCGATCCTCTCGTGCAGGATCAGGGCTATGCGCTCAAGGCCCTGGGTTTTCAGGGTCAAATCAAGGCTTTCCCCGTGGTGCGGGTGATTGGTCATGATCCCCTGCGCCAGTTCTTGATTGCCGGTGAGCGCGGCGCCCTGCATGCCAGCGAGGCCTGTTACGATCCCAAGCGCGGTGATTGGTTCAATGTTTACGGGCAGGAGGACCGCCGTCCAGGAGAGTGGGGGCATTGGACCGGGCGCGGCATGGTCTGGAATCAGATGTGCGCCAGCTGTCACAACACCCGCCTGCGCAAAAATTATGAAGCAGCCAGCGACAGCTATCACACCGCGATGGCTGAGACCTCCGTGGGTTGTGAATCCTGTCATGGTCCAATGCGTTCGCATCAGGATTGGCAGCGGCAACACCGCGGTGCCAAGGGCGACCCGACACTGATGAAATTCAGTCGCGATGCGCAGACGGAAACCTGCGCGGGTTGTCACGCCCGCCGCGCCGAGCTCACCGGCGACTTTGTGCCCGGTGACAGCTTCTGGGACCACTACGACCTGAGCATCACCGACGGCAGTGATTTGTTTTATCCCGATGGGCAGATCCGCGATGAGGACTACGAGTTCACCAGCTTCCACTCCAGTCGCATGCATCACAGCGGAGTGCGCTGCATGGACTGCCACGACATGCACAGCATGAAGACCCTGCTGCCAGGCAACCAGCTGTGCATGCGTTGCCACACGCAGGGCGGTTTCCCCAAGGCACCGGTGATTGCCGAGGCCACGCACAGCTTTCATGCGTCGGGCAGCACTGGCGCGCAGTGTGTGGCCTGCCACATGCCCACCACCACCTACATGCAGCGTCACCCCCGCCATGATCACAGCTTCAGCGTGCCTGATCCACAGCTGACCCTGGATTGGGGAGTGCCCAATGCCTGCAACAAGTGCCATCAGGACAAGGACGCGGCCTGGGCTGCGACCGCCGCGAAGAAGTGGTGGGGCGATCGCCTTGAGCGGCGCACCAGGTTCCGCGCCAACATCGTGGCCCGTGCCCGTGCCGGTCGTCCTGAGGCCAGAGGCGAGATTCTGGCTTGGCTGCGCGAGACTGCCGATGAAACCGCGCCTTGGCGCGCCAGCCTTGCCCTGCTGTTGGAAGCCTGGGCCACGGATGAAGAGACGCAGGCCACGCTGCAGCGGTTGCTCAAGGATGAGCACCCTCTGGTGCGCCGCAGCGCGATTCGCGCCCTTGAGTCCCAGGTGGAAAATCCGCAGATCCGCCGTGCCATTGAGCCCTGCCTGATGGACGCGGCGAGATTGGTGCGCGTGGCCGCCGCTTGGGCCCTGCGTTCCAGCATTCGCGAGGATGAGGTGGCAGCGCAGGATCTGAGGCACATGCTTGAGCTCAACAGCGACCAGCCCAGTGGTCAGATGCAGAAGGGGCAATGGCATTATGCCCGCGGTGAAACGCAACAAGCCGAGGACGCCATGAAGCAGGCCATTGCCTGGGATCCCAACTCGCCGCCCTTTCATCGTGATTTGGCCATGCTGCAGGCCTCCGCGGGCAAATTGCAGGAGGCCATCGGCAGTCTGCAGGCCGCCAGCAAGCGAGCGCCCAATCACGCCCCTTACCTCTACGAACTGGCCCTGTTGCAGAATGAGGCCGGTGATCTGGCTGCCGCCACACAAAGCCTGCAGCGTTGTGTGAAGGCCGATGCCAAGCATGCGCGGGCCTGGTACAATCTGGGTCTTGCCCTGCATCAGCAGGGCCGCAGCGCTGAGGCCATCGCCGCCCTGCGCCAGGGCGAGAGCGCTGACCCCAACGATGGCGCCATTGCCTACGCCCGTGCCACCATTCTCTACCCGATGGGGCGCAGGGATGAGGCACTTGCTGCTGTGGAAGCTGCTCTGCGAGCGCAGCCCCAGTTGCGCGAGGCCCAGCAGTTGCGGGCCCTGATTTTAAGTGGGCAGTAGGGTTGTCGGCCTTGAAGGCATTGCTCTTCAATTCTCAAGTTTGCACTTTTGAGCCGGATTGTCCGCTGTCCTTGGTTCTGGTCTTTGCCTTGGCCTTGCGCTTGGCGGGAGCGGGCGGTGGAGGCAGGTTGTCGTTGGGTTGGTTGCTGAAGCGCCAGGGGTCATCGAGGCGTCGCATTTCGGCGAGCAGCAGCGCGCGCAGGCGCTTGAGGGTCTCGGCATGGGCCGGATCATTGGCCAGATTGCGCTGCATGCCGCCCTTGTGATGTTCGTCGAGCAGTTCATCAGGATTTTGGGCGAGATCAAACAACTGGCTGTGTCGGTTGGCGCCGTCCATGCTTTCATATTCGATGAGCTTCCAGTTGCCCTGCCTGATGCTGCGCATCCCAGGCTTGGCGCCACCAGAGTAGGCACCGTAGATCACCTCTCGCAGGGCGGGTTTGCGGTCCTCAAGCACGGAGCGGAAGCTGATGCCCTCTGAGGTTTCCGGAGCCTTGATCTGCGCGTAATCGCAGAAGGTGGCCAGCAGATCCATCAGGTAGATGTTGCCGGGCAGGCGCTTGCCTTGGGCAATGCCTGGGCCGGCAGCGATGAAGGGCACGCGCCAGGTGTGTTCGTAGAGGTTTTGTTTGCCCATCAAACCGTGGCGTCCAATGGAGATGCCGTGGTCTGAGGTGTAGAAGATGAGGGTGTTGTGGAGTTCGCCCATGGCTTCAAGTTGGGCGAGCACGCGGCCAATTTGGATGTCGATGTTTTCACTGCAGGCGTACTGGCGGCCGATCTCATTGCGAATGCTGGCCTCATCGCGGCGGCCCCACACGCCGCTGACCTCGATCTCATCGCGCACCTTCATGTCGGTGTTGTCAAAGGGATGGCGGCTGAGGTGATTGGCCGGAAGCGGCGGCTGCTTGCTGTGAAGTGAGGGCACCTGATCGCGCTGGGCATGGTTGCTGGCGCCGTATTTGGCCAGCAACTCAGGTGTGCCATCGCGGGTGTCGTGCGGGTGGGAGAAGCCGAAGTAGATCAGGAAGGGTTTCTCAGCGGACTGTCCTTGTTGCCTGCCCCTGAGATATTCAAGCACCTGATCGGCGTGCCAGGCGCTGCCGCCTTCGGCAGTGCCTTCGCGCTTGGTGGCGTCGCGGCGCACTTCAAAGAGCTTGTTGGCTGCCTCATAGCTGTTGCCCATTTTGCAGGTGCGCATGGTTTGGTAGCCGCCGCGGTTGAAGACTGCGGGAATGCTGTTTTGCTCGAGTTGGGGCGGGCTGAGGCGACTGGCCCATGGCGAGACAGGAAGGTGCCAGACACTGCGCCCGCTCATGATCATGTGCCTTGAGGGCACGCATACCGCGCCCGATGAAGAGCCCATGTGGTAGGCGCTTTCCAGGACCACCCCGCGTTTGGCAAGGCGATCGAGATTGGGCGTTTCCAAAGTGGAGGCTGGATTGTAAAGCCGCAGGTCCATCGGGGACTGATCGTCCACGAGAATGAACAGAATGTTGGGCCGCTTGATGGCCTCGGCACGAATCAGGGTGACGCCAAGGGCAAGCAGCAGGAGGAGACTGCGAATCATGGAGCCTTCAACGCCTCAGCGTGTGCTCTCTTTTCAGGCCTTGCCTCGGGAAGGCTCCAGAGCTCAGGCATCAGGCCGGCCAGTTGCGGGTCCATTTGTTGGAGTTCCCTGCGTTCAAAGGGCTGAAAGTCATTGACCCCGAACCAGGCCTCCGAGCCTTCAGCAAAGTATTCTGCCGCGTTGTTCATGGCGTAGGCACGCGCCACCGCAAGGCGGCCCTTGGCATCGCGACGGTGCACGCGCTCATACCGGCCTTGGTTTTGCGCGTCGGCAAAGGCCTTGAGCAGGGCTGGGTGGTTGCGACCAAGGACCAGATCGTGCCAGGCATGAGCCAGTTCATGCAGCAGCATCATGGGCATGCGCTGGTCTTCCTCGGCAAAGATGCCCAGATTGCTGATTTCAACGGCCCGCGCCATCGCCGGGTTGCGTCCGTGCTCGCGCAGCCATTGGGCTGCGGGGTGGTACTCGGCGCGGGGTCGGGTGTCGGGGTAGGGCGGTGAAAGCCAAAGCGGCACCGACTGCAGGCGCTTGGCGCTTGTTGCAGGCAGGGCCTTGAGCACCCGCCTGAGTTGCTCGCGCAGCAGGGGCAAGGCGGCCTGAAGCTGGCTCTCATCGAGCTTGGGATGGCGATGCAGCGTCCAGCCCTCGAGTTGGAAGGTCGCGCCCTTGGCTGGCATGGCCGGAGGGCCTGAAGAAGCGACATCATGGCTGCCGGCAACCGACTTGCCCAACAGGTGCTTCACCAAAAAGGCGCTGCGTCTGGCATTGCCCAGCGGAGTCTCTGCGGCGCCGTGGCCTGCGCCCAGCACGGTGAGGCGCTCGAAGGGCCGGCCCATGGCATCGAGGCGTTCCATGATGCGCCAGGTGCTCGCGGGGTCCACATTGTTGTCCACCTCGCCGACAATCAGCAGCAGTTCACCGCGCAGGCGTCCGAGCTGGTCGAGATTGGAGCTGGCGCTGTAGCTGGCGTCCAGAGGCCAGCCCATCCATTGCTCATTCCACCAGATCTTGTCCATCCGGTTGTCATGACAGCCACAGTCAGCAACCGCGACCTTGTAAAAATCATGGTGATCAATGAGGGCGCGCATGGCGCTTTGACCGCCTGCGCTGCCGCCAAAGATGCCCACCCTGGTCAGATCCATCCATGGTCGGCTGCCTGCGGCGGCCTTGATCCAGGCGATGCGGTCGGGGAAGCCGGCGTCCTTGAGGTTTTTCCAGCAGTGATCGTGGAAGGCCTTGCCGCGATGATTGGTGCCAAGACCATCGGCTTTGACGACCACCATGCCCAGTGCCGCAAGTCGTTGCAGACGCAACAGCAGCTCAAAGTCCTTGGGGGCAAAGCTGCCGTGTGGCCCGGCGTAGACCTCTTCAACCACGGGATGCCTGCCGCCTTGGTTCCATCGCGGTGGTTTGATGAGAATGCCGTGGATGTCGCTGTGGCCATCGCGGGCCTTGGCCACCAGGCGCTCAGGCATCATCCAGCCGCGCTCCAGCAGGGCCTTGGCGTTCTCGCGTTCCAACTCGGCCAGCAGTGCGCCATCGGTACTGCGCCGCAGCTCGTGGATGGGCGGCAGATCCGCGCGACTGTAGCGGTCCACAAAGCACCGGCCATCGGGAGAGAATTCGATGTGGTGATTGCCGTCACCCTGAGTGAGGCGCAGCATCTTGCCGCTCTGCCAATTCACACGACAGAGGTGCTGATGATAGGGGTCTTCCTCCGCGCGCAGGCCTGAGGCCATGAACCAAAGGTCATGGTTGGATTCATCCACCTTGAGCACCTTGCGCACCACCCATGGGCCCTGGGTGATCTGGCGTTTGATGCCTCCTTCAACCGCATTGACGAGCCAGAGGTGGCAATGGCCACTGCGCTCACTCATCCACAGCAGCTCTCCGCTGGACTCCAGCCAGTGGCGCCAGGTTTTTTGTGTGTAATCAATGAAGGTGGGGCTGCGCTCCTCAACCAGGCAGCGCAGGGCGCCGGTTTGGGCATCAGCCTGCAGCACGCGGAAGAGTTGATGGCCGCGTGCGTTGTAGTCGAAACGCAGAGATCGGCTGTCCGCTGACCACATCAGCGGGATGGCGCCGCCGGGGCAAAAAGGTTGCGGGTAGAGCTCGCGGCCCAGGGGCAGCATGTGCCCATCCTGCCGCACAATCACCAATTCAGGTTGTGGCAAATCGTCTCCAGGTTTGATGTACTCGATGGACTCGAAGCGCTGGCCTGCCGGGCGCTGGGAGTGCACCAAGGTGATTTTTCGCGGGATGGGCAACTCAGCCCGATGCGCCACCAGGGCCTTGCTGTCCGGAGACCACTGCAGTTGACCGTAAAAAGGCGGCCCGTCATTGGCCAAAAGACGGCCATCGAGTTCGAGGCGACCATGGACGATGCGGGCCAGATGCCTGCCATCGGGAGAGCTTCCAGGCGGCCAGGTTTTGGGTGCAGTGGACAAGGGCTTCGCCGCGGTTGCGGGCCCGTCAATCCAAAGCAGGGGCAGTGGAGGCGGGCCCACCTCCACCACGGCAAGCTCTCGGTGTTGAGCATCCAGCAGGCGCCAGCGATGCCCGCTGAAACTGTGCTGTTGGCGTTTCGCGCCAGCGGCAAGCTGGCCAAAATCGCGGGCCTGCCCTTGAAAATCCAGCCACTGAAGTTGCACAGGCTGCGCCAGCCGGTTCTCCAGGGTCCAGCTCACCTCGGCTCCGCCGCTGCGGCTGGGCCCGGCTTGCAGTAGACTCTGTGAGCTGCGTTGCGCAGCGGCCTCAGGCAGGGCAAGATCGCGCGCATTGGCCGCGCGTTGAATCTGGCCACTCTCGCTGTCCACCATGATCCAGGGCAGAGCACCGGCCTGTGCTGGCAGGCGGTACCAGAGCTTGGCTCCCTGATCCAACCACTGGATCTGGAGCTGTGCGCGTGGCAGCAGGTGCATGCCCACCTCCGTCAGTGGCAGGTCCTTCTGAGTGGGTCCCTGTGCCGTGAGGATGGTTGCCTGGGCCAGGGCCAAGGCCAGGGCCGCGGCGAGCGCGTTAGATGGCCAGTGCGTTTTCAGCATCGCCGAAGTGATCCATGCGCAGTCCCATGCGGTCCATCATGGCCAGATGCAGGCGGCAGAGTTTGCGGTTGGCATCGGCGCTAAGATCGTGGAAGCGCCCGCCCTTGATGCTGCCGCCGCCAAGGCCGGCCATCACCACGGGCAACTCGCGGGAGTCATGGGCGTTGCCGTCCATCAGGCTGCTGGTCAGCAGGATCATGCTGTTGTCCAGCAGACTGCGCTCGCCTTCGTTGGTGGCCTGCATCTTGGCGAGGAACTCAGCCCATAGACGCACCTGATGCTCATTGACGCGTTGATAATCGGCCAGACGCTTGTCGTCATTGGCATGGTGGGAGAGTTCGTGAATGCCAGCCTGCACGCCTTCCAGACTCGGGAAGCGCATGTTGCTGAGGTCGTTGTTCATCATGAAGGTGGCCACGCGAGTGCGGTCCATCTGAAAGGCCAGCAGCATGATGTCGAACATCAGGCGAAGGTGCTCTTCGCTGTTGGCGGGAATGCCGGGTTGCGGACGGCCCAGGGTGGGGCTTTTGACCGTGGGCGTCCAGGCCACTGGATTGCCGCCCTGCGCCTGACGCAGGGTCTCCGCTTTTTCCACCCGCTGCTCAAGCTCCCGCACCGAGTGCAGGTACTCATCGAGCTTCTGCCGATCACGGCCGCTGAGGCGGCCCTTGAGGCTTTGCGCATCGCGCAACACCAAATCCAGAATGCTCTTGTCGCGGCGACGGCGGCTGCCGTCGTCGAAGAGTTGATCAAAGGCCTGTTGGGGGAAGATCTCCTTGGGTGCCGGTGTGGTGGGACTGCTCCAGGAAATGTAGGCCGAGTAGATGGAGGTGAAGCCCGAGTCGGTGCTGTAGCTGGGGCGCTCGGTGCCCAGCACCACGGAGGGCACCGGAGTGTAGCGACCGCAGTGGGCGGCCACCAACTGATCCATCGTGGTGCCGACCTCCACATCTGTGGTGGTCTTCTTGACCTTCAGGCCACTGAGCACATTCATCTTGGGGTAGTGGCCGCCCTCGCCTTCCACGGTGGTCGGGTTCCACAGGCCCTTGAAGACATTGACCTTGGGCTTGAGCGGCTCCAGTGGACTGAGAGTCTTCAGCAACTCCATGCCGCCTGGTCCTGCCTTGGCGCCCCAATGATGGGGGTTGACGCCGTTGCCGGTGAAGCAGACGGCCAGACGCCGTGGGGCGCTGCCCTGTGCTGCGGGCTTGGGCCCTTGGGCGGCAATGGATTCCATCCAGGGCAGGCCTAGCAGCACACCGCTGCCGCGAAGAAATTGACGACGGGAAAGGGACATGGGAACGCTGAGAATAACGCTGCGGGTGGAGGCTTTGTTGCGGCACAATGCGGTGGCCGCCAAAGCCCTAAGCGCCTTGCCTGCTTGTTTTTGGCCCGAATCTCAGGCCTCTGCGCCCAGCGCGGGTTGGCAGGCGTTGCCTTGGCTCTGCAGTGGGCCTAAGTTTACGGCTCCCTTCATCCAGGCCCCATGGCTGATTCCCCCGCAAAACCCGATCTGCAGGCCAGACTGCGCGATGTGCCCCATCGCCCCGGGGTCTATGTCATGCGCGACCGTTTTGGCAGCGTCATCTATGTGGGCAAGGCCCGCGATCTGCGCCGGCGCCTCGCCTTTTATTTCACCAAGGCCCGCGCTCGGGCGGCCGAGCGCAAGACCCGGGCTCTGATTGCCAGTGTTTGGGATTTCGAGTGGCATGCGGTGCGCAATGAGCCGGAGTCGCTGCTGCTGGAAGGCAAGCTGATCAAGGAACTGCGGCCCAAGTACAACATCAGCTTCCGCGACGACAAGCGCTTCCTGCTGGTGCGCGTCACCCTGCAGGATGAGTTCCCCCGTCTGCTGCTCACCCGCCTCAAGCAGGACGATGGCTCGCGTTATTTTGGGCCTTACCCGCACAGCAGCGCGCTGCGCAGCACGCTGGAGTTCATCAACCGGCATCTGGGCCTGCGCGTCTGTCGGCCTCTCAAGCCGGGCCCGCAGGAGTATCAGCATTGCAGCAACGACATCATCAAAAATTGCTGCGCGCCCTGCGTGGGCCGGGTGAGCCTCGAAGAATATCGCGCCCGCATCCTTGAGGCCTGCGAGATTTTGGAGGGGCGCAACACCGGGGCGCTGGTGGAAAAAATTGATGCGGAAATGCAGCGTGCCTGCGAGCGCCTTGATTTTGAGCGGGCGGCGCAGCTGCGCGATGTGCAGGAGAATTTACGCAAGACCCTGCAGAATCAGCGCCGCTTTGAGCGCGGCGCGCGGGCCCTGGTGATGTCGCCGGCTGCCGACCCCATGGACGCGGTGCGCGAGTTGCAGCAGGAGCTTGGATTGGAGCGTCCTCCGGTGGTCATGGAGTGCTTCGACATTGCCAACATCGGCACGGCACACTGCGTGGCCAGCATGGTGCGCTTTCGCGCGGGCCTGCCTGAGCAGGCCGCCTATCGCCGCTACCGCATCCGTGCGGTCAGTGGCCAAAACGATTTCATCAGCATGGCCGAGGTCATCTCGCGGCGCTTTTCGCGCCTGTTGCGCGAGGGCCGTGCGGAGATGGGCGCCGATGCCGAGCACACCCAGGAACCACCGCTTGAGGCCATGCAACGCCTGCGCGGTGCGCGCCTGCCTGATCTGGTGATTGTGGACGGTGGCAAGGGGCAGTTGGGCGTGGCCGTGGAGCAGTTGCAAAAGCTCGGGCTTGGCGGTCTGCCCATCGTGGGTCTGGCCAAACAGCACGAGGAGGTGTTTCGCCCCGGCGAGAGCCAGTCCCTGCGCATCAGTCACGATCGCCCAGCGCTGAAGTTGCTGCAGCGCATTCGCGATGAGGCGCACCGCTGGGCCAATGGTTACCATCAATTGCTGCTGAGCCGCCGGGTTGAGCAAAGCCTGCTGGATCAATGCCCGGGCATCAGCGAGACGCGCAAGGCCGCCCTGCTCAAGGAGTTTGGCAGCGTCACCCGCCTGCGTCGCGTTGACGCGGCGGCGATTGCCAAACGCGTGGAGGGCATCGGCGTCAAGCTCGCCGCTGACATCGTGGCTTTTCTCAAGACCCATTGAGCGCAGCCGCTCGCCAACCGGATGGGTTGTTTGCCGAGAGCCTCAGGCAGACTCTTTCCATCAGGCCGCAGGCTTCAGGGATCGCGTGGCTTTTTGCCAAACAGTCGCGACCACCAACCGGGCTTGGATGGCCTGGCAGGACGCACTTCGCTCAAGGGATCAGGCCTGATGCCTGCGGGCAGGCTCTGCTCGATGGTCTTTGCGTTGGCATCGGCGGGCAGGGGCTGCCAGCCGCCGCCCAGGGCCTTGATGAGTTGCACGCTGGCCTGAAGACGCTGACCGGCAATCTGGGCCGAGGCCCGTTGCATGGCCAGCATGCTGCGGTTGGCCTCAATGACTTCGAGGTAGGGGCTGCTGCCGGATTCGTAGCGGGTCTGTGCCAATTGCGCAGCGCGCTTGGCGCTGGTGCTGGCCCTGATCTGCACTGCGGCCTGCTCGCGCAGGTGATGCAGTTGACGCATGTTGCCGTGGGTTTCGCTGATGGCAGTCAGCAGGCTTTGGCGAAAGCGGGCAAGGGCCTCGTCATGGTTGGCGCGTGCCTGTTCCATGCGGGCCCGATTAAAGCCGAGTTGGGTGAAGGGCAGGGTGAGGCGCGGGCCCACCGCCCACAGCGCGGAGGCGGGGTTGAACAGATCGCCAAAGGAAAGAGCCTGCAGCCCCGCGAAGCCGCCAATTTGCAGGCTGGGGAAGAAGTCGGCGCGGGTGATGCCGATGGCCAAAATGGCGGATTGCCACTGCCGCTCGGCGGCACTGACATCGGGGCGGCGTTGCAGCAATTCAGTGCTGAGCTTGGCGGGGATGGAGGGTGGGGCAGGCAAGGCGCTGCTGCGTGCGCTCAGCGCAAATCGGCTGGCGTCCTGCCCAAGCAATAGGGCCAGTGCCGCTTGAGTGTTGTCGCGCATCAGGGCCAGGGCGGAGAGCTCAGCCTGCGCAGAGGAGATTTCAGTCAACGATTGTTCCAGTTCCAGCTCGCTGCCCGCACCGGCCTGCGCACGGGCCTTGGCGATGTTGAGTGACTCACTGCGCCAGCGCAGGGATTGCTCCACCAGTTCGCGTTCGGCATCGAGGGTGCGCAGGCGGAAGTAATGGCTGGCCGCCTCCGCCTGCAGCATCAACAGGGTGTTGTGCAGCAAATCGGCGGCGCTCAGGGACTGCGCCTTGCCCAGGGCAACGCCCTTGGAGAGTTTGCCGCTGAGATCCAGCTCCCAGGCAACCTGGGCGCCAACCTGATACACATCGCCAACAAAGTGCAGCCCATTGAGCGGAAAGGGCGAGGCCATGTTCTCCGAGGTGCGCTGGCGCTCGGCACTCATCGGCAGCGAGAGGTTGGGCAACAAGCGGCTGCGCGCAATCTTGATCAGGCTGCGTGCCTGGTCGTGGCGGGCCAGAGCGATTTTCAGCTCCTGATTGTTGGCAGTGACCTGCTCGAGCAGGCGGCCGAGTTGCGGGTCTTCAAAGCATTGCCACCAAGGGCCCTTGGGCAGATGGGCGGTTGGATTGAGCGCCGTGGTGGCGATGGTCGCGCTGCTGGTGGTCTCGGCGGCCTTGCCGGCGGCAACCAGCGGCTTGGCCTGGGGCAAGCCGAGCGCGCCCAAGAGAATGGCGATTGAGGTGTGGAGTTGCATCAGTGGGGCTTGGGATTGGGCCGGCGGCCCGCCAGCAGAACAAAAAACACCGGGGTCAGAAACAAGCCCAGCAGGGTCACGCCAATCATGCCGAAAAACACCGCGCTACCCATCGCACGGCGCATCTCGGCACCCGCGCCGTTGGAGACCACCAGGGGGTAGACCCCGGCGATGAAGGCAATGCTGGTCATGAGAATGGGCCGCAGGCGCAGGCGGCAGGCCTTCAGTGCGGCATCGCGTGGGCTGAGGCCTTCGCTGAGTTGGCTCTCGCGCGCAAATTCCACGATGAGGATCGCGTTTTTGCAGGCCAGTCCAATCAGCACGATAAAACCAATCTGGGTGAAGATGTTGTTGTCGCCGCCACAGAGTTGCACCCCCAGCAGCGCAAAGAGCAGGCAGAGCGGCACAATGAGCACGATGGCCAGTGGCAGGCGCAGGCTTTCATATTGCGCGGCCAGCACCATGAAGACCAGCAGCAGGCAAAGCGGGTAAATGAAGATGGAGCTGTTGCCGGCAATGATGCGTTGATAGACCAACTCCGTCCACTGCGCCTCAATGCCTGCGGGCAGGGAGGCGGTCAAAGCCTCCATGGCGGCCTCGCCCTGACCACTGCTCAAGGGCGGCATGGCGGCGCCGTTGATGTCAGCGGCCAAATGGCCGTTGTAGTGGGTGACGCGTTCCGGCCCAAAGGACTCGCGGATGTTGACCAGGGAGCCGATGGGCACCATGCGGCCATTGGCACTGCGGGTCTTGAGTTGGGCGATGTCTTCGGGTTCGTCGCGGAAGCGGTCCTCGGCTTGGGCCACCACCTGATAGGTGCGACCGAAGCGGTTGAAGTCATTCACATACAAACTGCCCAGATAAATCTGCAGGGTCTCAAACAGCCCGGCCAGCGGCACGCCCAGCATCTTGGCCTTCTCGCGCGCGATGTCGGCCTGAAGCTGCGGCACATGGATGGTGTAGCCGCTGTAAACCTGGGTGAGTTTGCCGCTGCCGTAAGCCGCTCCGATGAGTTGCTGGGCGGCGCCGTAGAGCGCTTCATAGCCCAAATCGGCACGGTCCTGCAGCATGAGCTTGAAGCCGCCCGTGGTGCCGATGCCGTTGACTGGCGGCGGAGGCAGCACCATGACCATGGCATTGTCGATGGCCATGAACTGTGCGTTGAGCGCGCCGGCAATGGCGCCGCCGGAGAGGGTGGGGTCGCGGCGTTGCTCGAAATCCTTGAGGCCCACAAAGACGATGCCGCTGTTGGGGCTGATGCTGAAGCCGTGGATGGACAGGCCGGGGAAGGCGATGGCGTCCTTGACTCCGGGATGGCTCATCGCGATTTCGCTGAGCCTTCGCATGACGGCTTCGGTGCGATCCAATGAGGCGCCCTCGGGCAGTTGTGCAAAGCCCACCAGGTACTGTTTGTCCTGCGCGGGCACAAAACCCTCCGGCACCATTTGAAAGCTGCGCCAGGTCGCCCAAAGCAGTGCGCCATAGGCCAGCAGTGCGAGCAGGCTGAGCCGAATGAAGCCACGCACCAGGCGCACATAGCCATTGGAGGAGGCGTCGAAGAAGCGATTGAAGCCATGGAAGAACAGCGCCAGCGGCCGACGCAGAATGGGCTGGGGCGCCTGATGCGGCTTGAGCAGTTGGGCGCAAAGCGCCGGCGAGAGGGTGAGGGAATTGAAGGCGGAGATCACCGTGGAGATGGCGATGGTCACCGCAAATTGACGGTAGAACTGACCACTGAGGCCGCTGATGAAGGCAGTGGGGATGAAGACTGCGCACAGCACCAAGGCAGTGGCGACGATCGGGCCGGTGACCTCGCGCATGGCCTGGCGGGTGGCGGCCAGCGGTGCCAGGCCATTGCGAATGTTGCGCTCAACATTCTCCACCACCACAATGGCGTCATCCACCACGATGCCGATGGCCAGCACCAGGCCAAAGAGCGAGAGGTTGTTGATGCTAAAGCCCATGGCATGCATCACGGCCAGAGTGCCGATGAGGGACACGGGCACCGCGGCCAGGGGAATGATGGAGGCGCGCCAAGTCTGCAAAAACAAAATGACCACCAGCACCACCAGCAGGACGGCTTCAAGCAGGGTGTGGATCACGGCGTCAATGGACTTGCGCACAAAGACCGTGGGGTCGTAGGCAATGGTGTAGTCCAGGCCCTGCGGAAATTGGGTCTTGAGTTCGTCCATGCGCTGGCGCACGGCCTGCGAGATGGCCAGGGCATTGCTGCCGGGAAGCTGGAAGATGGGAATGCCCACCGCCTTCTTGTTGTTGATCAGGCTGCGCAGGGCGTATTCGCCACTGCCCAGCTCAAGTCTGGCCACATCGCGCAGGCGCAGCTTCTGGCCGTAGGGGCCGGTCTTGACGATGATGTCGCCAAACTCCTCTTCGCTGAGCAGGCGGCCCTTGGCATTGAGGCTGAGTTCAAAGGCGGTGGGCTTGCTCATGGGCTGCTGGCCAATCGCACCAGCGGCCACCTGCACATTTTGCTCGCGGATGGCGTTGACGATGTCCCCGGCCGTCAGGTCGCGTTGCGCGGCCTTGTGTGGATCAATCCAGATGCGCATGGCGTACTCGCCGCCGCCAAAGAGCTGGACCTGCCCCACGCCGGGAAGGCGGGCCAACTCGTCCTTGATGTGCAGTGAGGCGTAGTTGCGCAGGTAGAGGTCATCGTAGCGGTCATCGGGTGAAAGCAGGTGAACCACCAGGGTGAGATCGGGCGAGGACTTGACGGTGCTGACGCCAAAGCGACGCACTTCCTCGGGCAGTTTGGGCAGGGTTTGCGAGACGCGGTTTTGCACCTGAACCTGCGCCAGATCGATGTCCGTGCCCAGCTTGAAGGTGACCGTCAAGGTCATCACGCCGTTGGCCGTACTCTGCGAGGACATGTAGAGCATGTTCTCCACGCCGTTGATGCTCTGCTCCAGAGGTGAGGCCACGGTCTCGGCAATGGTCTTGGGATTGGCGCCGGGATAAGTGGCGGTGACCAGCACCGTGGGTGGAGCCACCTCCGGGTATTCAGAGACGGGCAGCAGCGGCAGGCTGATGAGGCCCAGCACCACCAGCAGCAGGGAGAGCACGCCGGCAAACACCGGGCGGGTGATGAAGAAGGAGGAGAAGTTCATGAGCGCGGCAGCGGCAGGTCCTGAGCGACGGCTTAATGGGCCTTGGGCTTGGCGGGCGCAGCAGCCTCAGCCGCAGGCGTCTTGGCATCCAGGGGTTGCACGGGTGAGCCGGCTCTTGGCAGGCGACCCTGAGCGCCAATGATGACCTTCTCGCCGGCCTTGAGGCCCTGACGCACGATGCGCTTGCCCTCAAGCGCAGGGCCAAGCTGCACAGGCCGGTAGGTGCAAAGCGGGGGTTTTTGGCTCTCATCGATGCCCAGCACATACTTGCTGGACTGGTCGGTGAAGATGGCGGTCTCCTCAATCAGCAGGGTGGGCTGGCGTTGGCTCATCGGCAGGCGCAGGCGCACAAACAGTCCCGGGGTGAGGCGCTCATCGGGATTGGCGAAGAGTGCGCGCAGGCTCATCGCGCCAGTGGCGCCATCCACGCGGTTGTCAAGACTCTCCAAGTGGCCCTGATGCGGATGGCCCTGCTCATCGGCGAGTTGCAGTTCCACCGGGATGCGGCCTTCCTTGTCGGTGAGAATGGTCTTGTGTTGTTGCAGGGATTTGAGCCGCAGCAGGCTGGCCTCGTCCATGTCGGCATAGGCAAAGATGGGGTCCACACTGACCAGCGTGCTGAGCGTGCTCTGACCTTCCGTGACATGATTGCCCTCGGTGCTCAAGGCGCGCCCCATCCGCCCTGCCAGTGGTGCGCGCACCTCACAGTGCTCCAGCTCGATGGCTGCGCTTTGCTCCTGGGCGCGGGCCAATTCGAGGTCGGCTTGCGCCTGCAGCCAGGCGCTTTGACGGGCTTCGGCCTGCTCGGGCGAGATGGCCTTGGCGGCAAGCAGGGCCTCGCTGCGCGCCTGTTCGCTGCGTGCACTGGCCTCGACGGCAACGGCTTTGGCCACCCCGGCCTTGGCGGCGCGCAGGCGGGTCTGGAAGCGGCGTTGGTCAATGGTGAAGAGCAACTCGCCTTTCTTGACCAAGGCACCAGCCTTGAAATGCACCTGCGTGATGTAGCCGCTGATGCGCGGCTTGATCTCAACGCTTTCGCAGGCTTCGATGCGGCCGGAAAACTCTGCCCATTGCACCAGGGGCCGCTGCTCCACCTGGGTCAGGGAGACTGGCGTGGGTGGCATGGCCCCGGGGCCGGCAGCGGCAGGCGCCGCCGGTTTTGGGCAACTGCAAAGGCAGAGAAGAAGGGCACAAACAGCGAGGGCAAGCAGAGGGCGCATGGGCAAGAGGCCAACCTAGGCCAGAATTGGGCAGCTTCCAGTGCCAATCCCGTGGCGCCAGAAGTCCTGCAGACCTGCCTCCAGATCCCTGGACTGTGCCACAGCCTGCGCAGTGTTTTGCACGCGGGCAAGGCATGCGTGGATCGCATGGGTAGGCATTTTCTCAATTGTGTTTCCTGGGCTTGCGAAAAGGCAAAAACCCAGTGGAGCAAAGTGCAGGCCAATGAGAACCAAACCACGGCATGGCCCTTGGTACCCTCACTTTCAACAGCCTGAATCTTGGCAACGCGGCCAAGGCCTTGCTTTGCCATGAGGCCCCAACGGCCCAGACTTCATGCAAGGTCAGGCCATGACGACGCGTCCCCGTCACCTCTGGATGGATGTGGCTCGTGGGCTGTGTTCACTCATGATCTGCGCCGGCCATCTGCGTGGCGCCATGTTTCTGGACTATTCTCAGTTGGCCGAGCGTCACTGGTGGGACACCCTGTTTTATGCGCTCACTGGTCAGGGGCGCCAGTTGGTCATGGTGTTTTATGTGCTGAGCGGTTTCTTTATTGGTGGCTCGGTGCTTCAACGATGGCAGGGCTTCCGCTTTGACGAATATCTGATGGCTCGTCTGACCCGCTTGATGGTGGTCTTGTTGCCTGCCCTGATGATCACCGTCGCCGTGGACAGTGTTCATCGCCAGCTCAATCCGGGCCTCTTTGAGGGCCGAGATTTCGCCGCGCTTAGCTCGGGGCCGATGGAAGGTGGGAACTACTCTCTTTCTTGGCGAACCCTGCTTCTCAATCTCCTCTTTCTGCAGAATCTTGCGGGTCCGGTTTATGGCAGCAATGGCCCGCTGTGGACCTTGGGCAATGAATTCTGGTTCTACCTGAGCTTCCCACTTGGGGTGCATGCCTGCAATCGCAACCGAAGCCTGCCCTCCAGATTGTGTTTCGCGCTATTGGCTTTGCTGATTTCCATGCTGGTTTTGAGACAGATCTGGGCAGGCTTTGTCATCTGGCTGCTTGGTGTTGCAGTTCACCTTGCCTATCAAAGCCATTGGGTCAAAGGCTCGCCGACTCTGTGCTGGGTTGCTCTGGCGCTTCAATTGGCCTCAGTCGCCTGTGCGGATGTTCTCTATCGAAATCCCTCCTTTTGGAATGCTGCCGACATCCTGTCAGGCTTCTCCAGCGCTCTGCTGCTTGTCGCCCTCAAGGAAGTTGAACCCAAGCGGATCAAGGGGGCTCTCGCCATTGGTTTCCGCTGGCTGGCGGAGATGTCATTCACCCTTTATCTCGTGCACTTCCCCCTGGTGCTGCTCACCTTTACTGTGTTTTTCAGGAAGGGGCAGCAAAGGCTGTCGGCAGTGTCGCTGGCTTGGTATCTGTTGCATCTCACGATTCTGTTGGTCATCAGTCGCCTGCTTTGGCATCTTTTTGAGCGCCGAACGCCAGGCGTCAGGGCATGGCTGCGGCGCAGGCTGCAGCGCCTGGGTCTGTTGCAGGGCTGAGCTGGCTCAGCGTCAGAGGCGTGAAGACCACCACCATCGGGCTCGGCGCGTTGAATTGCCCCATAAGCATCCCGCCTTGAACCCCGCCGCCGCCGCTTGCCCTCAACACTTGATTTGCAGGCTTCGGTGGGGCTTTGCCTTCACCAGCCAGCGAGCTGCGCTTCGACGGCGTTGGCTGCCTTGAGATTTTCGCGTGCCGGATCTTCACGATGTGGCGAAACAACACCAGTTCCAGTGCGCTCCTTCGAGCGAAGTTGGCAGACAGACAAAAGGTTCTGGGCGCAACGGGAGTCGCCAGCGCGGCTTCGTGTTGCCTAAGGCGCGATCTCTGTTCATCATTAGCCTTCATGGGCAGAGGCAATGGCACTTCATTCCCCAAAGGACGCTTGCCGCAGGTCTGGCCATGCCTGCTTGCTGTGGCGCTGTGGATGTGGGCCTTGCCCTTGCAGGCACACCGCGTGGCGGAGCTGGCCTTGGAGGCCGAGTTTCAGGCGGATGGCAGCTTTGTGTGTCGAGTGACTCTGGATCCACGCCTGTTCCTTGCCGCCGATCCCTCCGCGATGCCGCCAGTGGGGCCGGAGTGGTTTTTGGATCAGGATCCTGAGGCCTGGGGGAAGTCGCAGCTGCAGGCAGCGGAGCGCCTTTCGGAGTTGCTCAAGACCTCATTGGGCAAGCGGGTCCTGGATTGGAAGGGCGCGTCGTGGCAGGCCATGGATGGCAACAGCAACGAGCCGCTGACCCGCGACAGCGCCGAAACGCATTTGCTGGCCACACTTCGTGGTCGGGTGGAATCCGGGCAGGGCCCCTTTGCGGTGAGTCTGGCGGCGAGTTCACCCGTGGCCTTGATTGTGCTCACCCAACGACCTGATGATGAAAAGCCGCAGGTGCAGGCTCTCTTTGCCGGGGAAACGAGTCAGGGGCTTGAGGTGCCGCAGGCCAAGGCAGCGTGGAGTGTTTTGAAATTGCCGGCGATGCTTGCCTTTGCGATGGCCTTTTTCGCGGCCTGGCGCCGTCGCCGATCCAGGTCGGTTTGAGGGTTTCTGGTTTTCAGGATGGCGGCGCATGGCGCTGCCTGAAAAAATGGGTTGCCCGCGGCGCGGCGCAGTTCTTGTCTGCAGGCTTGATGTTGGATCTTGATCTTCTGCGTTGTCGGGCTGCGGTCCGGGGTTTCTGGCGGGTCATGGTCGCGTCAGTCCTCGCGTTGATGATGGGGCGATGCGTCCTGGCACAGGCGTCCAAGGGGCAGGATTACTGCAGCATCCTCGGCACCCAACTCATCGGGGGCAAGTATCAGTTCAGTGCCGATCCGATGCTGCTTGAGGGAGCCCGGGAGGTGCTGGAGATGGGCCTGACGGTGTATAAATTTGCCCTGCCTGCCAAGCATGCCTTTGCCTCGCTGGCGCAGCATGTGGCGCAGGATCAGGTGACCCGACAGGTCTTGGATCTGCCGCTGAGTCAGTATCTGCTTTGGGTCAATGCGCAGTCTGAGGGGGCATGGAGCCATGGCTTGAAGCCCGAGCAGGTGCTGCGCGAGTATCGGCATGTCTATGAGTTGACCGCGCATCTTCTCAAGGCCTATCGAGGCAGCGGCAAGAGCTTCTACCTTGGCCACTGGGAGGGCGACAACATGCTGCGCGGGGGCATCAACAAGTCCAGTGACGCCAAGATGGAGGACGCGGTGAGGGTGCAGGGGTTCATTGACTGGCTGAGGATCCGGCAGCAGGCCGTGGACGATGCCAAGCGCGACATCCCACCTGAGGGGGTGCAGGTCTGGCATTACACAGAGGTCAACCATCCCACCATCTCTCTGCTGGAGAAGCGCCCCAGCATCGCCAATAAGGTCCTGCCCAAGGTGGCTGTGGACTTCGTGTCCTATTCCGCCTACGACAGTCAGCACGATGCGGACCTGTTGCGCCGGACACTGGATTACCTGCAGGCGCAGCTCAAGGCGAAGCCCGGCCTGCCAGCGCGGCGAGTCTTCATTGGCGAGTATGGCTTTTGGACCTGGAAGGACGGACGGGTGCAAAACACGCCGGCGCAGCAGGATGAGAAGAGTCGCCAAGTGATCCGCGCGGCGCTGCAGTGGGGCTGCCCATTCATTTTGTATTGGCAACTCTACAACAACGAACTCGACGCCGATGGCCGTCAGCGGGGGTTTTGGATGATTGACGACAAGGGCCTGCGGCAGCCCATCTACCACACCCACCGGGATTTTGCTCAGTGGGTCAGGGGCGAGGTCAGCCGCCTGCGCTCCAGCGGGGTTTCAGCGCCCTTTGGTGCTGAGTTGTTGCAGGCGGCGCAGAAGTATTTTCTGCGCTGAGCATTCGCCCCCGCGCTGCGATGAGCGGGCTTCTCAGGCGCCTTCAAGGAAGTTGCGCAGCAGATGGCGGCCTTCCTGAGTGAGGATGGATTCGGGGTGGAATTGCACGCCGTGAATGGGCAGGGTCTTGTGGCGCAGGCCCATGATCTCGCTGGGGTCATCGTCGCACCAGGCGGTGATTTCCAGGCACTCGGGCAGGGTTTCACGCCGGACCAGGAGGGAGTGATAGCGCGTGGCTGAAAAGGGATCAGGCATGCCGCGAAAGACGGATTGTCCCTGATGGCGGATCTGTGAGACTTTGCCGTGCATCAGGCGTTCGGCGCGCACCACCTCGCCGCCGAAGACATGGCCAATGCTCTGGTGCCCAAGACAGACGCCAAGGATGGGGATGCCCTTGGGCCCGAAGTGCTCGATCACCGCGCAACTGATGCCGGCTTCACGCGGCGTGCAGGGACCAGGTGAGATGCACAGATGCGTTGGCTTCTTGGCAGCGATTTCCTCCAGACTGATCTGATCGTTGCGATGCACCTCCATCTTCGCTCCCATCTCGCCGAAGTATTGGACGAGGTTGTAGGTGAAGCTGTCGTAGTTGTCGATGATCAGAAGCATGGCGGCGTGGCGCAGAGGCGGCTTATTTCAACCAGCCCTTGAGGGTGGGCGTGATGGCATCGGCCCAGATTTGGTAGCCCTTGGCTGAGAGGTGGAGATAGTCCGGCATGATTTCCTTGGTCAAGCTGCCGTCGGGTTGCAGGAACTTGTCACCGATGTCGAGGAAGTGGATGCTCTCGCCGTTGTGCAGTTTGGAGATGATGCGGTTGACCTCAATGAGTTTGTCGCGCTGGGCATTGTTGGCGGCTCTCTCGCCGCGGGGAAAGACGGCCAGCAACAGGATCTTGGCCTGAGGCTGTTTGCTGCGCAGCGTCTCCACGATGCGGGTGATGCCACGGGCAATGCCTGCGGCATCGTCATCGCGGCTGTTGTTGGTTCCAATCATCAGCACGAAGGCCTCGGGGCGAATGCCTTCGAGTTCGCCGTTTTCAATGCGCCACAGCACATGCTGCGTGCGGTCGCCGCCGATGCCGAAGTTGGCGGGTTGCCAGGCGCCGAATGCGGCCTGCCAGATTGGCGCTTGGCGGTTCCATCCGTTGGTGATGCTGTCGCCCAGGAATACCAGCCTGGCCTTGCCTTGACGGGCCACCTTCACAAAGTCTTCATGCAGCTTGAGAAAGCCGGCATTGGGTTTGCCATCGCCACCCATCTTTGGTGCGGCCACATCGGGGGCTTGAGGCGGCAGGGGCACTGCGGGAGCCTTGGCCTTGGCCTTGCCAGAGGCAGGTTGCTGGGCGGGCAGGCTTGGAGTTGCCAGCAGGGCCAGAGCGATCAGCGAGAAGGTAGGGAGGCGCATGGGTGTCATGTTTGGCCTGATCGGGCCGCAAAACAACGCCAAAATCAAGGTGCCCGGGGTGCGGGGTTGAGGAGGTCCGGGGGGTTGGGGCCAAGTTCCCGCAGAATGGTTTGTGGATCCAGTCGGTTGAGTGGGCTGTCAGCGTAGCCCACACCAGCTTGGACGAAGGGGCCTTCGCGAACCTCAAAATGCAGGTGAGCCAGGTAGCGCCCACCGGCGTTGCCCACACTGCCCAGGCAATCCCCGCGTTGCAGCACCTGCCCCACCTGCACGGAAACATCCTGGAGATGGGCATAGACGGTTTGGATCACGCGTCTCGAGTCAGGAGGCCCGATGCGGTGAGCCAGAATCACCATGTTGCCCCAGCCTGGGCCTGCGTCGTTGGCAAAGACAACCTGCCCAAAGCCGGCGGCATGGACTGGATCACCGAGATCCGAGTCTCCGCCGCCAATGCCGTTGAGATCGTCACCAAGGTGGCGGTTGAGGCGGAACTTTTGTGCATTGTAGGTCATCGCGCCATTCTCTGCGCCCATGGGCCAATCCCATCTGGTGGCCAGGGGCAGGGCAAAGATCTCGCGTGCACTGAGTTGGAAAAAAGCGGGATCTGCCGGGGGCCGTAAGAACAGGCGTTGCCAGCGAGGCAGTTGATGCCAGAAGAGGCCAAGGCACAGCAAGAGCAGAGTCCACCAGAGGTGTCGCTTCGAGCGTGGCGACGGAGCCCCAGCGACACTCTCCGGGACTGGGGCAGTGCCGTCGCTGGCCCGCGGCTCCATGGGCGATTACAACTGAATGTTCTCCTTAAGGATCAAGCGCGCGGCCTGGGCCACATCCTTGTCACCGCGGCCGGAGAGATTGACCACGATGAGTTGATCCGGGCGCATCAGCGGGGCCTGCTTGCAGACCTCAGCCAACGCGTGGCTGCTTTC
>JAURHS010000074.1 GCA_030833205.1 Prosthecobacter sp.
CCATCTGGGGTGAGGTCAACCAGGCCGGTTTTTTCCAGGGATATTCCAGGGCGGGCCGGCAGCAGTTGCTCATCGTCGTCCTCAGAGGTGACCAGGTTGAGGGTCGGAGTGCGGCCCGACACGCTCGCCGTGTTGGTGAAGCTGCCGCGGTCGATGTCAGCCTGATTCAGGGTGTAGGTGCCGGTGATGGTGACGCTATCGGATCCACCTGGCGCGAGGCTGGCGATTGGGTTGCCAGTCAAGGCGATCAAGGGGTCAACAACGACGATGTCCGTCAGGGTGACATTGCCGGTGTTGGTCACCGTGAAGGCGTAGCTGATGCTGTCTCCGGCGTTGACGATGCCATCAGCACCAGCGTTCAGCGTGCCCGTCTTGATCAGGTCAATGGAGGCCAGCTCTGGCAGGTTCTTGCTGTCGCTGTCACTGTCGCGCACATCGTTTCCGGCGGGGTCGCGGCCACTGGCTGTGGCCGTGTTGGTGAAGATGCCTCCAATGTCGGCGGCCTTCAGGATGTAGGTGCCGGTGAGGCTGTTGTCGCTTGCCCCTGGTGCCAGTGAGGCAATCGGCCCGCCGACCACCGTGATCTTCGGATCGGACACGATGATGTTGGTGAGGGTGACATTGCCGGTGTTCCTGACGGTGAAGACATAGGTGATGCTGTCGCCTGCATCAGCACTGCTGTTGCTTCCCGTATTGAGGGTTCCGACTTTTAGCAGTTCCAGTTTGGCGTCCTGCGGGAGGGGTTGAAGGGCATCGTCGTCGTCGCTGACTGCAGGCCCGCTCGGGGGAGTTCCCGTCACGGTGGCTGTGTTCAGGACGCTGCCGCGGTCAATGTCTGCCTGGGTCAGGGCGTAGCTGGCGCTGAAGGCGCTGCTGTTGCTGGCTCCGGGCGCCAGATCGTTGAGCGGGCCGCCGCTGAGGACCACGCCGGCCAGTGCGTCGCTGATTTGAACATTGTCGAGCGTCACATTGCCCGTGTTGGTCACCTTGAAGCTGTATCTGATCAGGTCGCCGGGGGTGGCTCTGCCATCACTGCCGAGGTCCAGACTGGAGGTCTTCTCCAGCACGATGGAGGGGCGGGGCAGGATGGGTTGCACATCGGGATCGGTGTCACTGACCACCTTGTTGGCTGGGTCGCGCCCACTGACGCTGGCGGTGTTGGTGTAACTGCCGGCGTCAATATCGGCCTGAGTCAGGGTGTAGGTGCCGCTGAAGGTGGTGCTGTCGAAGGCACCGGGCGCGAGGCTGGCGATCGGCCCACCGCTGACTACAATCTGCGGGTCGCTCAGGGTGATGTTGCGCAGTGTGGCGTTGCCATTGTTGAGCACGGTGAATTGATAGGTGATGGTGTCACCGGCATCGGCGCGTTCATTGGGGCCGAGGTTGAGGCTTCCGGTCTTGAGCAGATCAATGCTGCCACCCAAGGGCATGGTCTTGGTGTCGCTGTCGCTGTCGGTGACATCAGGGCCGCTGGGCGGGGTACCAGTGACCGTGGCCGTGTTGGTGAAGGGATCATTGTCAATCTGGGCCTGGGTCAGGGTGAGCAGGCCGGTGAAGGTGGTGCTGTCCACCTCGCCTGGAGCCAGCGACGCGATTGGCCCGCCAATGATGCTCAGCAGAGGATCCACCAGACGAACATTGGTCAGCGTGACATTGCCAGTGTTCATGACAGTGAAGCGGTAACTGATTGTCTCTCCACGCTGGGCCTTGAGGTCGCTGCCGAAGTGGGCGGTGCCAACCTTGCGCAGTTCAATGCTGGGGCGAATGACGATGGGTTGACTGTCGCCGTCTTCATCAGTGACGGCAGGGCCGGTGGGAGGCGTGCCGCTGACCGTGGCGGTGTTGTTGACGCCACCGGCATCGATGTCAGCCTGGGTCAAAATGTACCGGGCGCTGTAGGTGCTGCTATCGCTGGCGCCAGGGGCGAGGCTGGGGATGGGGCCGCCCACAAGCGTCACCTTGCTGTCGCTCAAGGTGACATTGCTCAAGGTCACATTGCCGGTGTTGGTGATGGTGAAGCTGTAGGTGATGACATCGCCGGGGTTGATGAGGCCATCGAAGCCTGCGTCCAAGCTGCTGGTTTTCTTCAGCTCGAGGCGCGGAACAGGCGGCAGGCTCTGAATGTCGTCGTCGTTGTCGTAGACGGCTTGGGAATCGGGGTCCAGCCCCGTGACATAGGCCGTGTTGGTGAAGGTGCCTGCGTTGATGTCTTCCTGCGTCAGCGTGTAGGTGGCGCTAAAGTTGGTGCTGTTGCTTTGGCCGGGAATCAGGGTGATGGGCTCTCCAAGGATCTCCACCTTGTCGTCCTCGATGGTGATGTTGGTGAGGGTGACATTGCCGGTGTTTTCAACCGTGAAGCTGTAGAGGATCTTGTCGCCGACATTGGCAACGCCATCGCTTCCCAGACTCAGGCTGCCCGTCTTGGTCAGCGAGATGGACGGGTCCTTGGGCAGGAGTCGTTCGTCGTCATCATCGTCGGTGACGACTGCCCCGATTGGGGGAGTGCCACTGACGCTGGCGGTGTTGGTGAAGCTGCCGCTGTCCACATCCTCCTGGGTCAGGGTGTAGCTGGCGCTGAAGGTGCTGCTGTTGCTGGCGCCAGGAGCAAGGGTGGCGATGGGGCCGCCCACCACGGTGACCTTGGGGTCGCTGAGGGTGATCGTGTTGAGCGTCACGCTGCCGGTGTTGGTGACCGTGAAGCTGTAGGTGATGATGTCGCCCGCGTCGGCACGGTTGTTGGGCCCGAGGTTGAGACTGCCGGTTTTGACCAGGGAAATGGAGGGCACCGGCGGCAGGGATTGGGTGTCGTCGTCGCTGTCGGTGACATCCAGATTGCTGGGGTCCTTGGCTGTTACGGTGGCGGTGTTGGTGTAAACGCCGGAGTCCACATCGGCCTGAGTCAGCAGGTAGGTGGCGGTGAAGGTGCTGCTGTCGCTGGCGCCTGGCGCCAGGCTGCTGAGCACTCCGTTGACCGTGAGCTTGGCGTCGCTGATGCGCACATTGCTCAAGGTGACATTGCCGGTGTTGGTGACGGTGAACTGGTAGGTGATGCTGTCCCCAACGCTGGGGCGGCTGTCGGCGCCGGCGTTGATGACTCCGGTTTTCGCCAGTTCGATGGAGGCGATTTTGCCGAGGCTTTGGACATCGTCATCCGTGTCACTGACCTGGGTGGCGCCGTGATCGCCGGTGACCGTGGCGGTGTTGGTGAAGGTTCCGGCGACGATGTCGGCCTCAGTCAGGGTGTAGGTGGCGCTGAAGGCTGTGGCATTTGATGCGCCAGCGGCGAGGCTTGGGATGGCAGAGCCAAGGACAGTCACCTTCGGGTCGGTGACCAGCACATTGGTCAAGGCGACATTGCCGGTGTTGGTGACGAGGAAGGTGTAGGTGATGGTGTCGCCCGCGTCAACACGAGGGGCGTTGGGGCCCGCGTTGATGAGGCCGCTTTTGAGCAGGCTAATGGAAGGTGTGCTGGGCAGGGTTAGGGTGTGGGTGTCGCTGTCGGTCACCGGCCCATAACCAGGGGAGTTGCCATTGGTGGTGGCGGTGTTGACCACGGAACCTGTCTGCAGGTCGGTCAATGTGAGTAGGTAGGGGGCGTTGTGGATGCGGCTCTCACCCACATTCAGGGCTCCGCCATCGAGGGCAAAGGAGTTCAGGCCGAGCTTGGCGTCGGTGATTGTCACGCTGTTGATGACCTTGCTGCCCGTGTTGGTGACGGTCAGGGTGTAGTTGACGGTGTCGCCTACGCTTGGCACGCCATCAGCTCCAACATCCAAGGTGCCAGTCTTGACGATTTGAATGGCAGCGCTGGCGTTGAGCGGTTGCAGGGCGCTGTCGGTGTCGGTGACTGCAGGACCGCTGGGAGGAGTTCCGGTGACCGTGGCGGTGTTGGTGAAGCTGCCGGCGTCAATCTCTGGCTGGGTGATGATGTGGCTGCCGGTGTAGGCTGTATTGTTGGTGGCTCCTGGCGCCAGCGAAGCAATGGGGCTGCCGGTCAGGGTGGCTGAGGGGTCAGTGATGGTCACATTGGTCAGCGTCACATTGCCCGTGTTGGTGATGGCGAAGGCGTAGGAGATGCTGTCACCGGCCTCGAGAGTGCCGTTGGAGCCCAACACCAGAGTGGCGGTTTTGACCAGAGCGATGGAGGCCGCGCTTGGAAGGGTCTTGGTGTCGTCGTCGCTGTCGGTGACTGCCGGGCCGCTGGGTGGCGTGCCGCTGACACTGGCCGTGTTGGTGAAGCTGCCTGCCGTGATGTCGGCCTGCGTCAGGGTGTAGCTGGCGGTGTAGGCCGTCGAGTTGCTGGCGCCTGGGGCGAGGGAGGCGATTGAACTGCCCACGACGGCGACCAAGGGGTCGGTCACGGTCACATTGGTCAGCGTTACATTGCCGGTGTTGGTGACCGTGAAGCTGTAGGTGATGACATCGCCGACATCAGCCTGCGGGGCATTGGCGCCCGCGTTGAGGACGCCGGTCTTCTCAAGCAGGATGGACTTGATTTCGGCTTCCTCCAGGAAGTCGTTGCCGCTGTTGGTGGAACCAGCGCTGATGACAATCGGGCGGATTTGATCAGCGTTGCCACCGTCCTTGTCCAACACGCTGAGGTAGCCGCTGGGCTGAGTTTCGGCCACTCCATAGGTGCCGGGGGCAAGGTTGCTGAAGCTGTAATTGCCAAGCGCATCCGTGGTGGTGGTGACTGGGTTGCCGCCCACCAGCACCGGGTTTCCACTGAGGTCGAGCAGGGTGAGGGTGACTCCGGTCAAGGGAAGTTCCGGCAGGTTGTCGTTGTCAGTGTCAATCTCAACCTTGCCGGTGATGCTGCCAGCCTGTTCGTCCACAAAATTGATTCCGCTGGTGGTGTTGCCGGCGGTGACGCTTACCGACGAGACGGTGTTGGGGCTGACGCTGAGGTAGCCGCTGGGGTCGGTTTCAACGACTCGGTAGTTGCCGGGGGGGAGGTTGTCGAAGCGGTAGTTGCCGCTGGCATCCGTGGTGGTGGTGACCGGGTTGCCACCCACCAGCACCGGGTTGCCATCACTGTCGAGCAGAGCCAGGGTGACCCCCGCAAGTGGACTGTCGCCGAGGTCATCGTTGTTGATGTCCGCAGTCACGCTGCCGCTGATGGCACCAAGGCTTGGCTTGGCAAGCAGATGGTCCTCGACCTCGCCATCGTAGGCAATGCCGGCGAAGGCGAATGCGGGCATGGCAGGCCGGCTGGTGAACAGGCGCCAGCGCGACAGGAAGCTGCTGGTGATGTTGTTGAAGGCGATGTCGCTTGGAACATCGAAACGGAGAACATAGGCGCCAGTGCTGATGGCCTGGTTGGCCACCAACTCGCGTGGGGTAATGAAGTCGTTGTCGTTGTCCCAATCAATGTAGCCCACCAGCCAGCCGCTGCCGCTGACATTGATGGTGACTGAGCCGCCCTTGCCCTCCGCAGCAGTACCCACCTGCCAGGTGGTGATGTCAAAGCTGATGCCGTCTTCATCGTCGCGGCTGATGCTGTCGTCGCCAGTGGCGCTGGCATTGCTGTTGCCGGTGATTTCGGCGTCAGGGGCCCTGCCCATGTGGAGGCTGCTGCCGGTGGGGGGAATCACATGCCGGGCGCCATCCTGGTTGATGTCGCTGATGCCGTAGATGGCCGGCAGATCGCCGAAGTCCATCACCCACTCGATGAAGGCGAAGTCCACATCCTCAACATTGGCCATGCCAATTTGCAGGTCCTGTCGAATGGCGCCTCCGGGGCTGCCGCTGATGGAGCTGACATCGGCGTCCTTGTTGCCGGCGTTGGTCGTCAGGTCGCTGCTGGCCAGACGAGGGGGCGAGCTGTCGAGCACCACGCTGTAGTTGCCGCTGGGGAGGTTGGTGAAGCTGTAGTTGCCCGCGGGGTTCGTGAGTGTGGCACCCAGCAGGTTGCCAGCCGCATCGTAGAGATAAACCGTGGCGCCGGCGACCGGGCGTTCGGCGAGGTGGTCGGCGGTGCCGGGTGCGCCGGTGTCACCGGTGATCACGGTGCCGGCAATGCTGAAGCTGCCGATCAAGCCGTAGCCGAAATCCAGGCCGAGATTTCCAGCTGCGAGGTCCACGCTGCCGCTGGTCATGGTGAAGACGGTGGTGTTGGCAGCTGTCAAGCCATCGGCGTCGTAGGTCGGGCTGAGGCCGGCTGGCAGCGAGGCCGGATTGACGGAAACTGTCCAAGTGCCGTTGGGCAGGTTGGCATAACTCCAGTTGCCATCGCTGTCGGTGAGCAGGCTGATGGTTTCCATGCCGTTGCTCAGGGTGATTTCCACATTGGGAATCCCGCGCTCGGTGGGGTCCACGACGCCGTCGCCATTGAGGTCAAGCCAGACCTTGTCGCCAATGACTGAGCCAGGCACATAGCCAAAGTCTGCGCCGCTGTACTGGGAGCCTGGAGAGAGGTAGATGTCGGAGTCGATGCTGTCTGCCGCAGGCGCGCCGCCAGCGCTGGCGGGCAGGCCGTCGCGATCGGGATCGGCGCTGTTGATGCCGGTGCCCGCAGGCAGGGTGCTGGTCACCACGCGAACCTCGTAGGTGCCGGCGGAGAGGCCATCAAAGAGGTACTGGCCGTTGGCGTCGGTGACGGTGCTGGCCACCAGGTTGCCACCCTCATAGAGTTGCACGGTGACTCCGCTGATGCCGACTTCGGTGAAATCCTGCGTGCCGTTGGCGTTGTTGTCGAAGAACACGGTGTCGCCAATGGCGGATTGCGCCGTGAAGGGGAAGTCCGCCAGGAGGTAACTTTGGCCCGCAGTCAAGAGAACCGAGGCGGTGTTGGGCGTGCTGCAAACCAAGAGGCTGCCCCTGCTGTCGCTGGGCACCGCTGCACTGATGTCGTCGATCTTGACCAGGTATCGTCCGGCAGCGAGGTCAGCGAAGAGGTACTGGCCATTGGCGTCGGTGGTGGTGTTGGCGATGATGGCATCTTGAGGGTCGATGGAGCCATTCCCATTGCTGTCCTCGTAGAGGGTGACGGGCACGCCTGAAATCGTGTTTTCGTTGGTTTGGAACAGGCCGTCGCCATTGGCGTCGATGAAGACCTGGTCGCCGATGCTGCCGCTGCCCACGGGTTGATAGCCGAAGTCAACGGTCGTCAGGCTTGCGGTGAGGCTGACCTGGGCCTTGTGGTCCGCGCGCCCATCGAAGTCCTGGGTCTGCTGCACCGAGGCAGGGAATTGAGGGTCGAGGGAGTCCACCAGGACGATGTAACTGCCGGTGGGAAGGTTGCTGAAACCGTACTGGCCGGTGCTGTTGGTGCTGGTGCTGGCCACCAGCCCATCGCTTGAGGGATCGATGAGGCCGTCGCCGTTGACATCGCGGTAGAGGTTGACCGTTACATTGGCAATGCCTTCTTCTCCCAAGCTTTGGGAGCCGTTGCCGTTGTAATCCATGTAGAGGGTGTCGCCCAGGCTGAAAGCCCCAGTGGGTTGATAGGCAAAGTTGCGATTGGTCAGGTATTGGCCGCCGCTGAGGCTCACCGAGGTGCTGTGGTTGAGGGTGGCGTCGGGGTCGAGGGTCTGCGTGGTGGACGCAGGAGGGGTCACGGTGATGCTGTAACTGCCGTTGGCCAGATTGCCGAAGGAGTAGAAACCGCGGGCGTCGGTGGTGGTGGTGGCGATGACCACATTGCTAGAGTTGCGCAGGGTGACCGTGATGCCGCTGAGGTCCAATTCGGCAGCCTGTTGGGTGGCATCGCCATTGAGATCCTGGAAGATGCTGCCACTCACCGCATTGAGGGCGCTGCGGTAGCCGAAGTCGCGGTTCTCGGACTTGTCGTCGCTGTCCAGGCCGTTGCTGTTGTTGATGCTGACGGTGCTGATGTCATCGCGGGTGCTGCCATCGGGGTCAAAGGTGCGTTGCAGGTTGGCGGCGCTGATGGGCAGGGTGCTGGTCACCACGGTGACGGTGTAGCTGGCGTCGGGCAGTCCGGTGAAGAGGTAGTAGCCATTCTCATCCGTGTAAGTGCTTGCCCCATTGCTCAGGGTGACGAGCACATTGGCCAAGCCTGGTTCTCCGCTGTCCTGCACGCCATTGGCATTGCTGTCCCACCAGATCCGGTCGCCGATCTCGCCTCGTGGGTTGATGGTGACGGTGGCGTCGGCGCTGGCGCTGTTGACCGGCAGGCCGTTGGCAAACCTGGTGCCTACCGAGGCGATTTGGTTGAGGGCAGTGGTCGGGTCGGGTTCGGGGTCGCCATCGCTGTTGGGGGGTTGCAGCGCGCGGAAGGTGACCGTGAGGCTCTTGCGCGTTCCGGCGTGGACCACGGAGAGATCATTCCAGGTCAGTTGGCCCGCTCCAACCACATCAGGCGGAATGCTGGCGGAGACAAAGCTGAGCTTGTTGGCGTCGAAGGTGTCAGTCAAAGGCAGGTAGCTGAAGCTGGTGGGGCTCAGGCTGCCGGTGGGAGAGTTCACGCCGGTGGAGGTCACTCTCAAGCCGATCCCATCCACCCAGAAGGTCATGAGGTCGGGGGAGGTGGTCTTGTTGGTTTTGAGGCTCAGGGTCAGGGAGGCAAGGCCGGCGCTGGTCGCCGGGCTGACCTTGTCGGTGATGTCCACCACCAGAGTCTTGGCGGCACCGAGCATGGCGTTGAGTTCGGCCGTGGTGAAGGTCTTGGCGACCGCGCCATTGACGATCAAGTCAAGGCGGTCATCCAGCAGGGTGCTGTTGAGATAGCCTTGAATGACCGCCTCAACCTTGGTGAGGGTGCCATTGGGGTTGTTGATGTTGAAGCCGCCTGCAGTGGTGAGTTGGTCAGCCACATTGGCGAAGTCCATGCGGGCGTAGGTGTTGTTGGGTGCGCCAGCGGCGTTGCTGTCAAGCTGGGCCGAGGGGCGTGAGCCAATCACCGTGCCGGCCCAAACATCCTGGGTGGGCACGCCCTTGGCGGGAACAGGCAGGGACCAATTTTCAAGGTCCAGCGTGTAGGTCAGCAAATCGCCCTCGCCATAGCTGGTGGGGTTGATGGTTTTGTGGATTTGAAGAGCCGGGATGAACGGGAAATCGGCGTTGAGGTCGGCGACCGGCGAGGCGTTGCTGCCGGCGGAATCAAGCTCAACGGCCTTGGTGTTGGGCTGCGATGAGGGCAGGCAGTAGCCCACCGGCACATCGCTATCGAGGTTGTCAATGACCACCAGATACTTGGCATCGGGCAGTTCCGAGAATAGGTAAGCTCCGTTGAGGTCGGTGGTGGTTTGGTCGTAGAGGGTGTCACCGGCATCAAGAATGCCGTCGCCGTTGACATCATGGTAGAGGGAGAGGCTGATGCCGGCAATGCCGGGCTCAATCGAGCTTGGGCTGTTGTCGCGGTTGTCGTCGCGCCAGACCAGATCGCCGAGGCTATTGATGCCACTGACCTTGACCTGGGCATCATCGCGGGCCAATTCGCCAATGCCGCCCAGGTTGGCGACGGCGATGTTCTCATAGGTGAAACTGCCGGGGGGATTGGGAATGGTGGCGGCAAAGCTCACGGCAATGCTGCTGCCTGGCAGCAGCGCTCCACCCGTCAGGGTCCAGCGCAGGCGGTTGATGGTGGCTGCGATTCCGCTGTCACTGTTGAGCCAGGTCGCGCCACCATCTGCGGAGTAGCTCACCTGCAAGCCGCGTCCCGGCGGGGCGCTGTTGGCCAGAGTGGCGCTGCCTTCAACATAGCTCAGACCGGCAGGAATGGGGTCTTCAATCACCAAGGGCAATCCATACTGTGGCATGCCGATGGGCGTGCTTCCCGAATTGGTGGCTGCGATGGTGAAGGTCACAGGGCCTCCGGCCTGCGCTTTCTCAGGAGCGCTTTTGACCAACTGGAGGGCCGATGGCGGGGTGCTGATACTGCCGATGCCCGCGCCGAAGTCACCGTTGAATTTCTCGTTGTCAAAGCCGGAGGCCACCTCCTGATAGGGGGCGGGGAACATGGTTTTGCCAGGGGTCAGAGGCGCGTATTCATACCAGACCAGACCCACGGCGCCGGTGTTGTTGGCGGGAAGTTTCTCGAAGTAGAGGCGGTCTTCGAAGGGGATCAATTGCTCTGTGCCGTCGTTGAGTTTGACGATCACCAGGCCATAGCACTTCACCAAGCGAAGGGCGTTGGTGTCGAGTCCGCCGGGCAGGCCTGCGGGCTGCATCCAGGCGTTGCGGTCCGGCACCAAGTCCAGATCATTGTCAAAGCCTGCCCCCACATTGCCCAAATTGTACCAGATGCCTTCGCTGACCACGGCGCCGGGCACGCGGCTGACGCCGGCACTCGGGCGCCAGCCCAGGGTGGCCTGAATCGCGTCGAGGTATTCTGCGGGCACTGCAGCGGTGGTGTTGGGCGCAATCTTGTTGGCCATGGCTGAGATCTCATTGCGCATCGTCACCGTCGTGGTCTTGGAGACCCTGAGCGTGTTGGTGCCATCGAAGGCACTGCCCCAGAAGTCGTAGTCCAGTTGCAGATCGTCGAGCGGATCGGGGGCGGCTCCGGCCACACTATTGCCGTCTCCATCCTTGAGTGGGTAGGTGACAAAGAAATACTGCACGGTGCTCTCGCCTGGAGCCAGCGTGGGGATCAGGCGTGTGGCGTTGGCGGTGGAACCCACCATCTCCAGTTGAAAGGTGCCGGCATAGCCGTTGGCACCGGCCACGCTGACGGTTTTGCTTGGGAAGATGCCCGGGGTTCCCGTCAGGCTCATGTCATCATGGTCCCCGATGTTGATCACCACATTGGTCAGGGTGGTGGCGCCGGTGTTGGTGAAGCGCACCGCCAGATGGGCGGCCTGCGGGCTCACGCTTGAGGGGCTTTCCACATTGCTGTCCACCACGAAGTTGTAGGCCGTGATGGGCTCCATTTTCAGGCTGCCATCGGTTAGGGCGGCGTGGGTGGGGTGGCCATGAAGTGCCGCGAGGGCGGCAAGGCCGCAAAGGAGAGGGGAGAAACGATGCATGGGGTAACAAAAATGGGCAGGGGTGGAGAGCAGGTGCGTTGCGGCGGCGAGGGCTTAGAACTCGAGGTCGCCCTCGATGCACTCGCAGGGGGCTTCCCCTCCTCGTCTCACGAAGGGCCATGGTGTGCGCTGCACCGGTTGGAACATCCCCGCGGGAAGCAGAGTTGGGGCCAGCGGCGGCGGTGCAAACAGCGGCTTCGGTGCCTTGGCGCTGGTCAAGGGTTGAACGGCCTTGGCGCTCTTGGCCGAGGCCATGGGTTGCACGCTGTGCGGTGCCTTGGCAGAACTCATCGCCACGGCGGCCTGGGTCACACGCAGGGGGGCGGGGGCTTGCACACGGCGCTTGCCAATGCTGAAGCGAAGCCCAGCCAGCAGGCGCCATTCCAAGCCGATCTCGTGTCCATTTTGGCGCCATTCGCCCTGCACATAGACATGCTGTCCGAAGTTCAACTGACCGCGCAGGCGCAGGCCACTGGCGGACTGGTCATTGACTGGCGTCTGGCCCCAATAAAATCCAGCGGCCAGGTGGCCGTCAATCCAGCGCGGCTGGGTGAACAATTCGTATTGCAATTCCGTGTCCAGCCCGCGCCACACTGAGGTGACTCCTCCCGCGACCGCATCAGTGTCGTCGAGGTTGGCGTGAATGGGCAGATAACCATTGCCGCGCAGCGTCCAGCGGCGCCAACCGTACTCCAGGCCAACGCCGATCTGCCCATAATTGCTCCCGCCCACTGTCGAGAGGAAATCGTAAAACACATTGGCTCCCACCCAACTCTGGGAGGAGAAGGCCTTGCGCCAGGACAAGCCTGCATTGACCATGCCCAGCTGCCCGATGCCGTGAGAGATGCCGGCATGCAGGCCCAGCAACTGAGTGTCACTGATCATGTGGCCAGCGCTCACACCGGCACCACCGAGCCCATAGCCGTCGTAGCCAGCGGCCCAGAGATCCCCCTGGAATACCCAAGACTCCCAGGCACTGGCCTCTTCATTGCGGCGCGTCAAATCGCCCAGCCACCCCTCGCAGAAACAGCCGCTTGCTGCGGACACAACGCTGTGGTCAGGCGCAGAGCTTGGGGTGGATGGCGCTGCTGCAGCGGTCGTGTTTTCAGCTGCAGACGCCACCCCGAACAGGAGGGCAAACGCCAACAGATACTTTACATTTGTTAAATAATTCATTCCGAGGTGATTAGGTGAAATTCCGAAAATGGGCCGGTGTAATAGCACCATTTTTACGAAATCGTCAAAAACACCTTGGGTTACTTCTTAAGACTACTGCCGAAACGAAGGGGAACTCGAGCGGCGAGACCCACTGCCCAATCCAGCCTGGCGCAGATGAGTGACTAATCGTCAGTCACTAAGGCCTGGTTGCTCCACCTCAAACGGCGTTGCGAGCGATCAGGGCCTTGGACTCAGGTTAAGCCTCCTGCCAATCCTTGCTGCGCTGTACAGCGCGTTGCCACAGTGTCTTGAGCGCTTGGCTGGCCTCTTGGTGGCTGTCCGCCACAAAGCGCGCGTCCAGGCTCCATTGGTTGCTGATCTCGGACTTGTCTTTCCAAAGGCCAACGCCCAGACCGGCAAGGTAGGCGGCGCCGAGGGCCGTGGTCTCAATGCAGCGTGGCCGAATCACCGCACGCTCAAGCAGGTTGGCCTGGATCTGCATGAGAATAGCGCTGCGAGAGGCTCCGCCGTCCACGCGCAATTCACTCAGGCTGATGCCGCTGTCGCGTTCCATGCAAGCGATGAGCTCGGCGCTTTGCAGGGCAATGCTCTCCAAGGCCGCGCGGCAGAGCTGGGCGCGGTTGCTGCCCCGGGTGAGTCCAAAAATACTGCCGCGGGCGTTGGGATCCCAGTGCGGCGCCCCCAATCCTGCGAAGGCGGGGACCAAGATGGTTCCTCCGCTGTCTGGCACACTGGCGGCCAACTCATCGCACTGCGTGGCGCTGTCAATGATCTTGAGTTCATCGCGCAGCCATTGAATGACAGCGCCTGCGATGAACACACTTCCCTCAAGGGCGTAGGTGGTCTGGTCGCCGATCTGCCAGGCCACGGTGGTCAGTAGGTTGTTGGTGGAGGGCACAGCCTTGTCGCCGGTGTTCATGAGCATGAAGCAGCCCGTGCCATAAGTGTTCTTGGCCATGCCGGGTTCAAAGCAGGCCTGACCAAACAGCGCGGCCTGCTGATCGCCAGCAAGGCCTGCGATGGGGATGCCGCGCAAGGCGGCGGGTTCAGCGGCTTCGGCCACCACGCCGCTGTTGGGCACAATCTTCGGTAGCATCGAGGCGGGAATGTCGAGCTCCTTGAGCGCCTGTGGGTCCCACTGCAGCCGATGAATGTCAAACAGCAGGGTGCGCGAGGCGTTGCTGACATCGCTGACATGGGTTTTGCCTGCGCTGAGTCTGTAGATCAGCCAGCTCTCCACGGTGCCAAAACAAAGCTCGCCGCGCTGGGCGGCGGCCCGGGCGCCCTCAACATGTTGCAGAATCCAGTGCAGTTTGGTGCCGCTGAAATAAGGGTCGAGGCGCAGGCCACTGCGCCGGCTCCAATCCGCTTCGAGGCCGCGGTTCTTGAGCTGCGCGCAGGAATCTGTCGTTCGGCGATCCTGCCAGACAATGGCGTTGCCGATGGGTTTGCCGCTCTTGCGCTCCCAGACTACGGTGGTTTCGCGCTGATTGGTGATGCCAATGGCAGCGATTTGGTCTGCGCGCAATCCGGCGCGGGCCATGGCCTCCAAGGCAACAGCGCTTTGGTTCTCCCAGATCTCGATGGGGTCGTGTTCCACCCAGCCTGGCCTGGGGTAAAGTTGGCGATGCTCGCGCTGCGCCTGAGCCACGGGTTGGCCAAGCTCATCAAACACAATGGCGCGGCTGCTGGTGGTGCCCTGATCCAAGGCGAGGACAAACTTCATGGCGCGGGGATGGCAGAATTACAGACTGCGAAAAATCAGGGCGGCGATGAGGCCTCCGGCGATGGGGCCCAGAATGGGCACCAGCGCGTAATGCCACTGCGAGTCGCCCTTTCCAGCAATGGGAAGCAGGGCATGAACCAGCCTGGGGCCGAGGTCGCGGGCCGGGTTGATGGCGTAGCCGGTGGGGCCGCCGAGGCTCAGGCCAATGGCGCCCACGGTGAGGCCCACCAGAATGGGCGCGAAGCCATGGGCCCAGCCCTGATCGTTCTCAAAGTGCTTGCCGATGGACAAGGCGCTGAAGACCAAGACGGCGGTGGCGATGGCCTCGCTGATCAGGTTGGGCCAGAAGGCGGAAATGGCGGGGCCGGTGGCGAAGCAGGCGAGCTTTTCCTGGGGGTCTGCTGTGGCCTTCCAATGCGGCAGATAAGCCAACCACACCAAGGTGGCGCCCACCATGCTGCCCAGAAGTTGCCCGCCGAGGTAGGCCGGCAGTTGCGCCGCGCTGATCTTGCCCAGCAGCCACATGGCCATCGAGACGGCGGGGTTGAAGTGGCCGCCGCTGGCCGCTCCAAAGGCATAGAGACCAAGAGTGACAGCCAGGGCCCAGCCCGCATTGATGGCCAGCCAGCCTGCAGCGTGGCCCTTGGTTTGTTTGAGCACCACATTGGCGACCACGCCATTGCCAAGCAGGACAATGAGGGCGCTGCCAAAAAACTCTGCGCTAAAAAGGGTCATGGGAGGGGAAGGGGAATGCTCTGCGCCGGGTCCGACGCGGCAAGCCTGTTTAGAATCTGGGCCCTTGGATTGTCGAGCACAAAGCCCCGCGAGATGAGGCCATGGCTGCCGCGGCCCCCTACTTGACGATGGGCAGCAGGATTTTGGAGGCGTGGGCCTTGTCGTGCCAGATGCGGTTGACGGCGGGTTGGCCGGGTTTGCTCAGGAAGTGGGTGATGGGTCCGCCGTCTTGTGGGTTGGGCTCGTAGTAGGGAGCGCCGGTGCTGGCCACGGTGACGCGAAGGCTGTGGCCGCGGTTGAGGATGATGCTCAGCCAGCCGATATCCCATTCCAGTTCGGTGGGCTCATCAGGCGTGAGCAGTGCCTGCTGCTCAAAGCCCTTGCGGTAGCGGGCGCGCAGGGGGTAGTCCAGCAGCAGGATCGAGCGGCCGTCGGGATACACATCGCTGATCCGCACGAAGAAGTCAGTGTCACGGGCGCTGCTGGAAGCCGTGATGGCGGCGCGCAGGCGGCCGGTAATTTCCAAGGGTTGTTTGAGGGCTTCGCTGGTCCAGGTGCGGACTTCGGATTGGCGCTCGAAGTCGCGGGCATCGCGCGCGCCGGGGAACCCTGCCGTCTGCAGATGCATGGGGTGGGCCGGGTCGCTGAGGTAGGCGGTGCTCGACGGTCTGCCCGCAGGCTTGCGCGGCGCGAGGCCTCCGTCGCCCTGCAGGTACCATGACTGCATTTGAGCCTGCGGGGGGAAGTTGTCGGCTTCGCGCCAGACATTGCCTGGGGCGCCGGGTTCACCGCAGGCGCCCATCACAAAATAGCGCACGGGAGCGACCTTGGGCAGGGCCTTGCTGTCGCCCTTGAGGTAATGGGCAAACCACTGCTGCATGTGCTCAATGACATCGAAGAAAGCGCTCTGGGGGAATTCCAGATCGCCAATGCGGTTGGACTTCGGGTAGCCGCCGTGCAGCCAAGGGCCAATGATCAACCACTGCTGTCCGCGTGAATTGGGCCCGCCTTGGAATTGCCGGCCCTGAAAGCTGGCAATGCTGCCTTGGTTCATGAAGTCAAACCAACTGCCAATGGTGAAGCAGGGCAGGTTCATTTTCGCGAAGTGCAGCGAAGCGTCCTCATCGCGCCAATAATCATCGTAGTTCGGGTGTTGGTCCCATTCGCGCAGCATGTCGAGATTGTCGGCGGGCTCCCGTGCCACCGAGTTGCCGCCCTTGATGAAGCGCTCGGGACGGGTCACGCCGCCGATGCGGTAGCCTTCCTGGTAGAGGCTCAGGCCGGTGTCCGTCATGTACTGCGCCACCAAGTGTGGTGGCTGGGTGACGGCCAGGTAGTTCTGCGCGTAGCCAGCCTGTGAGCCGCCGTAGGTGCCGATTTTGCCGGTGCACCAGGGCTGCTTGGCGATCCACTCGCAGAGGTCATAACCATCCTGCAGCTTGCCCCATTGCAGGGCGCGGTAGCCACGGTAAACCCCCTCGCTTAGATGCGTGCCACGGTAGTTGACCTCAACAATGACAAAGCCGCCCTTGGCAAAGCGCGCGGCGGTCTTCCTTGAGCCCGCACCACTGATGTCGCCATAGCGTTGTTGGAACACCGCCGGCCAGGGGCCCTGTCCCTGCGGGAAGTAGGCGTAGGCGCTGAGGCGCTTGCCGTCGCGCATTGGGATCATGAGGTGCTCCTCGCGCACGCCCTCCAAGTCAATGGCCGGCAGATTGGCGGCGGTGTTGGCGGCGTTGAGGGCGGGTGAGAGGGCCAGACAACCCATCAGGGCAAGCAGGCGGGGCAATGTGGTCATCCATGCGATACGCCGCCGCGGGCTGCGCATTGCATTTCAACATGGAATTCAAGGCGGCGAGAGCAGGGGCTTGGGGGCCTGATTGCGGCCCAGGGGGCGAATTCCCGAGGCTTGATTGCCGTCCAACCCAAGGTCCCCCGCCATGCTCTGCGCCAGCGCGCGCAATTGCTCCACCCGCCTGGGTTCCTCTGCCGCCAGATCGCGGCTTTCGCCAAGGTCTTGATCCAGACGGTAGAGTTGCGGCTTGGGCCCCAAATGCAGTTTCCAAGGCCCTTGGCGCAAGGCCTCAAGCTTGAAGCCCTTGAAGTAAAAGAAATGGTCGCGAGCCATGAACTTCGGCTGTCCGAGCAGCAGCGGGCTCAAGTCCATGCCGTCGATGCGGCGGCTTTCATCCCGCTTGGCTTCCGCCAAGCTGGCAAAGGTGGGCAGCCAGTCCATGTGGGCGGTGATGGCCTGTGCGGTGGAGTTGGCGGCGATGTGCCCGGGCCAGCGGGCGAGGGTGCAGACGCGCATGCCGCCCTCCCAGGTGCTGCCCTTGGCGCCGCGCAGCGGTGTGTTCTGAGCCCCTTGGTTGATGGGGCCTCCGTTGTCGCTGGTGAAGACGACAAGGGTTTGCTCATCCAGCCCCATGGCGGCGAGGCCGTCGAGCAATTCGCCAAGCAGGCTGTCCATTTCCAGCACCCAGTCCTTTTGCAGGCTGATGCCGGATTTTCCCATGAAGGATTCATGGGGGTAGTGCGGCCAATGCACGGCGTTGTGGGCCAGATAGACAAAGAAGGGACCTGCTTTTTTCTCAGCGATCCACTGCAGAGCGCGGCGGGTGTAATCCCGGCTCATGTGGTGCTGTTGGCTTTGCCGCACACGCTGCACGACCTTGAGATTTTCGAGCATGGGCAAGGGGGGCTGCGCCTGTCCCTTGAGGCCGGTCTCAGGCTCGCGGTCAGCGCCCTTGGCCTTGGAGTTTTTGGCCGCCTTGGGCAGGGGTTGATCGGGGTTGGATTTGGATCCATCAGCAGTCGGGCCCATGTCATTGGAGTAAGGGATGCCGTAGTAATGATCGAATCCCTGAGCGGTGGGCAAAAACTCAGGCTGGTCCCCCAAGTGCCACTTGCCAAAGCAGGCGGTGGCGTAGCCCGCGCCCTTGAGCACCTCGGCAACGGTTTGCTCCTCGGGATTGAGGCCAACGG
>JAURHS010000068.1 GCA_030833205.1 Prosthecobacter sp.
ATCATGCCCATGGGCATGGTAGGCATCATGCCCTGCGGCACAGCACCCTGCGGCTGGGGCGCTGCAGAGGCATCAGGCGCGGGTTGCTGGGGATGGCCTTCTGGATTGGTGGCTTGAGGGTCCATGGCAAGATGCAGAGAAATCCACCTGGTGCGTGATGGGATCAGGAATCGCAGCCGCAACCACTCAGAGCACAGGGTTGGGCTTCAGCCGCGGGCTCAGAAACCAGGCAAGGAGCAAGCGGACGGCCCGCCTCAGGCAATGGGGCCTGCATGGCTGGGTTTGGCGCCTGCGCGCTGAGCCCAAGCTCAGCGATCAAGCGCATATCCTGCGCCGTCTGAGGGTTGGCTGCAGTGAGTAACTTGTCGCCGTAGAAGATGGAATTGGCGCCGGCAAAGAACGCCAGCGCCTGCGCCTCACGGCTCATCTGCGTGCGGCCCGCACTCAAGCGGACTTTGGCACGCGGCACTGCGATGCGGGCCACTGCAATCATGCGCACCAAGGCAAAGCTATCCACCTGGGCGGATTCAGCCAGAGGAGTGCCTGCCATTGGCATGAGGGCGTTGATCGGAATGCTCTCAGGCGGAGGATTAAAACTGGAGATCACCTCCAGCATTTTAAGGCGATCTTCGATGGTTTCACCAAGTCCGAGAATGCCGCCGCAACAAACGGACATGCCGGCCTTCTGCGCGTGCTCAATGGTACGCAGGCGGTCTTCGAAACTGTGCGTGCTGACAATGTTGGGATAATGCTCAGGCGAAGTGTCCACATTGTGGTTGTAGGCGGTCACACCAGCCTCCTTGAGTTCTCGAGCCTCCTCTGCGCCCAGTTGACCCAAGGTCACGCAGACTTCCATGCCAAGCTTAGCCACCTCGCGAACGGTCTCGAGCACTTGGGTGAATTGTGCCGTACCCTGCCTCACCCCCTTCCATGCGGCTCCCATGCAGAAACGCGTGCTACCACTGGCCCGAGCCTGCAGCGCCCTTTGCACCACCTCCTGCACAGGCATGAGGCGCTGCGCCTGCACGCCCGTGTCATAGCGGGCGCTTTGAGCGCAGTAACCGCAGTCCTCGCTGCAACCTCCCGTTTTGATGCTCAGCAGCGTGCAGAGCTGAACCTCGTTGTTGTTCCAATGGGCCTCATGCACGGAACGGGCCTGTTTGATGAGGTCAAAAAAAGGCAGTTGGTAGAGGCGATGCAGCTCGGCGTAAGTCATGGCGGATAGGGGCAAGTCCAGCATGCAATTGTGACACGGACTGCCAGGGGCAGCAAGGCCGAACCACCCGCAGAACACCGTCCCCTTCGCTTCGTTGGAATCAAAAACAGCCAACGCGCCACCTGCCAACGCGCCACCTGCCAACGCACAAAAAAGCCCGCCTTTTGAGGGGCGGGCCGATTTGAACGACGGACACTGGCAGAATCTTCCGCCAGCCCCGAAGTGGCTCGATTAGCGCTTGGAGAACTGGAAGCGCTTGCGGGCGCCTGGGCGACCTGGCTTCTTACGCTCACGGGCGCGACTGTCACGAGTGAGCAGACCAGCCTGCTTGAGGGTGCCGCGCAGTTCGGGGTTGACGGTAATCAGGGCGCGAGAGATGCCCAAAACAACGGCTCCCATCTGACCATTGACGCCGCCGCCACTGGCCAGAATTTTGAAGTCGTAGGATTGGCGGCTGTTGGTCAGGGCCAAAGGAACAATGACCTGATTCTGCAGGGTGACGGTGGGGAAGTATTCCTCAAAGTCACGGCCATTGACGGTGATGGATCCGCTGCCTGGAAGGATGCGGACACGGGCGATGCTCGTCTTGCGGCGGCCGGTGGTAGTGGCGAGGGGTTTGCTCATGGCGAAGTTCAGTCTGCGGTCGGAAGTGACAGGGAACCCAATTAGGCGAGGGTGTAGACCTTCGGGTTCTGGGCGGCGTGAGGATGTTCCTCACCCGAGTAAATCTTGAGTTTGGTCACCACGCGGCTTCCAAGGCGATTGTGGGGCACCATGCCCTTGACGGCACGCTCAATCAGGAGTTGCGGGCGACGCTGGCGCACTTTCTCTACGGTTTCGCGCTTCTGGTTGCCGATATACACCGCCGTCTTGCTGGTGTAGACCTTCTGTGTCTCCTTCTTGCCGGTGAAGCGAACCTTGTCGGCGTTGATCACCACCACAAAGTCACCAGTATCGACATTCGGGGTGAAGGTGGGGCGGTTCTTGCCGCGGATCAGATTGGCGGCAGCCACCGCGACTTGGCCCAGGATCTGGTCCTTGGCATCGATGATCCACCACTGGCGGTTCACGGATTGGGCATTGGCAGAGAAGGTCTTCATGTTCGTTGCGGGAATTGCGGGCCACCCAACAGGGAGGCAGCGCGGGAGGGGCGTGGAGCATAGGGGATGGCCCCTTGCTGTCAAACGGAAACTCAGGCCCAAATCCGGGGTTTTTTACCCCCCAGCCTCAGGCATGAACGGCTCGCGAAGGCCTCAGGCCCATGCCCGGCGCAGGAGATTGAGGAAATTGCCGCTCATGACCCCCTCGATGTCCGTCTGGCTGTAACCGCGCTTCTCGAGCATTCCGGCAATCCGGGCCACATCGGCAATGGTGTCCAGGTCCTGCGGAGTCTGCTCGGTACCATAACCACCGTCAAGATCCGTACCGATACCCACATGGCGGGCGTTGCCGGCCAATTGGCAGATGTGGTCCATGTGGTCGCAGATGACCTCGAGCATGAGGCCGCTTTGCTGCGGGGTGGTGCTGCCTCGAACCCAGCCAGGGATCATCATCCATGCATCCAGGGCGGCGCCCAAAACAGCACCGCGCTCAATCAGGGCCTTGATTTGATCATCACTGAATTGACGCACATCGGGCACCAGTGCCCGGCAGTTGCTGTGGCTGGCCCACACCGTGCCTTGAAAGACTTCCAAGGCCTCCCAGAAGGATTCATCGCTGAGGTGGGTGACATCAAGGATCATGCCCAGGCGGTCCATCTCGCGCAGCAATTCCCGTCCCTGCGGCCTCAATCCGCCGGGAGTGTCGTGGCCCATCGCGTAACGACAGACCCCGTAATGCGCCGGCCCAATGGCTCGCAGGCCCTGCTGCCAGGCACGCTCGAGATGCGCCGGGGTCAGGATGCTGTCGGCCCCCTCGAGGCTCAGGATGTAGCAGATGGGCTTGGTTTCGTCGGCGATGGACTCATCCGTCCACAGGGTCACGGCTGCCTCGAGTTGCTTCAAATTGAGGATTTGCCGCAACTGGCCCTCTTCCTCCATGGCGCGGTACCAAGCCAGCTGTCCCTGGGTTTCGGCGTAGGCCTGGTGCGGCGACATCCAATTGGCAATCGGCGAGACTCCAGGCATGCAGCCCGCCAACTGCGTCGCCACACAGAGGCCCATTTTGCAGCGACGCATCTCGGGAAATGCCGTGGTGCCGCAGGCCCTGCCCTTGCCTGTCATGCCCTGCTCGCGAAGCCGAATTTCCGGCACGCTCAGGCGCAGGTCGCGGTTGAAGCCACCAAGGGCATTGAGACTGAGATCGAGATGAGCGTCGAAAATCAACATGATCAGAGCGACATAACGCAACTGACGCAAGAAATCCTGCGAACCTGCGCGTTGAGATGCGCATGTCCCTGTTCCGAGTTCCCCTGGCTCTGCTCGTCATTTGCGGTCCATGCTCGGCGCAGCACCAGGACAGCGTGCCACTGCCTCAACTGAGGGGTTCCTGGACGCCCCTGACCATGGCCCCCAGTGGCAATGCAGCCACGGTCCACCAGATCAACCCGGGCTTCAGCGTGCAAACCGGCCCAGGCCACCGCGAGGGCTACAGCAGCCTCTACCACTGCCCCGAGGGCAAGCCGTTGAATTTTGGCGACAGCCGCAGCAATCTCAGGGCCCTGCACGGCCTGATTCATTTACCAGTGGGCAATGCCCTGCTCGTTGGCGATGCCAAACAAGGCTGGAATCTGGCAGGCCGCGACTCCAAAACAGGGCAATGGAAGCAGATCGCGCTGCAATGGCTACCGCGCCAACCCATGCCACCGATCCAATGCGGCGATGCACCCCTGCGCGTTGCCGTGTTCGACGACTACGGCAGTTTTGGCAAGGGGGTGCCGGTGTGCGTGGAGCGATTGCAACAGCACCAACCAGGCGTTGAGGTGCGGCAACTCAGGGCCGATGAGATCGCCGCCGGAGCGCTTCGCCAGTTTCACATCGTGGTCTTCAGTGGCGGCAGCGGCGGCAAACAGGCCTCAACGCTAGGCATGATTGGGCGCCAGGAGGTTCGTGAATTCGTCCGGCAGGGCGGTGGCTACCTTGGCATCTGCGCTGGCAACTACCTGGCCTGCCGCGGGTTTGCCTGGGGTCTGGGCATCCTCGACGCCAAGACCAAATCCTCGCGCTGGGCCAGAGGCACTGGCGACCTGCTGATTGAGGCCGTTGGCGAGGGACCTGCCCTGCTGGGCCTGCCAGCCGAAGTCACCACAATTCGTTATGCCAACGGCCCCGTCTTCGCGCCGGCAGGTGACACTGAGATTCCCGATTTCACGACGCTGGCCGTCTTTCGCTCGGAGTTCGCCAAGAACGGTGCGCCCAAGGGGGCACAGATTGGCAGTCCGGCCATGGTCAGTGGCCAATTCGGCCGCGGCAGGGTCCTCTGCAGCAGCCCTCACCCCGAGCAGCAGCCAGGGATGGAAGATTGGCTGTTTCGGGCCGTGAGCTGGCTGGGCCGCCGCCAACCCGATCCATGAAAACGCCAGAGGCTACCAAAAGAGATTGACTCCAGCGCCGAAAACCCGCTAAAACGCCACTCCTCAATTTTCCCCTTTCGTATGAGCGACTCGACCCCTCCCCCTCCCCCCTCTGGTGGCCTGCCTCCCCCCTCCGCTCCTCCGCCGCCACCCATGGCGCCCGCAGTGACCGTCAAACCCTTGGGAGGTGAAGGAAGCGTGCAACCCCGAGTGGGCACCGCCGCTGTTTCCCTTCCCTCAGCGCCCCAGCCTCCGATCGCCTCCGCGCCTCCGCCCATGGCCCCAGCGGCGCCGCGCCCACCCGCGATTCCCGGAGCGCCACCCGCGGCCACAGTGCCGATGGCACCGATGAGCGCCCCGAAAATTGAGACTGGAGCCACGACCGTGCCCATTGCCAAGACAGTGCCCCTCAAGCCGATGAGCCCCGCCAGCCGTCCCGCTGCTGGAGGCACCTCCCCGCTCGGCGCTGCCGGTGGCGCAGGCGCGCCGAAGGCAACGGTGAAGCTGCAACAAACGCAGCCCATGAGCCGTCCGAGCATCTCCGCACCACCGAGCGCTCCGGTCAAACGCACCTCTGGCAGCGACACTGAGGCCCTGCTCGAAGATGAAAAGGACCCCGAGGAGGGTCTCCTCCCCCTCTCCCTGATCTGCCTCCTGCTTTCCGTGGGGCTGCTCGCCTTCCAAGCCTTGGGCTCGGACCGCGTCGCCTCTGAGGACGGCTCTGGCATCAAGGTGCCGCAGCCCAATCCGGCGAAATGGGAGCGCCTCAATGTGGACCACACCTGGACCAACGACTTCGATCGTTTTCTGCCCCCGGTGACCAAGTAAGCTCAAGGCCACAAGCCGCAACCCCAGAGACACCCTCGACCATGTCCGCCTCCCTTCTGCTTTCGCTCTTCGTGTTCCTGCTCTCCGCTGCAGCTCTGGCCCTGAGTTTCATGGCCAAGGGCGGCATGTGAATTTGCAGATCCACAAGGCCCCTGCAATTCATTCCCAGAGCTACTGATCTGGCCCTAAGCCTGCGATCACGAACCCTGAGTGCCGCAGGCGAGCGACTGCTCCGCTCTCTTGAACGATTGAGGAGCCGAGGGCACCTGAATCAGTGTCTCCTCCGCTGAGTCGTTGCCACTGGTGCCTCTGATCTCTGGAGACCACCTCTCAGGGCACCAGACTGGCTGGTCGAACCCGCCGACGGATCACGGACCGATGCCTAAGCGCCGTGACGCCCAGGGAGGTCCACCAGCATCTGCGCATTGCCAGGATAACGCTCACAGAGCGTGATCACGCGCTGGATGGCGTCAATGGGTTTGCCTCCGGCCAGACCGCGGCGCAGCATGTGAATCTTGTCGAGCTGGAAGGGAGGCAGGAGCAACTCCTCGCGCCTGGTGCCACTCTTGAAGATGTTGACCGCTGGATAGTAGTACTGCTCAGCAAGCTTGCGATCCAACACCAGCTCCATGTTGCCGGTGCCCTTGAACTCAAGGAAAATGAGATCATCCATGCGGCTGCCGGTTTCGATCAGCGCCGTCGCCAAAATGGTGAGGCTGCCGGCGCCGCGCGTGTTGCGCGCAGCAGCAAACAGACGACGCGGAATCTCCATGGCCCCCACGCCCATGCCGCCGCTCATCGTGGCGCCGCCAGACTTGGCATTGTTGAAGGCACGGGCCAGACGGGTGATGGAATCCATGAGCATGAAGACATGCTCACCGCATTCCACGAGGCGCTTGGCGCGTTCGATGGCCAGAGTGGCAATGCGGGTGTGGCTGCGCACATCCTGATCATTGGAGCTGGCGTAGATCTCAGCTTGGGTAAAGATGCGCTTGAACTCGGTGACTTCCTCGGGTCGTTCATCGACCAGCAGGATCATGAGTTTCATGCCGGGATGATTCTGCACCACCGCCTCGGCGATGTGTTGCAACAAGGTGGTCTTGCCCGTGCGCGGCGGGGCGACAATCAAGCCGCGCTGACCGCGTCCCACCGGGGTGAACATGTCCAGCACCCTTGTCGTGACTCGCTCCTGTGAGGTTTCAAAGGAAATGCGCTTGTTGGGGTTGATGGCCTTGAGCTCCTCAAAGAGCGGCAAATCGCGCACCGACTCCGGCACGCGGCCATCGACCTCGCGAACCGCAGTCACCAACAGGCCACGCGGCCCCTTTTGCGCCGTGGCCTCAAGCCACATGCCCTCGCGCAGACCCAATTGACGAATCGTGTCGGGATGGACAAAGGGATCGGCGGGATGCTGCGCAAAGCTGCGCTCGCGCAGGCGCAGAAAGCCCTGTCCCTTGGGATTGAGCTCAAGCACTCCGGCCACCGGCTCGGGAGGACCAAGCACCGTGGGCGGCGGCATGGAAGGCTCCTCGTCCTGGGGCGGCCTGGGTTGATGCGATGAGGCGTTGGGCTGAGCAGGCTGACCTCCACCATTGAGACGACGCGCCATTTTCTCGGCCTTGAAGCGCTCGCGGCGCTCCTTCCAGCGCTCCCATCGCGCTTTGCGACGACTGCCGCCGCCCTCCTGGCCTTGGGGTTCATGAGCGTCCTGTGCGTCCCGTGGTCCATGGCCCGCAGGGACCTGCGCCTGCGGACTCTGAGCCTCTGGATGCTGAGCGACTGGAGCCGGGATTGGTGCCGGGGCCGGCGGCGCGGTCACCGCGCTCTGATCCACTGGCAACTCGACTGCCGGCGCCCTGTCCACAGGTTGAAAATTGAGTTCTGGAGTCGTCACTGTCTCCTGCGCTTTTTTACGCGTGACCTTGACGGCCTTGGGCTTTGTCGCCGCCTTTTTGGCCGCAGGCTTCTTCACCGCCGCGACTTTCCTGGCCACAGGCTTTGCCTTGGCGACAGCACTGGTCTTGGCCTTGGGCGCTTTCACGCTTTTGACGACTTTCTTGGCCACAGGCTTGGTGGTCTTGGCCGTTTTCACAGCGCTTGCTTTCTTGGCTGCGGCCTTCTTGGGCTTGTCACTCATGAGAAATGGGGAAAGGGGGGATTAATCAAGTTGCTCGACGATCGAATCATCGATTTCAAAATTGGCGTGCACGCTTTGGGCGTCGTCGTAGTCGTCGAGAAGGTCGTAAAGGCTCGTGGCTCCGCGAGCCGTCGCCAGATCGCTGATCAAAAGGGGCGCGTTGGCTTGGTAAATCAGGCGCGGCTCCAGGGCGGTATGACCCGATTGACGCAGGGCCGCGACCACTTCAAAGAGCTCGTCAGTGGCCGTGTAAAGCAGCCACACTTCGCCGCCGTCCTGCACATCCTGGGCCCCTGATTCGAGGGCCAGCTCCATGGCGGCATCCTCGTTGAGCTTGTCCTTGGGCAGACGCAACTCGCCGCGCCTTGAAAACTGATAGGCCACACTGCCGGCATCGGCAAAGGTGCCGCCGTTTTTGGAAAGCAGGGTGCGCAGGTCATTGGCGCTGCGGTTGCGGTTGTCGGTGACCACTTCGACGAGGAAGGCAGCGCCGTTGGGACCATAGGCCTCATAGAGAACTTCCTCGAGGCTCTGGCCGTCGAGTTCGCCGGTTCCCTTTTTGACGGCGCGCTCGATGTTGTCATTGGGCACATTGGCGGCACGCGCCGCCAAAATCGCACTGCGCAGGCGCGCATTGAGATCGGGATTACCGCCGCCGTGCTTGGCGGCGATGGTGATTTCCTTGGCCATTTTCGAGAACACCTTGCCGCGTTTGACATCCACGACGGCTTTGATGTGCTTGACCTTGGACCACTTGTTGTGACCTGCCATGTCAGAGAATAAAAAGGACTGCGGGTTTCGGTGACAGAACAACGGGGTCTGCCTCCTGCCACCCCGCCTTGAGCGGAAGATGAACTCCACTGCAATGCGCCCGGGGGTGGACCCTAACTGGGATCGTCTGGATCAAGCGGCCTCGCCGCGGTTCCATGCCTCCGAGTTCTCCACCGTGGGTTGCAGGGGTTTCGGCCTTGGGACCAAAACGGGAACTTCAGGGTCAGCGCTCAGGGGCGGAACCAAGGACACTTCCACCCACACAGGGGGAAGGCCTTCTATGGTCCTAGTGTGGACAGCAGCAGGGCTGCGCGCAAGGCCTTTTTTGCCCCGCCCTCACCCCGAAACCCTGACTGCCCCTTAGGGTTTGGGCAGGACCTGCACCGCGTCAATATGCACACTGCCACGGCTATCCCCTGCGCGGAATGTGACAGCAGCTTCCTCACCGACATTGAATGTGAAGACTCCCAAACTATGCCAACCCTTGTCCCCTGATGCCGCCTTGCTCTGATCGAGACTCATCTCGGTCTGGCCCTGAGCGTGCGTCACGCTGATCTTGGCGGCCTTGGCGCGGTTTTCGTGCGGCTGCCAAAACACCCGCACCTCATGCTTGCCGCCCTGCTTGACGGCAAAGGCGAAACGAGCGGAGGCGTCCTTCTGATTGCTGTAGCGGTAATGACTGCCGACAAAGGGCTTGAGACCCTCGCCGCTGGACCAGGTGCCCGTCAACTCCGCATCCTCATCATCAATCACCAAACCCTCGAGGCGCTTGGGGTCAATGCTGTCGGAGGCCACCTCCGGAAGTTTCTTGGCGTTGGCAGGCAAATACAATTCGCCCTCGAGCGAATCGCGGCGCATCGCCCCGGGCTTGCTCATGAGGTCCTTGAGGATGTCGAGGTACTGCTCATAGACGCCGCGCGGCGTGGTGTGGTGACGCACACAGATCCAGGCCGCCTTGCCCACCACCTCGCCCATCATGCCGCAGGTGCGCATCACACGCGTGCTGCCCAAGGCGTGGCGCTCGACGCTGATGGTGCGTCCGGCCATGAACAAATTGCCGACATCGCGGGAGTAGAAGCAGCGGTAGGGCACCGGGTAACCATTGCGACGGTCGGTGTGCTTGCCGAACTCCGCGCGGCTGATGAAGGGATTGTCGGGGAATTTCACCGCATACTGCTCCTTGGGATAATGCAGGTCCTGATCCCAGGTCGTGGGCACGCAGCCGTCGGGATGGATCACGCCCTTGACCATGTCCTCGCCATTGAGCACCAGGTCGCCAATGATGCGACGGCTCTCGCGTGGACCGCCAATGTAGGCCAACCACTGCATGCCATAATTGGCATAGCGTTGCGCCTCCTGAGTTTTAAGGGCACTGACCGCTCCATAAACAGCGCGGAAGTTGTGATCGCGGATCAACTCCAGATCGTTGATGGGATGCTTGTCAAAGCCACTTTCCCAGAACCATTCGCCATGCAGAAACTCCTGCATGTTGGGCGTGGGAGTGTAGCCCAGATCAAAGCCCTCCTGATTGGCGCGGTTCTTCTTGCCGACAGGCTCCATGGCACGAGGCTCTGGGAAATCGCCGATCTTCAGCGGCAGCGCCCAAGGCGTGGCTGGCCAACTCACCGGTTGCGCCATGCGCTTGAGCACCCACATGTTGCTCATGCCCATGCGCCCCTTCTCCTCCATGAGGAAGGCCGCCCCAGCCAGCGCACCCACCGTGCCATGGCCAGTGCAGTCCACAAAAAACCGACCCACAAACCTGGTTTCGCGACCGCTGCGCGTGTCCAAACCAACCACGGCGCGGATCTGCTTGCCCTGCTGCATTTCCACGGCGTGCACCGAGGTGTTGAGATGGAGATCCAAATTGGCATGAGCGCGCACGGTCTGCTCCTTCAAGGCGTCGTTGAACTCGGCGGGATCTGCGGCCGGACTGTTGCTGGCGCGATCGGCAAACTCCTCAACGATCTCACCGAGATGTGGATACAAACCGCGCCGTGTGCCGCCCTGCGCCCAAACCTGAATTTCGCTGCTGCCATTGCCGCCCAACACGGGACGGTCTTGAATCAAGGCCACCTTGAGTCCCTGACGGGCTCCTGAAATCGCCGCACCCAAGCCAGAATACCCACCGCCGACCACCACCAGATCATAGGTTGCACTCTCTGGCGCCTTCTCCGGCAGCCCCAACAAACCACGGCGCAGTGCCGCCAAGGCCTTGGCCTCAAGCGGCGGCTTGGCCGCTGGATCGGTGGTGAAATAAAGCGCGTCCACGCGCCCGTCAAAACCCGTCAAATCATGCAACTGCACCGGCACCTTCGCCTCCTGCTGCACTTCAATTTCACCGGCCTTCTGCCAGAGCCAATCGGCACCCTCAGTGCCAAGCACCTTTTCCAAGCGCTGACCGGCCACACTGACTTGAAACTTCCCAGGAGGCTCAGGAGCCTGCCACGGACCCACCCAGTTCTTGGTGCGCACCCAAACCTGATGCCGTCCTGGCTTGAGAGTCACCTGGCCCTGCGCATCCGCCACCGGTTTGCCCATGCCATGGGCCAGAAGATAGGGTGAGCCCATGACATGAATAAACTGCGTGTCGAGCACCCAGCCCCCAGGCATGGCCATGGCCTCAGCCTCCAACCAAGCCTCCTGAGGAGCGGCGAAAACCATCACGGGCAGCAACAGAGCGCAAAGCAGACGATTCATGGGAATCGCCCATCCTGCAACGCTTCGCTGGGAAACTCAACCGCGAAGCATGCTGATCGTCCGCATCAGCATGAGCACAGCCCCCCGAGCAACCGCTGAGCAGGGCTCTCAAATCCCGCCAAATGCGGGTTGCCTGCCTCGCCAGAGGCTTGACCTCTCGGCAGGGCGAGCGGAGACTCGCGCCGTTCATGACCAAGGCCCTTCTGCCCTGCCTGCTGCTGGCGGCCAGCGCCACGCTACCCCTCGCGGCGCAGGTCAGCCGCAGTCCCCTGCAGGAGCATCGCAGCAGCCTGGGACTTGAGTTTGTTGCCGTCGTGGGCAGTGCCGCCCTCATCGCCCGTCACGAGGTCACGGTTGGACAGTGGCGGCAGTTCCTTGAGCAGAGTCATTACGATTGGTCATTTCAGCCGCACTTTGAGCAACAAGACAACCATCCCGCGGTGGGAATCAGCCTGCAGGACGCCCGGGCCTTCTGCAACTGGCTGACCCGCTTCGAACAAGACAACGGCAAGTTGCGTGCGGGACAACTCTACCGCCTACCCACCCGCGAGGAATGGGACGCCGCCGCCGCCCTGAATCGCAGCCGCAAACCCGACCTGAATCTCACCGATGTCGCTGAGGACGAAAAAACCCACCCTTGGGGCATGGCATGGCCTCCCCCCACGGGCGCCGGCAACTTCGAGGCCTCAGGCATCAAAGGATACCAGGATGCCCACCGCTTCACCGCGCCTGTCGGCAGCTACAGCGCAAACTCCAACGGCCTGCATGACCTTGCGGGCAATGTCTGGGAGTGGTGCTGGGACCCCGAGATTCGCGCCCAACAACAGGGACACCTCAGAGGTGGTTCATGGGCTTATTTCCGCCAGGAGTGCCTGCGCTCTGATTACAGCATGAGCGCACCGGCAGAACTGCGCGCCGCCACGGTGGGCCTGCGCTGCGTTTTTGAGGACCCGGTGCGCACTGCCAGCATGCTGGCCAATCTCGAAGCCAATCGCGAGAGGATTCGCGCTTCGCTGCGCCGTGAGATGCTCGGCGCGGAGGTCAATCCCGACGATGTGGCCGCCATGCGCCGCAAACTGGCCACGCGGCTGAGCCCCGCGGGGAGCACGCCCTCTGCCCCCATGGCCCAGGCCACTGCAAAGACCACGAATCCAGCCCGCGCCAGGGTGGAGTTCATCAACTCTCTTGGAGCCAGATTCCTGCCGCTTGGCGACAAACTGCTGGTGGCCCAACGGGAGACCAGCGTGGCAGAAATCCTGCAATGGCTCAAAGCCAGCGGCGGCCAGTGGCCGCAGCGCCCAAGCTTCCTCACTCAGGACACTCACGCCGCTGTCGGACTCAGCTGGATCGAAGCTCAATCCTTCTGCCAATGGCTCAGTCGGCTCGAGTCGGATCTTGGACATCTGCCACGGGGGGCGAGCTATCGCCTGCCCACGGATCTGGAGTGGAGCCGCCTGGTTCAACTGCCGCAGGAAGGAGGGGCAGACCCTGCGGCACGCAGCGGCGCCGTCGCCGATCACTTTCCCTGGGCGCTGCACCGCCAGTTCCCGCCGCTGGGTCAAGGAGTCAATCTCGATGCCGGCAGGTTGCCCGGTTTCAACGACGGTCACGCCTACACCGCCCCAGTGGACAGCGAACACGCCAACTCGCTCGGCCTGCAAGGCCTTGGCGGCAATGCTGCAGAGTGGTGCAGCGACATTTGGCCGGATCGCCCTGAGGAGCGCGTGGTGCGCGGAGGCTCATGGCTGGGCTGGCAGCGCGACGCCCTGCTGAGTTCGGTCAGGCGCCACGCCAAGGCTGCCGAGGGACATGCCGATATCGGTATTCGCCTCGTTCTTGATCTTGCGTCAGCTGCAGCGGCGGCACCCTGAATGCACTGGGGCGCGAGCAGAACCACAGCATCACTTTGGTACCAGATCCGGCAGCCTTCCTCCTCGGCATTTTCGCTCACGCGACATTTTTGGCTCATTGGCAGCGTATGACTCTGACGAATGAAACCCGTCTTTGAGAAAGTGCCACGCCGCGACTGGGAGTCGTTTCACTGTGAGGTCGTGCACGGCCCAGACTACGGCACGCGCTGGCACTTCCACCCCGAGTACCAGATCACACTGTCCATCCGCAGCTGCGGCCATCGGGTGGTCGGAGACAACATCTCCCCCTTGAGCGACGGCGATCTGGTCCTGCTGGGAGGCAATCTACCTCACATCTGGCATCAGGATGTGGTCAGCGGCGTCAGTGTGGACGCCATCATCGTGCGCTTCAGCGAGGCCTTCCTGGGCGAGCCCTTTTTGGCTCTGCCTGAAATGGAACCGGTTCGCAACCTGCTGCGGCGCAGTGCCCGTGGGCTTGAAGTGCGAGGCGCCACCCGCTCCGAGGCGGCTGCGCGTATGCGCCGCCTCGCCGAGGCACAGGGTCTCTCGCGCGTGATCGAGTTGCTGGGCATCCTCGACCTGCTGGCACGCAGCCGCGAGACCCAACCCCTGGCCAGCACCAGCTATGAACCCGCCCTGCACAGCGGCGATCAGGACCGCATGCAACGCGTGGTTGACCACATTCATCAAAACCTCACCGAGGACATTGACCGCAAGCAGTTGGCCAAGCTGGCCCATCTCAGTGAAGGCGCCTTCAGCCGCTTCTTTCGCTCACGCACCGGCAAGACCGTGCCTGAGTACATCAACGAAGTGCGTATCGGCCGCGCCTGCCGCATGATCTGCGAAGACCGCCAGAACATCACGGACATCGCCATGGACTGCGGCTACCGCAACCTTGCAAACTTCAACCGCCGCTTCCGTGAAGTCGTTGGCAGCACTCCCCGCGAGTACCGAGCGCACATGCGCCGCATCGGTGCCAGCCATTAAAGGCCCAAAACCAAGAAGGAAAACCAACTGAGCAAGCATGCCCAGTGGCAGCGCTGGGTTGTGGCCTGCGTCCAGGCATTGGCCTTTCCCTCAGCAAGCCAACCCGCCTTCATGCAGCTCCAAGCAAAACGCCGTGCCCGGTGGGGCACGGCGTTGAGGAAAGCCTGCGCGAATCCAGTGCCTGATCAGGCAATGATTTCGTTGAGGATGCGGCCGCCGTTGACGATGTCAATCGGACGGGCGCCATCGGCCATGATGCGCTTCTCGCCGTTGATGCCCAGCAGACGATACATGGTCTTGGCGAGATCCTCAGGCCCCACAGCGTCGCGATCGGGCTCTCCACCAAGCGCGTCGGAGGCGCCGTGGATGTAGCCTTCCTTGACGCCGCCACCAGCCAAAGCCACCGAGAACACGCGGGGCCAGTGATCGCGGCCGTTGGTTCCGTTGACCTTGGGCGTACGACCAAACTCGGAGCTGACCATGACCAGCGTGCGCTTGAGCATACCGCGCTCGTCAAGATCGCGAATGAGGCGCGCAAAGGCCTGATCAAAGTTGGGAGCCTGGCCATCGAAGGCGCTCTTGATGTTGCTGTGGTGGTCCCAGCCCCCGTAAGTCACGGAGACCATGCGGACACCAGATTCGACAAGACGGCGAGCCAACAGGAAGCGCTGACCGGCACTGTTGCGGCCGTACTCATCGCGCAGCTTGTCGGACTCCTTGCTCAGGTTGAAAGCCTCGCGGGCTTGGCTGCTGCTGATCATGCTGTAGGCTGCCTGATAGAAGCTGTCCATGGCATTGATCGAGTCCGCCTTCTCGACGGTGCGGAAGTGCTCGTCCACCGTGCCAAGGAGGCTGCGACGACGCTCAAAGCGACGGTCATCCACATCCTTGGGGGTGAGCAGATCGCGCACCGTGAAATTGCGGTCTGCGGGGTCACTACCCAGGGCGAAAGGCCCAAAGGCGCTGCTCATGTAGCCAGTGCCTTGCTCAGGGACGCTGACCGTGGGCACCACCACATAGGGCGGCAGGTTATTGCGGCTACCCAACTCATGGGAGACGATCGAACCGAAGCTGGGGAACTTGATCGCAGGGCTGGGGCGGTAGCCGGTGAACATGTTGTGCGTCCCGCGCTCGTGGGCCGCTTCTCCGTGAGTCATGCTGCGAATCACCGAGAGCTTGTTCATGATCTTGGCGATATTCTGAAAGCGCTCACCGACATACTCGCCGGGCAGCGAAGTCTTGATCGGAGTGTAGGGGCCGCGATAATCTGGGCTGGCGAAGGGCTTCGGATCCCAGGACTCATGCTGAGCCATGCCGCCTGGCAGGTAGATGTGAATCACCGAGTCGGCGACAGACTTGAAGGTCTCAACTTCAGGAAGAACGGTGGCAGCCTGAAGACGGAGCATGTCGGGCAGGGTCAGGCCCAAGCCACCGAGCATTCCCACATAGAGGAAGTCGCGGCGACTGGCTCCAAGGCGCAGATCGAGGTGGTTTCCCTGACAATTGGGGTGCATTTTCATGGCGTTTGAGGGGGTGGTTTTCAGAGGTCTCTCGCCCCCGATTACGCAGGGCAGAGGGCCTTCTTGCAGGCCAGAGACATCTTTTTTTGTCTTTGTCGGCAACAAGAACTGCGCATTCTACGCCAACGCCGGCCAACTTTCAGCCAAAAAAAGCTTTCTCCTTAGCCAAATCGGCATTGGCTGGATCCTCGCTACAGCACCGGCCGTAGGGCCTCCAGGGACGCTTGCGGCAAGCTTGTGAATTTTTTCACAAAGCCGCTTGCCCCCCTGCCCCCGACCTATCCATAGTCCCCCAACGCAGCCTCACGCACCCATGGCGATCTCCTATCTTGACGGCAAACAGCCTCACCCGCGCGAAAAGCGCCTGATTTTCCGCAACATTGACCGCGAGGGCTACAACCCCAGCCTGGAATGCTTCTTGCAGGACGGCGGCTACGAGAGCCTGCGCAAGGCCCTGAAGATGGAAAAGTCCGCCATCATTGGCGAGGTCAAGGCCAGCGGCTTGCGCGGCCGCGGCGGCGCTGGCTTCCCCACCGGGGTCAAATGGGGTTTCATCCCCCCGACCAACACCAAGCCAGTTTACCTCATCTGCAACGCCGACGAGTCTGAGCCCGGCACCTTCAAGGACCGCTACATCCTGCACCAGGATCCGCATCAACTCATCGAAGGCATGCTCATTGCCTGCTTTGCCGTGGGCGCAAAACTCGGCTACATCTACATCCGCGAGGAATTCCCGCACGCGGCCATCATCGTGGAGAAGGCCCTGGCCGAGGCCCGCGCCGCCAACCTGCTGGGCAGCGACATTCAAGGCAGCGGCTTCGACTGCGAACTGCATGTGCATCGCGGAGCCGGGGCCTACATCTGCGGCGAAGAAACGGGCCTCATTGAATCCCTTGAGGGCAAGCGCCCCTACCCTCGCATCAAGCCGCCGTACTTCCCTGCGGCGCTCGGTCTCTACCATTGCCCGACGATCGTCAACAATGTTGAGTCTCTCTGCCATGTGAAGCACATCATCGCCATGAGTGGCGAGGCCTACGCCAAGCTTGGCACCCCCAACAACACCGGAACCCGCATCCTCTGCGTCTCCGGCGATGTGCAGAAGCCCGGCTATTACGAGGTCGAGGTCGGCAGCATCACCATGGGCGAGGTCATCAATGATCTCTGCGGCGGCCTGCGCCCCGGGCGCAAGCTCAAGGCCATCATTCCCGGCGGCAGCTCCGCCAAGGTGCTGCGCGCCGATGAACGGTTCACCCTCAAGGACGGCCGCCAGCTCGGCGTGTTGGACATCCCGATGGACTTCGACACCATGGCCGCCTGCGGCAGCATGGCCGGAAGCGGCGGCGTCATCATCATGGACGACAGCCGCGACATGGGCTGGGTGATCAACAACCTCAATCAATTCTACGCCCACGAAAGCTGCGGCCAGTGCACACCCTGCCGCGAAGGAAGCCTGTGGATGCGCAAGATCAGCGACCGCATCGTCGCCGGTCAGGCCAGCCCCGATGATGTGGACATGCTCGAGACCGTGGCCAACCAAATCGAAGGTAAAACCATCTGCGCCTTCGGCGAGGCTTGCTCTTGGCCCACGCAGAGCTTTGTGCGCAAGTTCCGCGACGAGATCAAGGCGGGCTGCAAACCTGAATTGACTGGTGCCTTGGTCAGCGCCGAGAGCCAAATTGCGGCGGCCAGCATTGGCCCTCGATGAAATCAACTCTGGCGCGCCCCGAACTCTGGCTGCTGGCCGCGGCCAGCATCGGGCTGTGGCTGTGGATCAGCAAACCGAAGCCAACCTCAGAAGATCCCTCCAGCGGCGGGGCCCCGCCTGAATCCGCGCTCACCGCAGCCCTGCAACTCGATCGCTGTCTGCTTCAGCGGGACTATGACAGCGCGAGACTGGACCTGGAGATCACTTACCGCAACGACAGCCCCAGACCACTTCTTCTGCACTCCCCCAGCGTGCGCCTGCTCATTGGCAAGGGAGGCGAAGTTCCCGCCTTCATCCTGCCCACGGAGCCACCGCCCCAAATTCCCGCGCGCAGCACTCAGAGTTGCCGCCTGCGCTACTGGCTAGACGCCGCCCACCTGAACGACTCCCTGACTCTCGACATCCTCGGGCAGCGCTGTGAAGTCAAGAACAGCCGCCCTCTGAATTTGCGGGACCTCGACAATCAGGGCACCCGTCAGTGGACTGGTTCGATCACGGCGCCCTAAGGCCTGCAGCATCGGCGACATCCTTGGATGCCCGAATGGCCTCAGCCATCGCGCGACTTTTTACTCAGGGGCAGCGACTGCACAAACAAGCTGTAAAAGTCATGGTCCTGAGCCTCGCGCTGCGTGCCTGCCAAAATGCGCGCCAACACCTCACAGACTTCCTTCTGCGCCGAGGCCGTCACAAATACGGACGCCCGCTGGGCCACGAAATCCGCCATCTGCTCATCGCTGCTGACCAACTCCCGGCCCAGCTCCAGGGCCCCGTCAATGTACTGGCGCCGATTTTGATCAGACTTCCACTGCCGACGAACCAAGGCCAGCGAGCGCAGACCGTCTTCATCCATCAGGAGACAGACCTCGGCGCAGACCGCTAAGGCCAGCACATCAACAAGGGCTTCGAGCTGAGGTTGAGTCATCATCAGAAATCAAAACGACTCATGCATGGACAACGCAACACTGTCGATGCTCAATTTGCCATTCCTCACCTCTCCGTGGCGCAACTTGCTCTTCATCTCAGGGCCTCGGTCGAAAGCAGTGGCGCGTGGCCCGCTCCATGCGGCGACTGCGCCACAACATCAGGGCAAGCAGCGCGTAGCCAACTGCCATGAGGCCCAAACCCAGACGCAACCCTCCTTCAGCCAGCAGCGACAAGCCCGCGCTCTGCGCATCCAAGTGCCACTGAAGAAGCGCCACCACTGCGGGTGGAGGAAGCGCTGCCCAGAGCGCCAGCACCCGCACCTGCCCCAACCACCCCGCCCTCACGGCGGCGACCCAAAATACCGAAATCAGCGCCCAAATGGCCAGCACCGAGGCTGCCCAGATCTGCCCCGTCAACAGCAAGGCGCTCAGGCCGAGCACCAACAGCAATGCGTGCAGGAGGAGCAGCCTCCGGGCGAAGCCCAGTGGCTCATCGGCCCCCTGTTCATTGGATCTCTGAATCTCAAGCATCAATCTAAGTATAATACCTAAATTATTCTTAGGTACTTTCCAGTACTATCCTCGTGACCTTGCGCAGGTTTCTTGGCGGATCGCCTGGCGCGCCTCGGCAAGAGGCACTGGCGCAGGGCCGTATGCCACTCCAGACCCATGTTCAATGCCAAGACACTTCTCCTGCTGCTGGCTACCCCCGCTCTCCAAGGCGCTGATCCCTCGGCTGCTACGACGCTGAGCTTCGAGCGCCACATCCGCCCCATCCTCAAGGCGCAGTGCTTCCATTGCCATGGCGAGGGCGGTGAAACCAAGGGCGGACTGGATCTGCGCCTGGCGCGCTTCATCAAAAAGGGAGGCGAGTCCGGCCCGGCAATTGTCGCAGGCGACGCGGCCAAGAGCCATTTGCTGGAG
>JAURHS010000033.1 GCA_030833205.1 Prosthecobacter sp.
GCGCAAAAAGGGTTGCCTGTCTGGCCGCTGCTGCTAGGAACATTGAGTTCGCCACTCTCCACTGACACCGCCCATGATCGTCACTCCAAAAATCCGAGGTTTCATCTGCACCACCGCACACCCCGAGGGCTGCGCTGCTCATGTGCAGGAGCAAATCGCCCTCGTCAAACGCGGCGGGCCAGTCAGCCACGCCCCAAAGAAGGTCTTGGTCATCGGTTCCTCCACTGGCTACGGCCTCTCCTCCCGAATTGCCGCCGCCTTTGGTGGCGGAGCCGCCACTGCAGGGGTGTTTTTCGAGCGCCCTGCTGAGGCTGGCCGCTGCGCGACCGCGGGCTGGTACAACAGTGCAGCCTTCGAGCGCGAGGCCACCAAGGCCGGCCTCTATGCGCGCTCCTGGAACGGCGACGCCTTCAGCGACAGCCTCAAGGCCGAAGTGGTTGCTGGCATCAAGGCAGACCTCGGCCAGGTTGACTGCGTCATCTACAGCCTCGCCTCACCTCGTCGCAACCACCCCAGAAACGGGCAATCCTACAAGTCCGTGCTCAAGCCCATCGGCCAGAGCTACACCAACAAAAATCTCAACACGGGCAATGGAGAGGTCAACAGCGTCACGCTGGAACCCGCCAGCGACGAGGAAATTGAAAACACCGTGGCGGTCATGGGAGGCGAGGACTGGCAGATGTGGATGGAGGCTTTGGCCCAAGCGGGTGCGCTGGCACAGGGCGTGCAGACCGTGGCCTACTCCTACATCGGCCCGGAATTGACCTGGCCCATTTACAAAAACGGCACCATTGGACGAGCCAAGGAAGATGTGGAGCGCGCCCAACGCGCCTTGAACCAAACGCTGGCACCGCTTGGCGGCAAGGCCTGGGTCTCGGTCAACAAGGCCTTGGTCACGCAAGCCAGCTCGGCGATTCCCGTTGTGCCGTTGTACATCTCCCTGCTTTACAAGGCGATGAAGGACAACCACACCCACGAGGACACCATTGAGCAAATGGACCGGCTATGGCGTCGCCTCTACAGCGGGACCCCAATTCCCACGGATGCCGAGGGCCGCATTCGCCTCGACGACTGGGAGATGGACGCCTCCATCCAAGAAATCGTGGCCCGCCGGTGGCAGGAGGTCAGCACCGAAACACTGAACCAGTTTGGCGACTTCGAAGGTTATCAGGCCAGCTTCCTTCGCCTGTTTGGCTTTGGCCTTCCCGGGGTGGATTATGCCGCCGAAACCGAGGTGGATCAGCGAGTCCCCTCCCTGCCCTGATCAGGCCTTCCTGCCTCACCAGGCCCCAAGGAAGCAACATCCCCGCCGAGAGTTGCGTTTGACTCAACAACCACCATGCAGCGCCGAAGTCTCCTTCAAAGCACCGCCTGCGGATTTGGCTGGTTGGCTGCGCGTGCCATGGCACAAACGGGCAACGCCACAAGCGTCAGGGAACATCACCGCCCCAGAGCCAAGCGAGTGATCTTCCTGTTCATGCAGGGCGGCGTCAGTCATGTGGATTCCTACGATTACAAGCCTCGGCTGTTCAAGGACCACGACCGGGTCATTGATGTTGCCGATGCGCGCAGCGTCGCCAAGACGGGCAAGGGCAGCATGCAGCGCATCAAAAAACCACTGTGGGATTTTGCGCAGCACGGCCAAAGCGGGCAGTGGGCCTCCAACCTGTTTCCCCATGTCAACCGCCACATTGACGACCTTTGCTTTCTGCAGGGCATGCACACCGAAGGCGTGGCGCATGGGCCAGCCACGCTTTTTCTCCACACAGGCACCACCAACTTTGTGCGCCCCAGCATGGGCTCCTGGGTTCTCTACGGCCTCGGCAGCGAGAGCCAGAATCTGCCTGGATTTGTCACCCTAAGCCCCAGTTTGGGCAATGGTGGCCCCCGCAATTACGGCAATGCCTTCCTGCCTGCCATTCATCAGGGTACCGCCGTGGGACGGGGCGGTCTAAAAGCCACTGAAAGCCGCATCTCCAACCTGGGCAACGATCACTGGAACCCGCAACAACAGAGGCGCCAAATTGACCTGATCCGCAAGCTCGGCGCTCCCGCCCGATCCACGGATCATGAGGTCGAGGCCGTGCTGCAGAGCTACGAACTGGCCTGGCGCATGCAGAACAGCGCCCCGGACGCTCTTGACCTCAAGGACGAGTCCCCGGCCACCCTCGCCCTGTACGGCATCGGCGAAAAAACCACTGACAACTACGGTCGCCTCTGCCTGATGGCCCGGCGCATGGCCGAGCGCGGAGTGCGGTACATCCAAGTCAATTACGGAGACAACTCCAACAACCCCGCCTGGGATCAGCACAGCAATCTGCCCAAGCACGGCGAACACGCCGCGGCAGTGGACAAACCCATCGCCGGCCTGCTGCACGATCTCAAGCAACGAGGACTACTCGAGGACACCTTGGTTTGGTGGGGGGGCGAGTTTGGCCGCACGCCCTATGCTGAGAACAACGGCACCGGGCGCGACCACAACCCCGGCGGCTTCACCCTCTGGCTGGCGGGGGGCGGCGTCAAACCAGGCTTCCGCTTTGGAGCCACCGACGAACTTGGCCACATGGCCGTCGAGGACAAGGTGCACATGCACGACCTGCACGCCACGGTACTCCATGCCCTGGGCCTCGATCATGAGCGCCTGACCTTCCGCCACGCTGGGCGAGACTTCCGCCTTACCGATGTTCACGGACGGGTCGTGCACGAGATCTTTGCCTGAAAGCGCACGAAAAGCCCAAGGAGAGGACTTGTCGGCGTCAAAAAAAAGGCTAAACCAAGGAGTCTGCCTGGTTTCGGCACGACTCCTGCGTTCACCCCCCAACCCCGCTTCCCTCATCATGTCACTCGTCTCCAAAGGTCTTGAAGGTATCGTTGCCGCCGAAACCCGCCTCGGCGAGGTCAAAGGCAACGAAGGTGTTCTCTTTTACTGCGGCTATGACATCAACGAGTTGGTGAAAACCAGTTACGAGGAAGTCGTGCACCTGCTCTTCTACAACCGCCTGCCCAACCGTGCAGAGCTCGACAAACTCACCCAGGCCCTGCGTGCCGAACGCGAGCTTCCTCAGGGCGTGATTGACTTCCTGCTCAGCGCCCCAAAGTCCGCACGCCCGATTGATGTCATGCGCACCGCCGTGTCCATGCTCGGCTGCTACGACCTCAAACGCCACGACATTGATGTCGGCGAAAACCTTGCCAACGCCATTCGCCTCGTCTCGCAGATTGGCGTGATTGCCGCCTACTTCCATCGCGCCCGACAAGGCCTGAGCCTGCCGCCAGTGCGCAAGGACCTCTCTGAGGCCGCGCATTTCCTCTACCTGATCAACGGCGAGGTGCCCAGCGCCGAAGCCGAACGCACCCTCGATGTGGCCTATGTTCTGCACGCCGAGCACGGCTTCAACGCCTCCACCTTCACCGCCCGCGTGGTGGCCTCGACCCTCAGCGACATGTTCTCCGCCATCTCGGCGGCCATCGGCGCCCTCAAGGGCCCGCTTCACGGCGGAGCCAATGAAGGCGTCATTCACATGCTGCAGGAAATCGGCGGCCTCGATAAGGTGGACTCTTGGGTTGAGGACGCCCTCGCCCAAAAGAAGAAGATCATGGGCATCGGCCACCGCGTCTACAAAGTGCTCGACCCACGCGCCCCGCATCTGCGCGAAATGGCCATTGCCCTGACCAGCCAACTCGGAGAGGCCAAGTGGATTCAGATGTCCGAGCGCATTGCGCAGATCATGCGCGAGCGCAAGAACCTCAACGCCAATGTGGATTTCTACTCCGCCACGGTTTACTACAGCCTTGGCATCCCCACCGATCTGTTCACCCCGATCTTCGCCATCGCCCGCATGAGCGGCTGGACCGCCCATGTCCTGGAGCAATGGAGCGAAAACCGCCTTTTCCGCCCCTTGAGCGAGTATGTCGGCAAGCCTTACGGGCAGAAGGTCGAGCCCATTGACCAGCGATAAGGGTCACTCCCTGGCGGGGGAAGCCCAGAAACGCCATTGGCCTTGCCTCGGGTTACCGAGGCTCATCATGGCCCCTCGGAAATGATGTTCTTTTGAACAAACTCCTTTACGATGGACAATCTGCCTTCTTCATGGATGATTCTCAGGCGCTCGAAATGATCCGGCATTCCCAACCATCCACCTCTCTGCTTCGGCTTGCCGGTTCTTCCACCAATCGTCTGGCGCTTGCCGCACTGACCTATCTCCTTCTTGGGGTTAATGCCTGGTCACAGTATGGAGCCTCGCCTTCTCAAACCGGCACCTTCTTCGACGACTTTCGCAGTCGTCAACGCAAGGGTTCCGCCATCATGGACGCTGGCGCCAAGGACGGCGATGTGACCTACGACTACTCCAGCGGCGTTTATCGCGACAAGGAAAAGAGCCAGATCAGCCCCTACATTGCCGACCTAGAGGCCTCTCGCGAAATCAGCAGGCCTTCGGTGCGCAGCGGAAGCAACGCCTTCGCCGCACGCAGTGTTGGCGACTACACCAACTACTCCGGCCAATACAGCACGCCCTCGAGTTTCTTTGCACCAACCTACACCTCAGACCCCTTTCTCAGCGGCAAACGCAACTTGAAGCTCGGACCGGTGAACCTTGGCTTCGGCTTCTACCAAGGCCTTGAGTACAACGACAACATCGCCCGCTCCAGTGATGCCACCGAGAACAAGCTCACTGACTTCATCTCCAGCTCAATGCTCAGCATTGATGCGAATTACCAAATCACGAACAACAACCGCCTCACGCTCACCACGGGCATTGGCATGGACCGCTATCTCAATCATCCCGAGATCGCCAAGAACCTCACCTACGGACCGCGCGGCTTCGTCCTCAATGTGCTTCCTGGCACCACGATGGCCTTCGACATCAAGGCCGGGCCAGTCTACCTCACCCTCTACAACCGCTTCTCGGTTCGCCCCACCGTCCGCAACGACTCGCAACTCTACATGACCAGCATGTTTGGGGTGATCCAAAACGACACCGGCATCGCCGCCAACTGGCGCATCAACTCAGCTTGGTCTCTCAGCGCCAATGTGATGCACTCCTACACCGAGGCCATCTCAAGCACCCCCGACGCTTCGGGCAAGCCGGTCAAACTCGACGAGTACAACCGCAGCATGGATACCGTGCACGCGTCCCTTTCCTTCAGCCCCTACGCCACCTGGTCTGCCGGCGTTGAAGGCGGCTCCTCACTGGCAAACTACAAAAGCCAGTTCAACAACGACGGCCTGCTCAACAACGCGGGCCTGTTCCTCGTGCTGCCACTGGGCAAGACCACCTACGCCCGCCTTGCCGGTGGCGCCCAAATCTTCAACTACGACACCCCCTCCTCCTTCGAAGTCTTCGATGGCAGCAATGAAAGCGCCCCGAACTTCCTGGCCCCGGGCCAAGTCAAGGCTGCAACACCAGCCCAGATCGGCAGCAGCAACGGCGACTTCACCGACCTGAGCGATTTCTACTACAACCTCACCTTCACCAATCGGCTCAACTCCCGCCTCTCACACTCCCTGAGTGTTGGCCACGAGTCCTCCCTGAACCTCATCACCAACTTCGTCACCGCCGACTATGTCAATTACGGCATCTCCACCGTCGCCTGGAAGGGCAGCCGCATCAGCCTGAGCACCTATCTGGAAAACGCCTCAACCTCGGCGGGCAAGTACGCTCAGGACTTTCTGCAGTACGGCACCGACCTCTACCTCAGCCACAAGCTCAATTCCAAGGTCAACCTTGGGGCAGGCTACCACTTTGGCCTCACCGAGGCTGACTATGTCGGAAGCGTGCCTGACACCGATTACAACGCCCCAGACGGTCAAACCTACAATCAGCGAGAGCAGTTCAAGGATCGTTTCACCAGCCACTTCATCCAGCACGCCTTCAACTTTGACATCTCCTACACCCTCTCCAAGAAGGCGATGCTCATCCTCGGCTACCGCCTCTACAACAACCAGATGGATCTGGGCAGCGGCAACGACTACAAACAGAACCGGTTTGTCACCGGCTTCAACTACAATTTCTGACAAAGCGGCTGACAAGCCACAGGCAATCTGGAACTATTTCCGCCCCCGCCATGACTGCCAAATTCCCCGCTCTGCTCGCTCTCTTTCTGGGTGTTGCCACCGCCCTGAACGCCCAGGACCCCGGCGTACGCGAATACCCTTCGCGGCCCGACGCAGCAGCGCAGGCCAATGCAGCCGCGGCAGCAACCAGCCCCCAGGTGGGCAAGTCCGCAGCCGTGCTCACCACCATGGATGTGCTCGACGACACCCAGATCATCGAGACGGGCGATGTCATCTCCCTGCGTGTCGTGGAGGATCAGGGCAGACGCGAGCCCATCCAATTGCGCGTGGGTGCCACCGGCCAAATCAACGCCCCCCACATTGGACTGGTGCTTGCTGTTGGCCGCACCTGCAAGCAGTTGGCCACAGAGATCAAAAAGCGCCTGGAAGCCAACTACTACAACTCCGCCACCGTGATTGTCGCCATTGACCTCAAGGGCGAAGACAATCCTGCTGAGCGGCTGCGCATTTCAGGCTACGACATTGCCCTGTTTACCGTGTTTGGCCAGGTTCTGCGGCAAGGTCAGCATGAACTGCCCTTCAACGAAGACATCACCATCAGCCAGGCCATTCTGCGGGCCGGGGGCTTCGCGCAATTCGCCGATACCCGCCGGGTCAAGATTGTGCGCAACACCCCCCAGGGCCACAAGACCATCCTGGTGAACATGCACGACATCATGCAGCGCGGCCGCATGCAGTACGACCTCTACCTTCGCGAGAACGATGTGATCATCGTTGACGAGAAAAAGGTCAATTTCTAGGCAAGCCGCCGCACCTCTCCAGGCGCGGGCCTTCAATCCACACGGCGAACGATCCTGTCCACAGAAGCGAATGGATACCAGCCTTCACCTTCCCCAACCGCTGGGCCCATCCAGCAACCTGCACCGCATTCACGAGACCTCGGCGAAGTTTCAACGCTACCAACTCCTGCTTCGCCGCCGTTGGTGGGTTCTGCTTCTGACTGCAAGCCTTGGCGTCTGCATCCAGACCCTGCGCATCAGCAGCAAACCCAACTCCTACATCAGCAAGGCCAAACTGGTGGCAGGTGGCCGCATCGTGGCCAATGACGGTGCCGTCAACTGGCAGGAGCACCTGATGGATTTCTACGGCACCATCCTCGAGACCGTCGAGAGCGTTCAGATGCAGGAGCGTGCCCGCGTCAGAGTCAAGACACTCAACCCCGACATTGCTGAGAGCGCAGTCGAGATCCTGGTCAATCAGACCAAGGGCAGCGCCATCTTCAATGTCACTGCCATTGGTGCCGAGCCGCAATACACCCAAACCTTCCTCGACGCCCTGCTCGACGAGTTCATGGCTTCCCGCCAGCAGGCCCGCGAGGAGGGCACGGCCCGAGCCCTGAACACTTTTGCAGAAACCGTGGTCAAGAAGGAGCGCGATCTGCAGGAAAAATCCCAACGCCTCACCGACTTCCTCAAGGCCAATGACGCCGTCCAGATCAACAACAACCACAACGAGGCCGCCAGTTTTTTGCTGGGTCTGAAGGCCAGACGGGAAGCTCTGTTGAGCGAGCAACGCGACCTCAAGGTGGCCCTCGAGGACATCCACGCCAACATGATCGAGCGTGAGTTGAGCCAGGGCAGTCCACAGCCAGCAGGCACCACCAACGCCACCAAGACCTCCGCAGTCGAGGGCGCAGGGGCCTCGGCCACCGCAACGGGATCCGCGGCAACCAAGGCGGTGGACAACGGCGCCATGACCGCAGCCATGACGACCAACGAGCGCGATTTCCTCGACACCAAAAAGGAAATCATGCGCCTGCAGAACAGCCGCACCCGGCTCCTGCGCTACTTCAAGCCCAGCCACCCTGATGTCATCGCCGTTGACGAGGACATCGAGGCCAACCGCCAACTGCTCGAAAACTACGCGGCAGAAATTCTCAAGGAAAAACAGGCTCGCGTCGCCACCCTTGACCGACAGGTCCGCGTCTTTGACGCTCAAATTGCCGAGAAACAACGCGAAGCCCTCGAACTGGCCGCCAAACTCGCCGAGCACCAAAATCTCCTTGAGGAGATGCGTGCCGCCAAACAGGCCTATGATGAAATGTTCAAGCGGGTTCAGAACTTTCAGGAGATTCAGGACATCCAAACCGATCAGGTCACCATTCAGGAACGCGCCTGTGCGGCCTTCCAGGATGTGCCCAAGATCGTCCAGCCTCTGATCATCGGCTTCATCGGCGGCCTGGTGTTTGGCGCGTTGGCCCTCTTGCTCCACGACCGCCTCGATGACCGCATGAATTCCTTTCTGGAATTCCAGAGCCTCTTCCCCCATGAGTCCGTTCTTGGCCAGATTCCCGAGCAGCGCCAGCGCGGCGATGTGACCCTCCTGCGTCAAAATGACGACCGCCACCTCTACGCCGAAGCCTTCCGCAATGTTCGCTCCTCCATCCTGTTTAAAAACTGGCCTGGAGGTCGCCTACCCAAGACCATCTTGGTGACCAGCGCCGTGCCCAATGAGGGCAAGACCACGGTGACCTCCAACCTTGCCATCACCATGGCTCTGGCCGGTTCACGAGTGCTCCTGGCCGACTGCGATCTGCGTCGCGGCGGTGTCAGCGAGCTCTTTAAGCTTCCAGGCACCCCGGGCCTCAGCGAGGTCCTTCGCGGCAAGCTTCACTGGCGCGACGCCGTTCAGGAAACTGGTGTGCGCGGTCTGGACATGCTGGCCCGCGGCGAGATCTTCGACCACATTTCAGAGGTCCTGCTTTCGGAAAACACGCGGGAGATGGTTCGAGAAATGAACGATGAGTACGACTATGTCATCTTTGACAGTGCGCCTGTTCTGGTGGCTGATGACACCGCCAGCTTCGCGCCGAAGATGGATGTGGTGTTCTTCGTGGTTCGCCTCTCCTCGACGATGGCACGCCTATCGGGCAAGGCCCTCTCCCTGCTCTATGATCGCCAGGTCAATGTCGGCGGCGTCATTCTCAACCGCAGCGACATCAATCTTCAGGAGTACAGTTACTACAACTACGCCAGCTACTATTACAGTCAGGCAGCCAACCGCAGCCCGCAACAGGGCGGAAAAAGTTGATTTGACCCTGAAGGCTCTGTTGCCGCAGCCGCCCTCCCGAAAAAAAGCCGAGTTTTCGCACATTCCAGCTTGCAGCAACCCCGAAGCTGGATAGCCATTTGGGCCCATCCGCGCGGGTAGCTCAGCGGTAGAGCAGTTGGCTTTTAACCAATTGGCCGAGGGTTCGATCCCCTCCCCGCGTACCACGCAGATGGCGTCCGTAGTGCCCAGGTAGCTCAGTGGTAGAGCAGTTGGCTCTTAACCAATTGGTCGTGGGTTCGAATCCCTCCCTGGGCACCATGGACGCCGGCGGTCAAATGGCCGCCCGGGTCTGCGTCGTCCCCGCGCGGAGGCTGCCTTCTCAGTGGCTGCCCTTCTCTCCCTCGGGCTCAATGCCTTGGACTTTCAGCAGTCGCTGACGCAGATCCCTGGCCACCCGCAGCGCCACGGCAGCATCCCGGGGCGCGTCCACCCATTGCAGGCGGGAGGCGGAAGCAGCGGTAGCCAACGCCGTCTGAATCTCACGGCGCCATTCCGGCTCCAGTGACCCTCCCAGAACCGTCAACTCCACCAATTGCTCGCTGCGTCCCGCCATGGCGCTGGCCAGTTGCTGCAAGGCCAGAGCCCGCTGAGTTGGGTTGGTCATCGGCAACATCGCAAAGCGCAGAGTCTCTGGCAGGATCGCGCCCGAGAGCGAGTGCGCGAGGGCAAAGACCGTGGCCAGTGACAGACTGCTCTCCTTGGACAGACTCTGCATCGGCAGCAGTAGCAACTGCACCCTGCGCGGCCGACTCGAGCCGGTGATCTCAGCGTCCACCACGGAAAGAGCCCCTGAGGCTGCCTGCAGTCTCAAGCGCCTCGGCAAATAGCCCATGCTCTCCGCGCTCATCGAAGACTCCATGTAACTGGCAGCCACTTCCATGGGATCGGCCTCCTTCAAGGCCCAGGCCTCCTGCAGGCGCACTGAAGCGGCTTCCAGGCGAGCCTCATCCCAGTCCTGCCGCATCGCCCTGGCAAAGGCCGCCGTGCGCGCCTGCACTGCCTGTTTCTTCTGCCACCAAATCCCAAAGGAAAGGATGCTGGTGATGATCAAGCCCAAAGGAAACAACACCAGAGCGGCGCGAATCCATCGGCCCGGCGAGGGTGTCTGTTGAGCCATGGTGGGCAATCAGTAGGTGAACAAATCTGCCAGTCGCTGCGCCGGCACCGCCTCACGCGTGGCCTCTCCTGCCGCCGTCAGCGCGCGATTGTAGGCCTCAAGCAAACGCAACTGCAGGCGGCGGGTTACCCTCCGTCCGCGGCGTGCGCGCTGCACCGCCTTGTGGGTCAGCGGGTGCAGGCTGGCCGCCACCAGACTGTGATTGTTCAGGCCCCATTGCAGCATCAGGGCGTCGAGGGGTTGTGCACCCATCTGGCGCTGCTCCTGACTGGTCTCTTCGGTTTCTTCATGCTCGGGCATGGGCCAGCCCATACGGCAGGCAGGCCCCCTCGCCAAGGGCAAATTCAGTGCGCGCAGTCTTAGTTTGGCGCTGGGCCCTTGCGCTTCTTCGTGCCTTGGGTCCGCGGGGAAAGGTACTGATCCAACACCGCTCCCTGCCCCAGCACCCGGGGATCCTGCTGGGCCCGCAGTTCCTGCATCAGGGACTCGCGCATCGCCTTGAGGCGATCGGCCTGTGCCGGGCTCGGGGCCAGGTCCTGCACACAATCGGGATCGGCAACCACATCGAAGAGCTGCTCCTGAGGTCGGCGGCCAAAGGCCTCCTGCCAAAAACGCGAGGACTCTCCAAGGCCCTCCACCAGCGCCTTGGTCGGGCTGTCGTCCGTGTCGCGAAAGCCCGAGCCCGGATCGCCACAGGGCCAGCGCGAGGGCTCAAAATGATGCAGGTAAAGCCACTGGCCTTGACGCAGCGCGCGCACCGGGTAGCCAAGCCCGGCTGCGGAACCCGCACGCGTCAGCACATCATTGCGCTCCCTGCCGATGACCAGTTGCTGACGCGGCGCAGGCCCACCCTGCATCAGCCACGGCAAAAGATTGATGCCACTCATCGGCGCCATTTGCGCTCCGGGCTCAACCCCAAACCAACTCAGCAGGCTTGGCGCCACATCCACAAAACTCATGAACCCCTCCAAGCGACTGGCCTTGGGATGTCGCGTGCCAGGCAGGCGCATGAGCATCGGCACGCGGTGAGCCAGCTCGAAGGTGTGGCCCTTGACCCGCGGGAAGGGCATGCCGTGATCCGAGGTCACCAACACCCAGGTGTTGGCGGCCTCGCCACTGGCCTCAAGGGCAGCCAGCAGTTGCCCCACCTCAGCATCGTAGGCCTCGACCTCCACGGCATAGTCCAAAAGGTCGCGGCGCACGACCTCATCATCTGGCAGATGAGCCGGAACTCGATCAATGTCCGAGGGCTTCTTGCCCGCCTCAAGGCCGCTGTCGCGCCGATAGGGCCGATGCGGATTGGCGCTACCAAACCAATAAAAAAACGGCTGCCCCGGCCTGCGCTCCTTGAGGAAGGCCGCGAAGGCTGCTCCAGGCGGCCCACCCTTGCCCTTGGCCCCGCGCGAGCGCATCCCGAAGTCCCGCTCCTTTCCCTGCGCATCACGGGCCTCGCCAGGCCCCCAGGTCTTGCCTTGAGATCCCACGGCAACGCCCTGGCGCGCAAGCAGCTCGGTGAAGGCCGTAAACTTGGCAGGAAAATACGGCTGATGATTGGCCGCCTCCTCCAGCTGCCATGGGTGGCGGCCAGTCAACAGGGCAGCCCGCGAAGGCGCGCACTTTGAAGTCGGGGTGTAGCAGCGCTCAAGCACCAAGCCCTCCTTGGCCAAACGCTCGAGGTTGGGAGCCTTGACCCAGGGGGTCTGATGCACCGCGCCGAAATGCGCGGAGGCATCATCGGCAATGATCCACAGCACATGACGCGGCGGCTCTGCGGCACCGCAGCACCAGAGCATCAGCAGCATCAAGGCAAGGATCATCGAGGACAGCAGGCGCATCCCTCCCCAACGCCTGCGGCACAGGCCTTGTATCATCGGGCTGAAGTCCGCACCTAATCAACCCGAGCCATGAGCGCATCGGGGTCGGGATCCACAAATCCCAGTTCCACAAGGAACTCGTCCATGGCCAACAGCGTCGCCTCGTACATCTCAAAGGAGAGATTGAAGTTGAAGAAGCCATGGCCCTGTCCCTCGAACTGGATCAGGCGACACACATTCTTTTTGCGCGCGCAGGCCCTGGCGTATTGATAGCTGCCCGCGAAGGGAATCACCCGATCAGCCGTGCCATGCAAAATCAGCGTGGGCGGCAGGTGCTTGCCCACGGCATCGAGCAGGTTCGCCGCCTTTGCGGTGGCCGGCGAGGGAAAGCGCTCCAGCCCAAAGCCCTTTTTGGAGGTGTCGAGCACCGGGTTGAACAACACCAGGGCATTGGGCACGGGGCTGATGCCCGTGCTCTCACCGGCATCATCAAAGCCGCGCAGCACGGCCGTTGAGGCCATCGCATGAGCACCGCCGCTACCGCCCACACCCACAATGCGCCCGGGATTGATCCCCAACTCCACCGCATTGAGGCGCAGCCAGCGAATGGCCGCCCTTGCATCGCTCATCGCCTGCAGCGGCCCGCCGTCGCCGCGGGAACTCACCCGATACTCAAAGGCCACGGTGGTCATGCCCCGCGAGGCGAAGTAAACGCAATGCGGCGCAAACTGCGCCACCTGCCCCTGATCCCAACCACTGCTGAAAAAAAACGCTGCCGCAGAGCGCGGATAGTCTGGCGCCTTGCCTCCCGGAGGCTCCCAAAGGTAGGCCCGCAGATCCTGATCCCCCACCCTTTTGTACACCTCCTCCTGCGCGGTCTTGAGCAATTCCCGATTGCGATCCAGCGGCAGGGACTTGCTGAGGCTATCGCTGGGGGAATCCATGAATCAAAGGGAAGGCCCTCAAAATGACAGGGGCCGGGCGGGGATCAACCCTCTTTTGAAACCATCAAGCAGGATTGACAAGCCCTTCAACCTGCGGGTACAACCCAGGGCGCTGGATGCAGGCGGCCCTCTCTCCCTGCACCCTCACCTCGCACTGCCATGACCCTGCTCGCCCGCATCACGCTCGCTGCAAGCCTCAGCCTTCCCACCTGCGAAGCGCAGAAAAAGCTGCAATCTGATCTCACTCAAGCCAACGAGAAGGTGGCGGCACTGCACGCCGAGAAGCAGCAACTCGATCAGGCGCTGATGGCTGGCCTGCGCAGTCGTCCGCCCGCATCCAAACCCGGGCAGGTCAGCGCCGCCCAATACGCCAAGGATCTGCAGAACCAGCTCTCTGGCCTCAAGACTCAAGCCGAGACGCTGCAACAAAACCTCTCCCAAACCCAGAGCCGCCTGCTTGAGGCGCAGCGCCAATTGGAATGGGCGCGGGCACAGGCCAGCTCGATTCCGACTCCCAACGCCCGATGAAAAACCTGATCGCCCTTCTTCTCTTTCTCGGCGGTGCCTCCGCCTGGAAAATGTGGTACGACCACCAAAACCATCTCGAAGGCCTCAGCGCGGCTCAAGAGCAGGCCGCAGCCTTGGACAAATCGCTGCAGGGCACCCGCGCCGAAGTCAAGGCCTATGCGCAGATCGCCCAACTTCGCGGGCAAATCACCCTCGCCGAAAACGCAGTCAACAGCCTGCGCCAACAACAACTGCAGGCCGAGCAAAACCTGCAGATCACCCAGTCACAAACTCTGCAGAGCCTTGCCCAAGCCCGACAGAAGTTTGCCGGGCAGGTGCTTCAGGGCCTGCAGTTGCAGGACGGGCGCAAGCTGGGCAATGTGCGGCTGATCAAACTCGAGGAGAACAACATCTCCGTGGCCACCGTTGGAGGCGTGGTGAAATTTGCCCCCGCGCAATTGCCTGAGCCACTGCGCCGTCAATTCTTCTACCAGAAATAAGTGGCAGCAAAGGGGCTTCAGTTTCCAGCGGTCGGGCGACAGGCTTGCGCTGGGCACAACTCTTGCTTCCCTCAAGCCTGTCCATGAAGACCCTGCTTCTCACCAACGAGTACCCACCGCACATCTACGGCGGCGCAGGAGTGCATGTCGAGTACCTCAGCCGTTCCCTGGCCAAGTTGATGGCCGTTGAGGTGCGCTGCTTCGGCGCCCAAGACGAGACCCAACCCAACCTGCGCGTGCAGGGCAGCGCCTTGGACAGCAGCCCATGGCAGAGCCCGGCCCACCTGCGCAGTATTTTCGGCGCGCTGGCGCGCAATCTGGAGTTCAACACCCGCGGCATTGACGCTGACCTCGTGCACCTGCACACCTGGTACGCCCACTGGGCAGGCATCCTCGCCAAACTCAACTACGGCCTGCCCCTGGTGCTCACCGTGCACAGCCTGGAACCCCTGCGCCCCTGGAAACGCGAGCAACTCCAAGGCGGCTACGACTTCACCTGCTGGCTGGAGAAGACCGCCATCGAAATGGCCGACGCCGTCATTGCCGTCTCCAAGGAAACCCGCGACGACATCCTGCGCCTCTTCGCCGTGGACCCCGCGCGCGTCCATGTCATCTACAACGGCATTGACCCGCAGGAATACCAACCGCGTCCCGACCCCGCCGTGCTGCAGGCCCATGGCATCAACCCGGCCCAGCCCTTCGTGATGTTTCTTGGTCGCATCACCCGCCAAAAAGGCATCATTCATCTCATCCGCGCCATCGAGCACCTGGACCCCGGCTTTCAAATGGTGTTGTGCGCAGGCGCGGCCGACACGCCGGAAATCGCCGCGGAAATGCAACAGGCCCTGCAGGCCGCACAGGCCAAACGCCCCGGCATCATTTGGATCGAGCAAATGCTGGGCAATGCCGATAAAATCGCGCTCTACTCACAGGCCGCGTTGTTTGTCTGCCCCAGCATCTACGAGCCCTTCGGCATCATCAACCTCGAGGCCATGGCCTGCGAGACCGCCGTCGTGGCCAGCGCCGTGGGCGGCATCAAGGAAGTCGTGCGCCACGCTGAGACCGGCCTGCTGGTGCCCCTGGCCCAGCAAGAGCAAAGCCCCTTCGAACCGCTGGACCCCGCAGCCTTCGCCCGCGATCTGGCTGCCGCCATCAACGAACTCATGGCCGACCCGGCGCGGCGCCAAGCCATGGCCAAGGCCGGACGCCAGCGCTGCATCGAGCATTTCTCCTGGGACAGCATTGCGCGCCAGACCCAACAGCTCTACCAACAACTCTGCTCATGAACTCCACACTCTACTGGGAAGCCCACTTCAGCGATTTGTTTGCCGCCTGCGCCAAACGCTACGACCAAGGCGACAGCCAGTTTGAACTCTGGTTTAGCCAGGCAGACCAGGCCCTGCTTGACCATCTCGGCTACACCGCCCGCGAGTTCTTTGACTTCGTCGAGGACCACTGCCGCAGTGGCCATCAGGACCCCAGCGCCGCCACGGCCCTGCTGGTGGCCGCCGTGCGCCGCGACTACTTCCACCAAGTCCAAGGCGGCAAGCGCAGCACCCACCGCGTTGACCCAGCCACCCTGCCGCCCAAGCCCCAAGCCGTGGAGGGCATCGTCTGGCTGCCCCGCCTGATCGCCAAGGCCCGCGCCAAACTGCGCGGCGAGATGGACCCTGACACCATGTACGGCTGCGGCGGCGACCGCGACTTCTTCCAGCGCCACCAGATCCACCCCGCCGATCTGCTGCGCGCCGTCTGGAGCCTCGGCGAGGACGACGCCGCCATCGTGGCCTGGGTCAAGGCCCGCAGCCGGGCCTAAAGGCGGCCCGCCCCCTGGCTTCAACCCTTGCCGCGCCCTATCGCCGGCCCGCAAATCGCCTGCCCCACCCCCCAATCCCACTTGCAGGATGCCCGGGCAGGGCCATTTTAAGGACTGCGGTAGTTTTTGGGGCTATAGCTCAGTTGGTAGAGCGTCTCGTTCGCAATGAGAAGGTCAGGGGTTCGAATCCCCTTAGCTCCACCACCCTCACCGGTGGACCTGCCCAGGGCCCAAGGGCCATTGCCGCAAGGCACCTCATCTTCCCATGAACCCCGCCCACCTCCGACTGTTCCTGGCCCTCATCCCCTCCCTCAGCCTCGCGCTGGATTGGCCCCAATGGCGCGGCCCCACCCGCGATGGCATCAGCCAGGAAAGCGGCTGGAAGCTCAGCGCCGAACCCAAGGAACTCTGGCGCGCGCAAGTCGGCCTTGGCTTTGCCTCCTTCGTCACCAGCGGCGACCGCGTGCTAACCAGCGGCCACGCCGAGGACCATGACAGCGTCTGGTGCCTCGACGCCACCAACGGCAAAGTCCTCTGGCAACATCGCTACCCCGCCGACCTCGGCGACAAGTACTACGAAGGCGGCACCTCCAACACCCCCACCATTGACGGCGACAAAGTCTATCACCTCAGCCGCTGGGGCGATCTGCTCTGCCTCGAACTGCAAACCGGCAAGGTCCTCTGGAGCAAAAACATCCAACAGGAAACCCAGGCCGCCATTCCCGATTGGGGCTTTGCCGGAGCCCCCGTCATCCAAGGCAACCAACTCCTGCTCAATGTGGGCAAGGCCGGTGTGGCCCTCGAAAAAACCAACGGCAAAATCCTCTGGAAAAGCGCCCCTGAGAGCGCCGGTTACTCCACCCCCTACCTGATGCAGATCGACGGCCAAAACGCCGCCATCTTCAGCAGCACCACCGCCTACATCGCCGTCAACCTGCGCGACGGCAGCGAACTCTGGAGCCATCGCTGGAACACCCGCTACGGCGTCAACGCCGCCGACCCCATCCTCAAGGGCGACCTGCTCTTCATCTCCAGCGGCTACAACAAAGGCTGCACCGCCCTCAAGCTCAGCAACGGCGCCGCTCCACAAAAACTCTGGGAGCACAAACTGCTGAAAAACCAATTCAACTCCTCCGTGCTCATCGGCGGCCATCTCTACGGCATTGACGGCGACTCCAACAGCCGCTGCTCGCTCAAGTGCCTGGAACTGCAAAGCGGCAAGGAACTCTGGGCCGAGCCAAGCATCGGCTTCGGCTCCCTCATGGCCGCTGAAGGCAAACTCATCGTCCTGACCGAAAAAGGCGAACTGGCCATCGTACGCGCCACCCCTGAAAAATACGACGAACTCAGCCGCGCCCAGGTCCTCTCCGGCCGCTGCTGGAGCAGCCCCGTGCTCAGCCATGGTCGCCTTCTGCTGCGCAACGCCCCTGGCCAAGTGATCTGTCTGCAGGCCAAGTAACCAAGCGCGCCCCGAGCCCATGTCCCTGCCCACGGTTCGCTTCAAGCACGCCAGATTCAGCGCCCGCTTCCCCGAGGCCTACCGCTACAGCCTCTCGCACTACTGGATGGCACCCGTCGAGGGTGAGAGCGGCCTGTGGCGCGTGGGCTTCACCAAATTTGCCACCCGCATGCTTGGCGAATTGGTGGACTGCCAATGGAAGACCGCCTTGCAGGGCGCAGTCGAGCCGGGGCAAATCATCGGCTGGGTCGAGGGCTTCAAGGCCGCCTCCGATGTCTACAGCGTCATGCAGGGCCAATTTGCCGGCGGCAACGAACTGCTCAGTGCCGATGCCTGCATCGTGCGCAGCGACCCCTATGAAACCGGCTGGCTCTACGCCGTACGCGGCGAGCCCGAAGAAGGCCACCTCGATGTGCACGGATACATCGCCCACCTCAGCCGCATCATCGAACGCATGGCCCAGGAAGAACACGACCCCGCAAGCGACCTGCCGGTCAGCGAAGGCGACTGAGCCACGGGCCAAGCATCACGGGCCAAGCATCACGGGCCAAGCATCACGGGCCAAGCATCACGGGCCAAGCATCACGGGCCAAGCGCGCACCCAATGCAGGCCCGCATGGCCTGCGCCGAATGCCGCATCAGCCTCAGCGGCGCACGGCCTTGAACTCGCGCGTCAGGCTGGTCAAACTGTCCTCAACGCCCATGCGCTCCAGACTGCTGGCGCCCACAAAGCCATCGGCCGTCGTGCCCTTGAGCACGCGCTCCACATCGCTTGGCGTGTTGATCGGGCCGCCGTGAGTCAAGGTGAAGACCGCGGGATTGATCGAGCGCGCCGCATCAATGATTTCCTGCGTGCGCCTGATCGCAAAATCCCAGTCCACCACCGCACTGACCACGCCAATGCTGCCGCCCACCGTGGTGCCCACATGGGCAATGACCGCGTCCGCGCCCTGCTTGACCATCTCCACCGCCTCCTCAGGCGTGGCCACATAGACAATGCTGAAGAGATCCATCCGCGAGGCCAAGCCCACCATCTCAAATTCCTTCTTCACGCTCATGCCGGTTTCCTCAAGCACGCCGCGGAAGTGGCCGTCGACAATCGTGTGCGTGGGAAAGTTGTTCACGCCTGAGAACCCCATCTCCTTGACCTTGCCCAACCAATGCCACATGCGGCGCCGCGGGTCAGTGGCATGCACACCACAGATCACCGGGATTTCCTTGACCACGGGCAACACCTCGTACTCACCAATCTCCATCGCCACGGCATTGGCATCGCCATAGGCCATCAAACCACAGGTGCTTCCATGGCCCATCATCCGGTAGCGGCCGCTGTTGTAAATGATGATGAGATCCGCACCGCCCTTCTCGATGAACTTCGCGCTGATGCCCGTGCCCGCGCCGGCCGCAATGATGGGCTCGCCGCGCGACCTGGTGGCCTGCAGACGATCAATGACTTCCTGCTTGGTGTAAGGGTTACCGATTCCGGTCCAGGGGTTGGGCATGACAGCGATGAGGGTTGACGGTGAGGGGGCGCAACGGCAGGGTGCCCTGCGCTCAGGGTGCAGGGGGCCTGCACTCAACTCTCCTCTATACGCCACCCGCAAGCCTTGCAGCAACCCTCATCCATCCTCAAGCTATCGGAAACCCACACGCTGGGCGCCGACACCTGCTACCGAGTGGTGCGCGCCCGCGCGCTGGACAATCGCCCCTGGCTGCGCCGCGCTCCTGTCTGCCCCGCCCTGCTGCAACACCGCATCGCCCATGCCGGCAGCATGACCGCGCAGGCCCCCTACCGCATCGTGCGCATGCACCAAGGCGGTCTCTACTTTCTGGCCTGCCTCAGCGGCGAGGGCCGCGTCCTGATTGACGGCCGCTGGCAGCGCTGCGCCGCCGGCAATGCCGTGGCCCTGCCGCCCTTCATGCTCAACGCCATCGAGGCCGTGCCCGGCCATCCCTGGCAATGCTGCTGGGTGCGCTTTGAGCAACTGCCTGGCCAAGCTCCCATCCTCAGCAGCAGTTCACCGATCATGGCCCCATTTCATGGCCAACCGCTATGGCACGCCATCGAAGGCCTCATTGATGAATCGGCCCAACCTCAGCCGCAGCCCTCCAGCCTCTTTCATTGGATCGAACTCATCGCCGGCTATGTCGCCAACTTTGCCCGGCCATGGCAGCAGGACGACCGCCTCAGCAGACTCTGGGAAGCCGTGGCCTCCGATGTGGGCCGCGACTGGACCCTCGAAGAACTCTCGCAGCGCGCCCATGTCAGCCAGGAACATCTGCGCCGCCTCTGCCGCCGCGCCCTGGGCCGCAGCCCCATGCATCATGTGACCTGGCTGCGCATGCGCAAGGCCTGCGAACTGCTCTCCACCACACCGCTGAAAGTCGAGACCATCGCCCACGCCATCGGCTACCAAAACCCCTTCGTCTTCAGCAGCACCTTCAAAAAATGGATTGGCTGGACCCCCAGCGAACACCGCAGCCGCAGCGGCCCCAATCCCCTGCCGCCATCCCCTGCCCCCAAGCCATGATCCAAGACTGCATCGCCGCCGTGGCCACCGCACCCGCTCAAGCCGCCATCAGCGTGCTTCGCCTCAGCGGCCCCGGCAGCATCGAGATCGCCAAACGCGTGTTTCGCCTGCAACACCCCGGCAACAGCAAGCCCAGACAAGCCCGCCTCGCCGAGGCCATCGCCGCCAGCGGCGAAGTGCTCGATCAAGGCCTGCTCATCGCCTTTGTGGCCCCGGCCAGTTACACCGGCGAGGATGTCTTCGAGTTTCATGGCCACGGCGGCATGCTCGTCACCCAGAAAGTCCTGCAAACCGTGTTGGAAGCCGGCGCCAGACTGGCCAGCCCCGGAGAATTCACCCAACGCGCCTTCATCAACGGCAAGATGGACCTCACCCAGGCCGAGGCCGTCATGGACCTCATCGAAGCCCAAAGCAGCCTTGCCCTGCGCGCCGCACGCGAGCAACTCAGCGGCACCCTGGGCCGCAGCATCGAGGCCCTGCGCCAACACCTCCTGCCCACCCTCGCCCACATCGAGGCCTACATTGACTTCCCCGAGGAGGACATCAGCCCCGACACCGGCGCAGCCATGCGCCAACGCATCGAGCAAACCGCTGCCCTCGGCAGCAAACTCCTGGCCACCAGCGAGCAGGGCCGCATCCTGCGCCAAGGCGCGCGCACCGTCATCTGCGGCCAACCCAACGCCGGCAAATCCAGCCTGCTCAACCTCCTCCTGGGTTGCGAACGCGCCATCGTCTCCGAACGCCCTGGCACCACCCGCGACACCATCGAGGAAATCATCCAGATCCAAGGCATCCCCCTGCGCCTCGTGGACACCGCCGGCCTGCGCAGCGACCTCAGCGACCCCATCGAAGCCGAGGGCATGAACCGCAGCCGCCGCGAGATTCAACGCGCCGACCTCATCCTCGAAGTCGTTGACGCCAGCCAAGCCCCCGCAGCCAGGACCGAGCTCGACCTGCCCCAGGACAACCGCGCCCGTCATTTGCTCATCCTCAACAAAGCCGACCTCGGCCTGCACCCCGACTGGCAAGGCCACGCAGGCCTGCCCATGAGCTGCACCCAAGCCCAAGGCCTGCCTGAATTGCAACAGGCCATCGGCCAACTCCTCACCGAAGGCAGCGGCCTGCTTGATGAACACCCCATCGCCATCAACACCCGCCACCAGGCCTGCCTCAAACGCATGAACGGCCACCTCGCCCAAGCCCTGCAATCCCTGCAACAAGGCCAGCCCCCCGAGATCCTCGCCCTCGACCTGCGCGAAGCCCTCGGCGCCCTGGATGAAATCACCGGCCGCACCGATGTCGAAGAAATCCTCGATGTCCTCTTCAGCAGCTTCTGCATCGGCAAATAAACCCCAAGCCAGCAGCTGCCCCTGGGCAAACCCAGGACCGAGGACGCAGCGCCCTCAACCACCACAGCGCAGGCCGCCGCCTCAGGGATACAACCCGCGCCGCAGCTTCGCCTCGTGCACCCGCCCGACCCCAAGACTGAGAGCAGCAAGGCGCATCGAAAGATGACGACGGCGGCTGAGCTCGAGGGTTTGCACAAAGGCCTGCTCAAGCAGGCGGTAGAGGCGGTCCATGACTTCGCCTTGAGTCCAGAAGAAACTCTGCAGGTCTTGCACCCACTCGAAGTAAGACACGATGACGCCACCGCTATTGCAGAGAATGTCGGGAATGACAAAGATCTCCGGCCGCTGGGAGAGGATTTCATCGGCCTTGGGAGTGGTGGGTCCATTGGCACCCTCCGCAAGAATGCGGCAGGCAATCCTGCCGGCATTGTGTTCGGTGATCTGCCGCTCCATGGCAGCGGGCACCAGCACCTCGCAGGGCAACTCCAACATCGCCGCCGGATCCATCGCCTGAGCCCCGGCAAAACCAAGCACACTGCCAGTCTTGGCAACATGAGCATCGAGAGCCTTGAGGTCCAAACCTCGCTCATCGTGGATGGCACCGCTGACATCGGCCACCGCAATGACCTTGAGACCGTGATCCGCCATGGCAGCCGCCGCCACCGAACCCACATTGCCGTAACCCTGCACCACAGCGCGCGCCCCCTGCATCGGCAGGCCAAGCGTGTCAAAAGCCCGTGACACCAAATACGCCACACCACGGCCCGTGGCCTCGCGTCGGCCAAGCGAACCGCCCAACAACACCGGCTTGCCAGTGACCACACCGGGCACCGCATGGCCAACCTGCGAGGAATAAGTGTCCATCATCCACGCCATCACCTGCTCATCACTGCCGACATCCGGCGCCGGAATGTCCACCTGCGGCCCAATCACCGGAATCAACTCCTGCGTGTAGCGGCGCGTCAGGCGCTCCAACTCCCCGCGCGAGAGTTGCCGCGGATCGCAGGCCACACCCCCCTTCGCACCGCCGTAAGGCAGGCCCACCAACGCGCACTTCCAACTCATCCACATCGCCAAGGCAGCCACCTCGCCCAGAGTGACCTCGGGGTGAAAGCGCACCCCGCCCTTGGTGGGCCCAAGCGTAAGGTGATGCTGCACCCGGTGCCCCACAAACACCTGCACCCGGCCATCGTCCATGCGCACCGGCATGGTCACCGTCATCGCCCGCTTGGGCATCTTGAGCCGATCGCGCATCGCCTCGGGGATCTCCAACACATCGGCCACCAAATCAAACTGCCGACAGGCCATTTCAAAAGTCGGCGACTCAAAGGGGTGCAGGTTCATGGCGTAAAGCTTTGGGGGTTACCTTCCCTAATCATACGATGGCCGGCCGCTGCTTCCCCAGCAAAAGCGCAGCCCAGGACGCAGATTCCCTGCTTGCCTTCCCCCCGCCCTCATGCCAAGGGTAAGGCTCTGCGAAGCGCCCGTAGTTCAACGGATAGAATGGTGGTCTCCGAAGCCGCAGATTCAGGTTCGATTCCTGACGGGCGCACCAGCAGGCAGGGCTGCCAGGGCCTCTTCCAGGGCCACCAGCACGCCTGAAGGCGGCAACAAAGCCCATTGCCCCTGCGGCGCCTGCAACAACCTCAAACGCCCCGCAGCAAACGCAGGCGGCGCCCAGACCCCGGCCTCACTGGGCCCAAACAACAGCAGACCAGGCAGCCCCAGCGCCCCGGCCAAGTGCCCCAGCCCGCTGTCATGCCCCAGGAACATCGCACAGCCCGACAAGCGCTGAATCAACTCCCGCATCGGCAAGGCCTGCCAGCGCCGCCCCGCAACCGCAGACGGCAGCGTGCCGCGCTCAAGCTCCGCCTCACCCAGCACCCACACCACCTCAAAACCACGGGCCCCAAGCCAAGCCGCCACCTCAAGCCAACCCTCCACCGGCCAATTCTTCTGCAGCGACCCGCTGCCCGGATGAATCGCCACCAACCTCCCCTCAACCGCCCCCACCGCAGCGCACCCCCCCGCAGCCAACAACGGCCGCTGCATCCCCTCCCACAGGCCCGCCCCCTGCGCCGGCAACCAAGCCTGCAGCCCCTGCGCCAACTGCAAACAAGCCGGCCCTGCACCGCTCATCGGCGCATGCGGCAAACGCAGACACCTCGCCCCCGACGGCAACAAGGCAAGCAACTGCCGCTCCAGACAACCGCCCTCATCGGCAAGCTGCAGCACCAAGGCCTGCGTCTGCTGCAAGCGCCTGCGCATCGCCGCAGAAAGCCCCTGCGCCCCCTCGCGCCACAACGGCGCCCAAGCCCCCTGATCCAAAACCTCAGCCCCATCCACAAGCCCGGCAGCCAACGCCAACTCCCCCACCGCCGCATGGCCCACCCAAGACATCTGCCACCGCGGCCAAGCCTCACGCAAAGCCCGCAGCCCATACAGACTGCAAATCCCATCGCCCAAGGCCCCGGCCCGCAACCACAACAAAGCGCCAGCGCTCATGGCAGCAGGGCCCACAGCCTCAGTACCAAAGCAGCGCCGCAATCAGCAGCGCCAAACCATAGACCACACCACCCCAAACCGCCGCCTGCCAGGCCCAGGCCCGCTTGAGCACCCAGCCAATCGCATCGCGCAACAGATAAGGCATGCCCACCAGATACAGCCCGCCCAAAATCCAGGCATAGGCCAGAATCGGCAACAGCAGGCGCGACGACTGCGGCTGCAAAAACGCCGAAGCCAACACCGGACCGGCCGCCAGCAACATCAAACAACCCAGCGCCCGCACCACCAAAAACTCACGCACCTGCGTCACGATCAACACAAACCCCACCGGCAACCCCAGCAGAAAATACCGCCGCAGAAAAAAGAACTCCCCCATGTCCACACAAGCCAACAACAACATCGCCCACAAAAACGCCGGCACCGACAACGCCACCCCCCAACCATAATGCCGGGGAAAGACCTTCAAAAAAGCCTGCACCCGCGGCGCATTGCGCCAGGCCCAAAGATGCGACAACAACAAAGCCAGACCAATCACCAAGCCCACCGGCTTCATCGGCAAACCGCCCTCGGGCTCCAAGTGATAAAGGTAATCGTGCAGCGACTGCAGCATCCCCCACCCTGCAACAAAGCCGCCGCCCACGCAAACAAGACTTCCAGCCCCGCCCGCCTTGTTGTAACCCATCTGCCAACCCAACCCGTGCCCGCCGCCCCACAACCACCCGCCCCCCGGCCCCACCAGACCACCGGCCACCCGCCCCCTGCCCCGGCCGGCTGGTTTGTGCTGCACAGCAAACCCAAGGCCGAACACCTCGCCGCCGCCGCCCTCAACCACCTCCCCGGCGTCCAGGCCTACTGCCCCCGCATCAAATTCCAACGCAACACCCGCCGCGGCCAAGTCTGGTTCATCGAAGCCCTCTTCCCCGGCTACTTCTTCGCCCACTTCGACCCCGCCCTCTCCCTGCGCGCCGTCCGCGCCGCCAAGGGCGTCCTGCGCGTCGTGGAATTTGGCGGCCACCTCCCCAGCGTCCCCCCGGAAACCATCGCCGCCATCCAAACCGAGATGGACCACCAACCCATCAAGGAACTGCCCAGCAACCTTGAAGTCGGCCAATGGGTGGAAATCACCCAAGGCGCCATGCGCGGCCTCAAAGGCTGGATCGCCCACATCCGCGACGGCCACCTCGGCAGCGCCCAACACCGGGTCCACCTCCTCATGGAATTCCTCGGCCGCGAAAACCTCGTCCAAATCCCCAGCACCCAAATCCTCCCCGAAACCAACCCCCGCACCACCCTCTAACCCCAACCAGCCCACCCAAGGCCAAGGCAAAAAAACCCACAAGACACAACCAGCCAAGGCAAGGCCCACGCAAGGCCCACGCAAGGCCAAGGCAAAAAAGCCCAATCAGCGCAGCCCCAACAAGCCCCCGCCGACCCACCACCTGGCAACGAGAGCAGCTTCCGTGGCGCAAGGCAAAAGAACGCCTTGCAAAAGCCCAAGCCCCGCCCACTATTCCCACCCTGATCCTGCACTTGCCGGTGTGGTGAAACTGGTAGACGCGCTAGACTCAAAATCTTGTTCCGAAAGGAGTGTCGGTTCGAGTCCGACCACCGGCACCATCATTGATAATCAACGGATTATCTCACCACCTTGGGGGTGGCTTTGACACCCCCTCCGGTGTCATGCATGACAAAAGCATGACAAAATCTGGGTTTACCCCCCGGAAATCGAGCCCCTCCATCGTCCGGGTCAAGCACGGCACCTCTGTTGAAGCTTGGTCGCGCTAGCCGCCAAGGGCGTTGCGATGGTCTCTCAGGCAGGTCCATTGCAGGCGGCGTTTCAGGCAGTCCGCGCGGCCTCGCCTGCATGAACTTCAAGCCGGTAGCCTATGCCGGGGTCGTTGATGATGCGCACATCGCTGTCGGTGAGTTTTTTGCGAAGGTGATTGATATGAACCCGCAGCACTTCACCAAAATCGGTCGTTTGCTGGGGCCAAACAAACCTGCCAATCTGGTTGTGGGTCACGAGACGCCCGGCGTGCTCTGCGAGGGTCTTCAGGATTGTGAATTCCGTGGGAGTCAGTTTTAGGTGTTCGTGCTTGAGCCGAGCCTCGTGATGCAGCAAATCGAGACTGAGAGAACCGGCCGCGATAACGGGGGTGTGGCGGGGGCCCCTTCGCCGCAGGATGACTTGCAGCCGCGCAAGCAATTCCGCGCCGCCAAAGGGTTTGGTGACGTAGTCATCGGCGCCAAGCTCGAGTGCCTCGACCTTGGTGATTTCCTGATCCCGCACGCTCAGGATGAGCACCGGCACATCGCTCCACTCGCGCAGACGCTTGAGCACTTCCAGGCCACAGGGTCCAGGCAGACCGAGGTCGAGCAAAACGACATCCGGGCGATGAAACGCGGCTTCCTGCAGCCCGCGCAGGCCTTCGTCAGCCTCGGTGACCTGGTAGCCGCGCGATTCCAGCAGCAGGCGCAGCAGGCGCCTCATCTGCGGCTCATCATCAATCACAAGGGCCTTGTTCATGGCTGGCGGATCACTACAGGCAGGCGAAGGAGAAATTCCGTGCCGCCCTGCGGCAGGTTACGCGCCGTGATATCACCCTTCATGGCACGCATCAATCCCCGTGAAATGGCGAGTCCAAGCCCCGTCCCCCCCGCAGGCGCCCCTGGAGCCCTGGCGAACTTCTCAAACAGCCGCTCTTCAATCTCCGGCGGCAAACCAGGCCCATGATCGCGCACGCAGATCTCCAACGAGTCTTCTTGGGCCAATGCGGCATGAACTTCGATCCCTTTGCCCGCCGGCGCATGTTGCGTTGCATTGTGCAGCACGTTGGCGAGCGCTTGGGAGAGCAACCGGCTGTCGAGCTTTAGAAGCGGCAGGTTTTCCGTGCCGATGATGCGCAGCGGATGCAGCAGAAGCTCACGCTGCAACGGCAAGGTCGCTGCATGAATGACATCAAGGAACTCACACCAGTCCGGCGCTGGCTTCACGGCATCGGATTCCACACGGGTGATTTCCAAAAAGTTTTCCACGATGCGCTGCAGCCTCCGCGTGGCCGTATCGATCTCTACAGCGAAGGGATTCGACATGCCGAGCCCATCCAACGCGGTGCGGATGATCGTTATGGGCGTTTTGAGCTCGTGCGAGACGCTGTCGAGCAGTGTGCGATGCAGCCTCTCGGCCTCCGCGGCGATTTCGGCGCGGTGTTTCGCCTCCTGGAGCTTCTCCTGTTCGCGATGGGTGCATTCGAGCGCCGACTCGCGTTCGCGCAGCTGGGTAATCAGGTGCCCCATGCTGAGGGCAACCACGAAAAACATGCCAAACATGACTGCATCCTCCGGCTTGGCAATGTGAAGCGTGAAACGGGGAGGGATAAAAATGAAGTTCCAAACCAGCGCGCTTGCCACGCCCATCACCAGCACCGGCCCACGATTCCACCGCGTGCCCGCCAGCACGATGGCCAGCAGAAACACCAACGCGGAAAACGTGGACCCCGTGTAAGGAAGCAGCACCCAGCACACAGAGGCCAGCACGAAAAGAATCGTCAATCCCCAGCTAAATTGCCCCACGACATGCACGGGCAAAGGTTCGCGGCGAGCCCGAGGTTTTGGAGTGACGACATGCATGCGTTTCAGATTTCCACCTGCTGCCCCAGCTCAATCACACGCCCAACGGGAATCTGGAAATAGGTGGCGGGCTGCTGGGCGAGCTTGCTGGCTAGGGAAAAGAGGTGCTCGCGCCATTTGGCCATGCCGGGACGCCTGCTTGGAAGGATGATTTCGCGACCGAGGAAGAAGGTGGCCTTTTCGGGATCGACATCGAGATCGTGCGCGGCGCATTGGCGTAGCAGACGCGGGACGTTAGGCTTTTGCATGAAGCCGAAGCGGCCGGTGACCCGCCAGAAATGTTCGCTAAGCTTTTCGACCTCGACACGACGGCTTGGCGGCACCCAGGGCTCGTCCTCAGTAATGAGGGTCATGAAGATAACGCGCTGATGAATGGCCTGGTAGTGCTTCAGGCTGTGCAGCAGGGCCACGGGCGTGCGTCCGCTGGTGCTGGTCATGAAAATGGCGGTTCCGGGCACTTTCACGACCTTTCCACTGGCTAGGCTTTCGATGAGCATCTCCTGCGAAATGGCGGTGCGCTCCATCGATACACGCACGAGCTTGCGGCCAGTGGCCCAGGTAGTCATGACGATGAATATAACTGCGCCGACGGCGAGTGGGAACCAGCCACCGTCGAAGAACTTCACGAGATTGGCGCTAAGGAAGGCGAGTTCTATCAAACCGAACACGAGGCACAGAGGCAGCGTTCTGAGCACGCTCCACTTCCACAGGTGTCGCGCCGCAAAGTAGAAGAGGATGGTGGTGATGAACATGGTCATCGTCACGGCCACGCCATACGCAGCGGCGAGATTGGATGAGGTGCGAAATGCAACGACGAGGGCGAGGCAGGCCAGCATGAGCAGCCAGTTCACCAGCGGGATGTAAATTTGTCCGCGCGCATGTTCAGAAGTGTGGCGAATGTTCAGGCGTGGCAGGTAGCCGAGCTGCACGGCGCTGAGCGTGAGCGAGTAGGTGCCGGTGATCAGCGCCTGCGAGGCGATGACTGTCGCGGCGGTGGCGAGCAGCACGATCGGCAGCGTGGCCCAGTCGGGGGCCATTTGGAAAAACGGCGCGTGGGCGAGTTCCGGCTGCCCCATCAAAAGCGCTCCCTGGCCTAGGTAATTGAGCGCAAGGGCCGGAAAAACGAGCGAGAACCATCCGCGGCGTATTGGCGAGGCGCCGAAGTGGCCCATGTCGGCATACAAAGCCTCGCCGCCCGTCACGGCAAGGAAAACGCTGCCGAGGATGACGAAGCCCGCATGGCCTCCGGTAGTCAAAAAGTGCCAGCCATGCCAAGGATTGAACGCGGCCAGGATTTCCGGGCCTTTGATGAGTTGCGAGATGCCCAGAATGGCGAGGCTGACGAACCACAAGCCGGTGATCGGTCCAAAGAAACGGCCCACTTTGGACGTGCCTAGAAATTGCACCGAAAACAGCACAATGAGAATGACCGCGGTGATGCTCATGATGAGCCACTGCATGTGATGGTTCCACGTTTCGGCCGCCAGCACATCCGCCGGTGCCACGCCCAGCAATCCGCCGTCCTTAAGGCCTTCCACGGCGCTCAAGACGGAGATCGCGGGCGTGATGATGCCGTCGCCAAACAGCAGTGCGGCACCAAAGAGCCCGAGCAGCACCGTCACGACCCAGCGCCTCTTCGTTTCATCCATGTTGTGTGAGGCAAGGGCCATGAGCGAGAGCACACCACCCTCACCTTTGTTGTCTGCACGCAGGATGAAGACGAGGTACTTGACGCAGATGAGTAGAATCAGCGACCACAGCACGAGCGAGACGACACCGAGGATGTGCTCGTGGCTGGCAGCGATGTGATGCGGGCTGTGCGGGCTGAAGCACTCCTTCAGCGTGTAGATCGGCGACGTGCCGATATCCCCGAACACCACGCCGAGCGCTGCTAGGACGAGAGTTGCGTGGGATGGCCGCTGGCGATCCTGGCCACTGGAGGGTTTCATAGCGTCCGAAGATGCGTGGCCCAACTGAAGTTACCAGTGAAGACATGCGACTGCAGTGTAAAGAAGGCATGAAGATCCTCCTTCACGCCCTGTGTGGGACATCTTAGATATGGCCAGCACATTCATGACGGACCCCGCGGCTGGTATGGGTCAGCACCGCCACTTGACAGCTTTCCATTGATGCTGAGTCTTTTATCAGACTCGAAGCGAGACGTTCTCACCGATACAAGAGTCCTGAATCTGTGTCGAGGGATGATCCTGCACCGCCAGCTTTTTGAACTGCTCGCACCCCCTGACACCCCCGGCGGAATTTGAGCAGGCTCCCGGGCTGGCCATGATCATTCATGACAGAAAATTTTCCCATGCCAGCCGAAACCTGCCAAAACACCGAGCCCCCGATCTGCAACGAGCTGCATAACCCGTTAAGCATCAGCAATGATGCGCAAATCGTTGATCCTCAACGGGGCACTCAAAATCTTGTTCCGCAAGGAGTGTCGGTTCGAGTCCGACCACCGGCACCACCCCCTGATCGCACCCCGATCACCCCAGGACCAGCCCCTGACAAAGTCAGAGCAACCCCGGCGCC
>JAURHS010000152.1 GCA_030833205.1 Prosthecobacter sp.
AAGCCGCAGCACAATCATCTGATCTGCCTGGACTGCGACCGCGTGGTCGAGTTCGAGGACGACAACGCGGCGCTGCTGCACGATTGCATCACCAGGCGCCTTGGCTTTCAGCCCCAGCTCAAGTCCATGCGCATTGAGGCGCGCTGTGAGGCCCTGGAGCGCACGGGACAGTGTGCTTTCAAGAAAACGGCCGGCTGATGTTGCCCAGGCAGGTCGCGCCTGCAGTCCACCCAGAGCACTTGCCAATCCATGAGCACGCAGGAGGATTTCCTTGAGGCCGAACGCATCAGCCTTGCGCAGTTGCGTGCGCAGGCCAACTCGACTCCCCAGCCTTGGGCCGTGCAGGTGCAGCTTGAGTCCCTGTTGGAGAAGCAAACCGCAGCAGGTGCGCCTTATTTCGAGGCCAAGCTTACCGATGGCAGCGATCAACTGTTGTGGCGTATTTTTGACAATCAACCCGCCTTTGCGGAGGCGCGCCGCCTGAAGGCCGGCGCCTTTCTCGAGGTGCAGGCGCTGTGGGTGGATGCCGGCAAGTACGGCATTGAGCCCAAACAGGCCCGTCTGCGCGCACTCAGTGCGCAGGAGCGCGCCGATCTGTTGGCTGGTGACCCCAAGCGCCGCGAACTTCTCGAGCGTGATGCAACAGAGGTGTTGGCCTGCATTGCCGCCATGACCGATCCGCGTCTGCGCGCTCTTTGTCAGGCTTTCTGGCAGCGGCACGGCGAGCGCTTCATGCGTTGTGCGGCGGCACGGGAGAATCATCACGCCCGCCGTGGGGGCCTGTTGGAGCATGTGGCGCAGATGATGCGCAGCGCCGCTGCGCTGTGCGGCGTGTATCCAGGGCTCAACCGCGACCTGCTCTGCAGCGGCGTGCTGTTTCACGACTGCGGCAAGCTCTGGGAGAACCAATACCCGGAGGAGGGTTTCGTGATGGGGCACCACCTGCACGGCGAAATGCTTGGGCACATCAGCATGGGGCTGGAACTGGTGAACAAGCTTTGGCGCGAGATCAGCGCCGAGCCTGCGGCCGCCGAGTGGGATCAGATGGAACCTTCCAGCGAGTTGGTGCGCCTGCATCTGCTCCACCTCATTGCCTCCCATCATGGTGAGTATGAGTACGGCTCACCGGTCCTGCCCAAAACCCCGGAGGCCCTGGCGCTGCATTACATCGACAATCTCGACGCCAAGCTGGAAATGGCGCGGCGTGTTTACGCAGGATCGCGCGAGCTTGCGCCAGGCATTTTCGAGCGTCTGCGGCCCTGGAACCGCAATCTGGTTGAGCCTCTGCCACGGCCTACGGCGCTGGAGATGTCGGCAGACCCGGAGCCTGGCTGAGGCGTGGACTTGCAAGGCAGGTCCGGAGGCTGCAAGCTTGAGGCCATGATTGGATCTGCAGCATTGTTTCTGGCCCAGATGGATTGGTCCTGGTTGGGCAGCACCGAGGCTTGGGTGGCCCTGTTGACCCTGGCGGTGATGGAGATTGTGCTGGGCATCGACAACATCGTCTTCATCTCGATTCTGGTGGATCGTTTGCCGCTGGAGCAGCGGCCGCGGGCCAGACTGCTTGGCCTTGGATTTGCGATGCTTACCCGCATCCTGTTGCTGCTGAGCATCAGTTGGGTGATGCAGCTCAAGGAGCCCTGGCTGCATCTGGCGGGTTTTGAGCTCAGCGGCAAGGATGTCATCCTCATCGGCGGCGGCCTGTTTCTGATTTGGAAAAGCACCAAGGAACTGCATCACAAGGTCGAGGGGCTGGAGGAGGATTCAGGCGCGGCTCCAGGCGCCAATCGGCTGGGCATGATTTTGCTTCAAATCGCCATTCTGGACATTGTCTTCTCTCTGGACTCGGTGATCACGGCCGTCGGCATGGTGGATCAGGTGATGATCATGATCATTGCGGTGATGCTCGCCGTTGGCTTCATGATGGTGTTTGCCGGCTCGGTGAGTGATTTCATCAGCCGACATCCAACCGTCAAGGTGTTGGCTCTGTCCTTCCTCCTGCTCATCGGCACCACCCTGATTGCCGAGGGTTTCAAGGTTCACTTCGAGAAGCACTTCGTGTATTTCGCCATGGCCTTCTCGGTGTTTGTTGAAGCCCTCAACATCCGCATGAAAAACCGCGCCCTGAGGCGACGCGGTGAAAGCCTGGACGGCTGATGTCGCGGGAGTGGCCGGTAAGCCGGCAGTGGTGCAGGAGGCGAGAAGGGGGTGAGGGCAGGCCTCAGGGAAGTGCCTTGGCTCCCAGGCAGCGCGGTTCCATTCTCAATGTTGCAACGATTCCCTTCATTCTGTGCAGATTGAGTGTTGAAGAGGAAAAAATCAGGGGGCATATTATTCGCTTGAGGTTAATCCCGACCTAGCAAAAAAACTGCCATGAAAGCCCTTCTTTTTGTCATCTTCCTGTTTGGTCTTGGCCTTAGATCCTCGGCTCAGGCCTCAAATCTCTCGCTGACGCCGAATCGAAGCAACCTCTCTGCCGGCTTAGGCAAGCCGCGATTTGCCCAAGGCTCAGCAATCCCACAATTCCTGGGCAATCGGCTCCAGGCAGTTGCCGCTGAGCACCAACTCACCGTGCAGGCTCTCCAAGAGTTGTGCCTGCGTGATCGCCATCTTTATGCCGATGCCCTCGGCGCTCTGCATCACATTTGCCCTGCACCGCCCCCGCTGCTTTTGGCGAGGTCGCAGCAGGCGGCGGATGAGGCATCGGCACAGCAGCCACCCACCTTCACGCTCACCCGTGAAGATGTCTTCGATCTCAACAGCAAGCCCCGCTGCAACAAGGTCATCTTTCTTGACTTCGACGGTCATACCACCACGGCCACCTCGTGGAATACCGCATACGCCGATGGCGGGGCGATCACCACGCCCCCGTACAGCACGGACAGTGCCGTCTCCGTCTCCTTCAGCAGTGCGGAGTTGAGCAACATCTACGACATTTGGAAGCGTGTCTCAGAGGACTTTAAGCCCTTCGATGTCACGGTGACCACCCGAGACCCTGGCGTCGATGGCCTGCGGAAGGTCTCTGAAGTGGATGGCTCCTACGGCATTCGCGTTTGCATTGGTGGAACCTTCAAAGATTGGCTGGGAAGAAGTGCCGGAGGTGTCGCCTACCTCAGAAGCTTCAACTTCTCCACGGACACGCCCGTTTTTGTGTTCTCAGGGACCCTCAATGGGAGTGTCAAAAGCGTGGCTGAAGCCGTGAGCCACGAGGTTGGGCACTCCATGGGCCTAAGTCACGATGGCACCACATCAGGATCGGAGTACTACGATCAAAACCGAGATCGGCCAGGGATTTGGGCCCCTATCATGGGGGTGGGCTATTACAAAGAGATTGTTCAGTGGAGCAAGGGGGAATACCCAGGTGCCAACAACACCGAAGACGATCTCGACATTATTTCCAAGATGGTTGGTTATCGCCAGGACAACGCCGTGGATGACACCCTTGGGAACGCAGTCGTGCTCAGCACCGCTGGCGGCACTTTTACCACTGAGTCCGTGATTGAGAAGTCCTCTGATGCCGACATTTATGTGTTCACGGCTTCAGAAGGGGACGCGAGTTTTTCCGTCAGCCCTGACAGCCTTGCGCCGAATCTCAATCTTTCACTTTCTCTCCTCAACGCCCAGGGAGTTCGGGTGGCAACTGATAGCCCGACGGATTCAATGTCTGCTACAATCAGTCAATACCTCGAATCTGGAACCTACTACCTTGTCGTTCAATCCAGTGGCCAGAGTGGTGGATGGGGCAGCGGCTATGGTTCCTACGGCTCCATCGGATACTATCGGCTCGATGGCACCGTGGTTGCTGTCAGCGGTGCGAGGCCTGTTGCTGCCATTGATGTCACACCCTTCCAGGCGGGTGATGCCCCGGTTTCCGTCAGTTTTTCTGGCAGCGGAAGTTCAGACAGCGACGGCAGCATCGCCAGTTACCGGTGGGACTTCGGAGATGGAAGCGTCTCTACAGAGGCCACCCCCACCCACGCCTACGATCAGAACGGGCTTTACCGCTGCAGCTTGGTAGTGACTGACGATACTGGTTTGTCCTCCATTCCCGCACAGGTCTTGGTCAGTATCGGCAGAGAGAAGACTTCGGCAATCAGCGACGCAAGAATTGGCATTTATGCGCAGAGCAAAACCTCCTATCAGTTGGTAGTGTGGCTGGGCGTCTCAGATCAAGACTCGCTGCCGCTCAGCAATGCAAGGGTCATTGGACAATGGTCTGGAGGAGTCTCAGGAACCGTTTCGGGATTCACGACCGCGCGCGGCAGGATTGGGTTCCTCACACCTCCGATCAGCATACGCTCGCGCTCTGCAGTCACCTTCACCGTCAACAATATCGGGTTGTACGGTTACCGCTACGAGGCCGTGCGCAACTCCAAGAGCGCGGTGACCTTTACGACTCGGTAAGAGAGGCCTGGTGTAGTCTGAAGGCAGTGCACTGGTTGGCCCACTGGATCCAGCCAAGGACAGCCCTCAGTCGCTGGGCTGGCCGGCGTTGCAATGGCGCCAGACGCGATCTGCAGCGGTCCAGGCCATCTCCTTTCCAGTTCGGGGAAAGGCGGACCTTGGGGGGCCTCACGGATCAAAAATGCGAAGGTGAGGGCTTGTGCAAGCGTATGCTTTCACCCAGCCTTGGAGCTGCATTTGGTCCGTTCCCATGTCTGTTTACTTCCTTCGCCGCCTTTTGCTCATGGTGCCCACCTTGCTGGGCGCCACCTTGGTGGTGTTTTTGATCACGCGCATCACGCCGGGAGGTCCGCTTGAGGCTGCGATTCAGGCCGCGTCCAAGCGCCCTGGTGAGGGGGCCATGAAGGACGCAGGCGCCTCGCTGAGCGAGGAGCAGAAAGAACAACTGGCCGCTTATTACGGCTTCGATCGTCCCTTCCTGCCGGCCTACTTGGCTTGGCTGGGGCTGCTGCCCAAGGAAGTGGACAAGCAGTTCGTCAAGTGGGCCGACAAGGAGGCTGCCGATAAGACCCAGCCCATCACGCTGCGCGAATTGCTCCCGCAGGAGCAATGGACCCCCAACAACGCCTATCTCGAGATCCAAGCCGAGCTGACCCTGCAGGGCGAATTGCGCAACCCGCCTGGCGCCAGTCAGGATCTCAGCGCCTGGAGCACAAGGGCGGAGCCAGAGAAGAGACGGGTGCAGGTCTTTCGCCAACGCCACGATGGCTTGCTGCAGGGCAATCTGGGGGTCTCCACCCGCTACAATGAGCCGGTCTGGGGCATGATTGTGGAGCGCATGCCCATCTCCCTGTTTTACGGCATCTTCAGCTTTCTGGTCACTTACCTGGTCTGCATACCCCTTGGGGTTCTCAAGGCCATCCGCCATCGGCGGGCCGTGGACAACCTCAGCTCCGTGCTCATTTTTGTGGGCTATGCCATCCCCGGCTTTGTGCTGGCCAGTGTGCTGGTGGTTTACCCGGCGGGGCGTTGGGGTTGGTTTCCCATGGGCGGGTTTGTGGGCGAGCAGTTTGGGCAATTGGGGTTGGTTGGGAAAATCGGCGATCTGCTGCACCACGCCGCCCTGCCCATGATCTGCCACTTGGTGGGCAGCTTTGCCTTCCTGACTCTGATGGTGAAGAACAACCTGATGGACAACCTGGCCGCGGACTTTGTGCGCACCGCAGTGGCCAAGGGCTCCACCTTTGGACGGGCGGTGTTTTACCATGCGCTGCGCAACTCCCTGATCCCCGTGGCCACCACTCTGGGCCATGTGCTCTCGGTCTTTGTGGCCGGCTCCATGCTGGTGGAGATGATTTTTGAAATCAATGGCTTTGGCCTGCTGCATTACTACAGCGTGGTGGATCGCGATTATCCGCTGGTGATGGGCATTCTGGTCATCGAGGTGGTCTTGCTCATGTTGGGCAACCTGCTCTCGGATTTCTTTGTCGCTGCGGTGGACCCTCGCGTGCGCTTCGATTAAACCCCATGAGCCCGCGTCAAACCGCCATTGCCCTTGCCGCCTACGCGCTGTTCAGCGCCCTGGCGCATCTCGCGGACCTGCGGCTTCCGCCCTTGGGATTGCCCTTTCATTTTGGTGACAAGGTCGGTTGGGTCCTGCTGGGTCTGTTGCTGCTGCTGGCCTCGCGTCTGGGCTTGGGCAAGGGTGCCTCGACTTGGGGGCTGAGTCCGTTGACCCAACGCCAGATTCAACGCTTCACCAGCATTCGACGCGGGCTGCTGTCCTTGTGGATTTTGGTGGCCCTGACGCTGGTGGCCGCCTTGGACACCTGGGTGGTGGGCAAACGCCCCTTGGTGCTGCGCTATGAGGGCCAGTGGTACTTTCCCTTCGCCACCGCCAGCCTGCCGGCCAGTCGCTTCGGCTTGGAGGGTGAGGGCGAGGCCGACTATCGCCAGCTGCAAAAGCGTTGGCTCAAGGAGAAGGCAGAGCACTGGATGATTCTGCCGCTGGTGCCCTATGACAGCAAGTTGGACACCCCTGAGGTGGTGGTCCCGCTGCGCGAGGACCCTGAGCAGCAGGGGCGCTGGCTGCACCCGCAGACAGGCAAGCCCTTCAATGGCCAGGCCTACTCGGTCTTTGCTTCCAAGCCTGACAAGAAGCGGCAGGAATGGGGCTTCCGCGACGGACTGCGCCACGGCGAGATGCGCGGCTTTGATCTTTCCGGCGAGTGGGTGGAGCAGGCCCAATATGAGCAAGGCCGCGAGGTTTCCCGCCGTGAGTTCAAGGCTGGCGCCACCAAGACCCTTGCAGGTCAGGCCTCAGAAGGTCTGCTCACCCTGATCTATCCGCCTGCGTCGCCGTCGCTGGAACTGCGTCATTATCTTGGCACCACGGCCTCTGGCGGCGATGTGCTGGCGATTTTGTTCGGCGGCCTGCAGCAGGCCATTGTGGCCTCATTGCTGTTTGTGGGTTTTGTCTTTGTGGTGGGCACCACGGTTGGCGGGCTGTTGGGTTATTTTGGCGGGGCGGCAGATTTGCTGGGCATGCGCCTGCTGGAGACCTGGTCGGTGCTGCCCTTTCTGTTCATCGTGATGATTGTCAGCTCGGTGATCAGCCCGAGCCTGCTGGTCTTGGTGGGCATCATTGCCCTCTTTGGCTGGATGGGCACCACCGCGTACATCCGCACCGCCGTGCTGCGCGAGAAGGCCCGCGATTATGTGGCCTCAGCGCGCCTGCTGGGCGCCGGGCCTTGGCGCATTCTTTGGCAACACATCCTGCCCAACAGCATCGCGGTGCTTGTGACCCTAGCGCCCTTCGAGGTGGCTGGCATCATCACCTCGCTGGCGGCGCTGGATTATCTCGGCTTTGGTCTGCCGCCTGAGGAGCCCAGCTGGGGTCGCCTGCTGCATGAGGGCACCGAGGACTTCAACTACCCCTGGATTGTCAGCAGTGCCTTTGTGGCGATGACGACGGTGCTGGTGTTGGTGACCTTTGTCGGCG
>JAURHS010000215.1 GCA_030833205.1 Prosthecobacter sp.
GGCCAGTGAGCCGATCGTTGCCAGTGACGATGGCGGTTACCTGATTTCCGCCAACTCCCTCTTTCTGCGCGAGGTATTTCGCAACATCCGCCCCTCCATGGGAAGCACGCTTGGCCGCCTCAGTGAGAGTAAGACCAAGTTTCTCTCGCTGCGCACTTATCGCGACAATGTGTCCTTGGCGGTCGAGTATGTCTTTGAAAACGGAAGCCCGCCGCGCTCCTCCGATGGCGATCGCTCCCGCAGCGATGAGATCACTGACGCGCGCAACATCAGCATCAGGGTGCAACACCACCTCATCGCCATGCCCAAGAATGATTACAAGCCCCGCTTCGACGACCCACGCCTTGGTTTTTTCACCACCGAAGTCAATGACATGACCAGCACCTCCAGTGCCCCTTACCGCGATGTCATTCATCGTTGGCATCTGGTCAAAAAGAAGCCCGGCACCGCGCTGAGTGAACCAGTGGAGCCGATTGTGTTCTGGATGGAAAACACCACGCCCGTCGAATGGCGTGACACGATTCGCGAGGCCGCGTTGCGCTGGAACCAGGCCTTTGCCAGTGCGGGTTTCAAGGATGCACTCGTTGTGCGCATGCAACCCGACAACGCCGATTGGGACGCCGGAGACATCAACTACAATGTGTTGCGTTGGACCTCATCGCCCAACCCGCCATTCGGCGGCTATGGGCCCAGCTTCGTCAATCCACGCACCGGCCAGATTCTGGGTGCTGACATCATGCTCGAATTTTCCTTCCTGACCAACCGCCTGCGCGCCCAGCGCGTCTTCACTGAAATGGGGCTGGCCTCAGAGCCCGCGTGGCGGGCCCAGACCGGCTTTGACGCCCCAAGACACTGGTGTGAGGAGCAGGGATTTGCCCAGCAGGGCTTTGCCTTTGGGCAGGTCGCCTTGAATCTCGCTGCGGCCCAACCCGAAGAAATCAAGGCGCTGAGCCGCGAGGCTGTCGCCAAACTCATCCTGCATGAAATCGGGCACACGCTTGGACTCAACCACAACTTCCGCGCCAGTACGCTGCACGACGCCAAGAACATCCACCGTCGCGAGATCACCTCCAAAAGCGCCCTCACCGGCTCGGTGATGGATTACATGCCCGCCAACATTGCCCCAATCGGACAGGCCCAAGGCGAGTACTACATCACCAAACCAGGACCTTACGATCACTGGGCCATCGAGTACGGTTACAGTGAAGCCTTGGAGGATCCCGCTCAGGAAAAGAAGCGCCTCGCGGCCCTTGCCGGACGCTCCCATGAACCAGCACTTGCCTTTGGCAATGATGCTGATGACATGAGGCGCGCGGGCAAGGGAATTGACCCTCGAGTCATGACCTTCGACATGAGTGGCGACCCGATTCAGTACGGCATTGACCGCTGTGAATTGGTGAAACAGCGCATGCAGAGCCTGCTTGAAAAACTGCCCGCTGAGGGACGGAGCTGGCAGGATGTTCTCGCCGCCTATCTCACGCTCTCCAGAGAGTCCGCAGACGCCTTGGTTTCCATCTCTCGGTGGGTTGGCGGCGTGCAGGTTGAGCGGGCCTTCAAGGGGCAAATCAAGGGCAGGGGAGTTGTGCCGCCCTACCAGCCGGTGGAACGCGCCAAGCAACTGGCGGCTCTTGACGCGATGGCCAAGTACGCCTTTGCCCCTGGCGCCCAGTTACCGCCACCCACCCTCATCGCCCACTTGCAGCAACAGCGCCGTGGCTTCGAGTTCTTCAAGGAGGACGAGGCCCCAAGGATTCACGATCGGGTCCTGACCCTGCAGCGCGCCTTGCTTGATCACTTGCTGCATGTGGAGACTCAACGGCGCATTCTCGACAGCGCCCTGTACGGAAATACTCTGGGCCTCAACGAGGTCATGGACAAATTGACGGCCGCCATCATGGGCGGTGACCCAGCCTCAGGCCCCGACAGTCTGCGTCAGGCCCTGCAACAAGTCTATTTGGCCAGCCTGATCCGAATCAGTGCCGAAACCAGTGGCTGGCCCGCTGGAGCCCAGGCCGCCTCCTTTGGCCAACTGTTGGCCATCCAAGGCAGCCTCGAGGCCCCTGGAGCGCGCAAGGGCGCTCATGAGGCCCTGCTCCTGCGCCGCATCCGAAAGGCTGTTGAGGCCAAGGATTGAACCCAAAGAGACTCATCACGGAAATAGGCCACGAGATGCGAGGTCAATGCCAGCTGGAGCCTCTCCAGGCACTCGTGGTATCATTTGCAGGCGGACCGCTGGCTCATCCAAGCTCATCCAAGCTCATCCAAGCTCATCCAAGCTCATCCAAGCTCATCCAAGCTCATCCA
>JAURHS010000198.1 GCA_030833205.1 Prosthecobacter sp.
AGGCCAATGCCCAGATGGCCAAGGAGATGGCGGCGATTGAAGGCCAGGCCGGCTTGGTCGAGGTCTGCGGGGCAGGGGCGTTGCATCGGAAGGGGTACGATGGCAGGCCTGCCAATCTTAGCAAGCCGCAGCGCTGAGCGCGCTCGATGAGAGAATGGCCCCGCTGGCCCTGTTGTTAGGCCAGTTCCCATGAAGATTTTCTGTCTCGCTGCTCTGTCTGCGTTGTTGGCCTGCGGCGCCCTGCATGCCGCACACAAGCCCAATGTGCTGCTCATTGTGGCCGACGACTTGGGCTGGAGTGATGTGGGCTGGCATCAGGGCTTGGCCCGCACGCCCCACATGGATGCCTTGGTGCGCGCTGGCGTTGAGTTGGATCGTCACTATGTGCAGCCGGTCTGCACGCCCACGCGCACGGCCCTGATGAGCGGGCGCTACCCCGGGCGCTTCGGTCCTCAGGCTTTGGCGCCGAGCAACCTGCGGGCGATGCCACTGGGCACCCTGACCATGGCCTCCATGCTCAAGGCCCAGGGCTATCGAACCCACCAGTGTGGGAAGTGGCATCTGGGGGCGCAGCCGCAGTGGATCCCCAACGCCTATGGCTTTGACAGCAGCTACGGCACGCTGACTGGCGCTGCCGATCCTTGGACCCATCTCTACCGCGAGGGCAACCCCTACGAGGACACCTGGCATCGCGATGGAACCTTCTTCAGGGAACAGGGCAACGCCACGGAGTTGGTGGCCGCTGAGGCTCTGCGCCGGATCAGGCAGGACAAGGGGCCTTGGTTTGTTTATGTGCCTTTTCATGCCGTGCACACGCCAGTGGACGCGCCGCAGCAGTACAAGGATCTCTACGCAGGTCAGGTTTTTGACGCCGACCCGAAGAGACAGGATTCGCGTCTGCGTCTGGTGGCCATGGTTTCGCAGCTCGATGCCAAGATTGGCGAGATGGTGGAGGCGTTGAAGCAGACCGGGCAGCAGGACAACACCCTGATTGTGTTCACCAGCGACAACGGCGGCATTGAGGGCTTGAAGAATGCCTACAAGGGCAGGGTGCCGGACTCACCGCTCAACAGTGAAAACGACCCTCTGCGCGGGCAGAAAAACACGCTCTATGAGGGCGGCACCCGCGTCTGCGCCTTTGCCCATTGGCCTGCTGTGCTCAAGCCCGGGCGTTACGCCGTGCCGATGCACGCGGTGGATTGGATGCCCACGCTGGCGGAGTTGCTTGGCATGGCCGCGCCTGCCCAAGCCCGTTGGGATGGGGTCAGTCAGTGGCAGGGTTTGACGACAGGAGCCAAGCCTGCGGCGCGCAACATCTACATCGCCAAGCGCGATGAGCGCAGTCTGCAGCGCGAGGGTTGGAAGCTGATGGTCAGCAATCGCAAGGGCCGCGCGCCGGAATTGTTCCATGTGGATCAGGACCCCTTTGAAAAACAGGACCTGGCCAAGAGCAATCCGAAGAAGGTGGCCGAGCTCATGGCTCTGCTTGAGGCCGAGCAGGCCTTGGACAACCAGGTGATGCCCAAGGACCTTGAGGGCCTTCCGCACTGAGCTCCAGGGCAGGCGCGATGCATCCTGCGTCGAAGGCCAAGTTGTTTCCTGCCTCTCCCGAGGCCAAGGTGCCTGATCAGGCTCAGGGCACCGGGAACTTCTGATTGATGGCGGCGACTTCGGCGCGGATCTGCTCCAGGGCCTGATGGTCCTCGCGGGCCTTGAGGGCGCGGTCGATCCAGCGGGCGATCTGTTGCATTTCAGGTTCCTTCATGCCGCGGGTGGTCACCGCAGGCGTGCCGATGCGAATGCCGCCGCCCAAGGTGATTTTCTCGGTGTCGAAGGGGATGCCGTTTTTGTTCACCGTGATGCCGGCGTGGTCGAGGGTCTCACTGGCCAACTTGCCGTTGAGGCCCATGGGGCGCAGGTCCACGAGCATGAGGTGGTTGTCGGTGCCGCCGCTGACGATGCGGTAGCCAAGCTCGGAGAGCGTGGCCGCCATGGCCTGTGCGTTGCGCACAATTTGTGCGGCGTACTGTTTGAAGCTGTCCTTGAGGCACTCGCCGAAACACACGGCCTTGGCGGCGATGACATGCATCAGCGGACCGCCTTGAACACCGGGGAAAACTTGCGAGTTGATCTTTTTGATGAGCTCCTCGCTTTGGGTGAGGATCATGCCGCCGCGGGGACCGCGCAGGGACTTGTGGGTGGTGGTGGTGACAAAGTCCGCGTAGGGCATCGGGTTGGGATGCGCGCCACCGGCGACGAGGCCGGCGATGTGGGCCATGTCCACAAAGAGGTAGGCGCCGACGCTGCGGGCGATCTCGCTCATGCGGGCAAAGTCAATGACCCGAGGGTAGGCGCTGGCGCCGGCGGTGATCATGCGCGGCCGTTCGCGCTGGGCGACTTCAGCGAGTTCATCGTAATCGATGCGTTCGTCCTTTTGGCTGACGCCGTACTGGCAGAAGTTGTAGAGGCGACCGGAGAAGTTGGCCGGGTTGCCATGGGTGAGGTGACCACCGTGGGCGAGGTTCATGCCCAGCACCTTGTCGCCGGGTTGCAGCACGCTGAAGTACACAGCCGCATTGGCCTGACTGCCACTGTGGGGCTGCACATTGGCGAACTTGGCGCCGAAGAGTTCACAAGCGCGGTCAATGGCCAACTGCTCGACTTTGTCCACCTCATCACAGCCGCCGTACCAGCGCTTGGCCGGGTAGCCCTCGGCGTACTTGTTGGTCAGGCAGGAACCCTGTGCGGCCATCACGGCGCGGGAGGTGAAGTTCTCGCTGGCGATCAGCTCAATGTTGTTTTGCTGGCGCGCGGCCTCGGCGTCAACAATGGCGGCAACTTGAGGGTCGCTGGCGGCAAGGAAGCTCAGGGGATTTTGGGTGGGGTTCATTTTGGAAACTCGGCGGGCGTGGCGTCCTCCTGCAAAAGGCGTTTTTAGCCACGCGTCAACGATTTCCTTCGCCTGATCGGGCGAAGTTGCGGCGGCGCCCAGGCAGAGAACATTGCTGTTGTTGTGCTCGCGGGTGATGGCGGCGGTGCCCGCGTCGTGCACCAGGCTGGCTTGGATGCCTGGGTAGCGGTTGGCGGTGATGCTCATGCCAATGCCCGTGGTGCAGATCAGGATGCCGGCGTCCGCTCTGCCCTCGAGGACAAGTTGGCAGAGGGGGTGGGCGAAGTCCGGGTAGTCCACGCTCTGGCCGTCTGCGGGGCCGAGGTCCTGCACGCTCAGGCCGCGGCTGCGCAGGTGGGCAAGCAGGGTCTGCTTGAGGGAGAAGCCGCCGTGGTCGGAGGCAAGGGCCAGGGTTTGGGGGAGGTCAGGCATCGGCTTTGGCGATGAAGTCAAGCAGGGCAGGTAGGCAGAGATCCAGGTCGTGCATCATGTCGCGGTAGTCCTTGAGGCCGCCGCCATAGGGATCGGCAATGTCGCGGCCTCTGAGGCTTTGACTGGGGCTGAGATGGCTCACCAGAAAGGCTTTGCCCTTGGCCTCGGGACAGAGGTCGAGCACGTCGGCAAGACGCTGCAGAAGATGATGAAGGGCGAGGTCGTCGTCAACGGCATCAACCGCGTCAGCTCCGCCATCACGCAGCTCGGCGACAACTTCAAGGGGCTCGGCTTCGTGGTGCAGGAC
>JAURHS010000065.1 GCA_030833205.1 Prosthecobacter sp.
AGCCACCTCAGGCTCAGCCTCAACCCCGGTCGCCGCAACCACCACAGCACGATGCCAAGAGACAGCCAAAGCAGGCCGAGCAACACGGTGGCCAAGGAGCGCGCCACATGATCCTGCCACCACAACCAGCCGCAGAGCGAAGCCAGCAGCAGGCCGAGACACAGAAACCAACGCCACATCATCCTCTAACAACGCAGGCCAAGGCAGTGGTGATGCGAGAAACAGTCCCGCCCTGGTTGGACTTGGCAAGAGAGCCTGCGCCTTGCTCACCAACTCAGATAACCGCGATGCAGATGCACCACCTCGCTAAAGCCCATGGGCGACATGACCTCCAAAGCCTTGCGGCTGCGATAACCACCGGCGCAGTAAACCAACACCGGCCGGTCACGGGGCAAACGGGCGACCTGCTCGGCAAAATCAGGGCTGGAGAGCGGCATCGAAGTTGCCTTGGGCAGGGCGCCCTTGTTGAATTCGGCAGGGCTGCGCACATCCAGCACGGTGGCCTGCGGGTGGGCCGCCAACCAGCTTCGGGCTTCATCGGCTTCAAGATTGACCCAGCCTGGTCTGGACTCGGCATCAAACAAACGGCGATCCCAGCGACCCTCAAACCAAAACCAGACCAGCGAGACGACACCAACCATGAGCAACAGAGCGGCAAGAAATTTCATGCGAGGGTATGACTTGATCATCATTGCGGCTGGCAACCCATGGCCGCGCTAAGAGACGGCCATGTCCAGCCTGAGGGATCCGATATCCAAGAGGCTGGGGCTGCCAGAGTCCACCAAAAACAGCGACCAACCACAGCTTGTCCATCCCGCCAACACCAGCGAGTGAAAACCGCGACAACGCCAAGGCCAAGTGCCTGATAGGTCTCGGGGCAGAGGGCTTGACGCCATTGACAAGTGCCCACCCCGGGCCCGCGGATCTACCGCATGAGGTCGGGCCACTCTGACTTAGAGATTCGCAGGGGTGCCCCCATGAATGTCCGACCCCCTGAAGCATCCTGAGGGCGAACTTCACCCACCCCCGAATCCACGATGCACCCAGACCTTCCCGATTCCTTCTTCAACTTCGACGATGACCAGCAACCCGAGGGTTGGCATCCGGATTCCGAGGATGAAATCCTCATGCGCGAACCACTTCCGGGTCCCCCGCCCGCCGATCTGCGCGAAGCCCTCACCAACCTGCGGCTGGATCTGGAAACCAAACCCCTGGCCTCGCTGCGAAGCAAAGCGTTCGACGACTTCGGCGAGTGGCGCGGCAGCGATGTGGTGGTGACTGCCGACCTCCTTGCCTGCCCCAACCCCGAGTGCGTCGTCAGCAGCCACGACCTGATGGTCCGGACTCAGCACGCCTCGGCGCTGGCCTGGATGTTCGACGAGATTTTCGAGATCTTTGGCAACCATCTTGATGCCGGCAACCGCTACGCCTTCTACGGCAAACTCGCCAACGCCGCGCTCAGGGTCATCGGCAGCCGCCTGCCCGAGCCATCGGACCACCGCATGATCCTGCGGGCCGTGCACCAACTCTGCCTGCAGGCCGTTGACCTCATCGAAGAACAGGGCTGCCTGCCCGAGCAAAGTGCCGTGGTCTTCCACGGCGCCGATGCTGAGGGCCGCCAGTGGCGCATGGACGCCGCCACAGGCAAGCCCTGCACCTAGGAGTGCCAACCAGGCCTCAGTTCCCACGAACAAGGCGCAGGGAGTTGCAGAGACCGACGCCACGATCAGACTTGATCGCGGCCTCGGCATGATGGATTATTTCCCTCTTGAGGGTTAACCTATTTTGAAGGTAAAGCAGGGGGATGGGCCTCTTCCCTCGATGCCACCGCGCCGCCTCGCGTCCCATCAGCCCAATCTCCACGCGCCATTGGCGGTTCCTTCGCGCGGCTCTGGGCGGAGTGCTTGTCCTTGGCCTTCTCACGGGTTGGCTCAATGCAGCCACCGTCACCTTCAACGCCAACACCACCCTGTACGCGCAATGGCTGCAAACCCCGCAAAACCTTGTGGCCAGCGTGCTTGGCAAAACTGTGACCTTGAGTTGGAGTCTACCCACAGGCGGCGTGCCCCCCAACACCCTCAACCTGCAATACCGCCCAAGCGGCCAGAGCATTTGGCAAAACTTTCCCGTCAACAATCTCCCACTGCCCGCAACGGCCACGCCAACAACCCTCTCGGGACTTACCGGCGGAACCAGTGATGACCTCCGTGTGCAATCCCAATACGGCAACATCAACGGCAACTCCGACATCGTCACCACCAGCACCGCCAATGTGCCCGGCGCCCCAACCCAATTGGCACTCAAGCGCACCGGCAGCACCAGCCTCACGGCCACCTGGGTCTCCAGCAACGGCGATGGCGGCAGCCCGATCTTGAGCTACAAGGTCATGTTCGTCCTGCCAAACACCAATGCCTGGACCGTTCTGGGAACCTGCGCACCGGCAAGTGGAACCTCACAAAGCCTCAACATTGACTACGCACTGCCCTACGGCACCATGGTTTACCTTGCCGTGGTCGCCAGCAATGCGGCTGGAGACAGCGACGGCAGTTTCGCCAGCTACACCGCCTACACCACTCCTGGCAACATTCCCTGGGTGAAGGGCAAGGCCGAAGGCGGCGGTTGGGCCCTCTTGAAATGGTCCGCCCCCTCCTACAACGACGGCAATGCCATCAGCCTTTACAACACCTATCAGCGCCTCAGCGGCCAAGGCAACTTCCTCGACTACAGCAACCACGGCATTCAGGATCACCTGCAGCAGCACATGAAACTAAGCAGAGGGGCCTGGACCCGATACGACATCGGCGTGAAAGCCCAAAATGACGCAGGCGAAGGCCCCATTTCCTACGACACCGTCAGAAACCACTGAAGCGGGATTGGACGCGTCGTGCAGGACCCAACCAAAACCAAACTCAAGCATGTCGAGCTGGCCTGATGACTTGTCGGTGAATCAACTCATCAGGCAGTGGGCCTGCGGTGTTGTCTTTGTCATCAGCCTCAGAGGACTGGAGTCATCAGCTTGTTGGCTTCAAGACACAAAACACTCAGAGCTTCAGTTTGGCGCCATCACTCTGGTTTTCGGCATCCTGATCCATGCCATCACCCGCGCCTTGCTGATCCCGTTCTTCGAGTCCTGGAAAAACCCGCAGCTTCTCAATGGCTTCAGGGCACTGCAGATTGACGATTCTGAAATCCGCAGGATCATCCAGCGATGGAATCTCAAGGCAGAGGCGGATAATCAACCACAGATATACGCCAAGGAGTTGAGAAACTGGGCTGATCAAGCCCACATTCTCTACGGCTCATCTGTGGCGATCTTTCTTAGTCTGGCGCTTGAGCTGTGGCTTCTGCTGACTGCCAGTAACACCTCCACCACCCATGCGCCACAGGCCTTGCTGTTTTCGCTCATGATCTGGGTGATCCTCATCGTCTTGTCGAGAGACTTGCTCGCTGACTTACCAACCAACTGCATCTGCATTTCTTTGCCGCTTTTGATCTTGCTCCCATACTGCCTCATCGCTGCATTCCCTGAGAGCCTCCACCAGATCTTCATGGCCGTCTCTTCACTGCTCCTGGGCATGCGTGCGCCGCTCGCCGTTCTGCTCCTTTACGCTGGCCTGATTACCGACCACCGCAAGACCCGCGTGGAAACCGTGGTGTTGAAGATTGGCGAAGATTGGCATTCGAAGGTAAGATCTCAAACCCAGCGCAAGACCTCTGTGGATGACCTGTTGCAACCACGGTAACCACTTGGGCTTGGTCTCCCGTTTGATTTGGCAGTCGGCCGATCAAACCACTGGCGCCAAGGCCATCGCTCGGTACTAGGAGGCATGTCTTTTGCCGCCCTGGGCCTCGATCCCCTCATTTTGCAAGCCATTGCCGAGGCAGGCTACAGCGAGCCCACGCCCATTCAAAGCGCAGCGATTCCTGTGATTCTCAAGGGAGGCGATGTGATCGGCATTGCCCAAACCGGCACTGGCAAGACCGCGGCCTTCACCCTGCCCATCCTCACTCAACTCACCAAGCCTGCGGCAAGCAACCGCCGCCGCACCCGCGTGCTGGTGCTGGCCCCCACTCGTGAGTTGGTGGCCCAGATCGAGGAAAACATCATGGCTTACGCCAAGCACATGCCGGTCAAGGTCGCACGCATCTTTGGTGGCGTGGGAGAGAGACCGCAGAAAGATGCCCTGCGCGCTGGCACTGAAATCGTGATCGCCTGCCCTGGTCGTCTGCTGGACCTCATGGATCAGGGTTGCGCGGACTTCTCGCAACTTGAGCATTTGGTGCTCGATGAGGCCGACCGGATGCTGGACATGGGCTTCCTCCCCGACATCCGGCGCGTGATCAGCAAGCTGCCCAAGCACCGCCAAACCCTGCTGTTTTCTGCCACGCTCTCCAAGGAGATTGAGGCCATCACCCATGAGTTTCAACACCAGCCCAAGATTGTGCAGGTGGGCCGCCGCTCCACCCCCGCCGAGACCGTGGCCCAGTGGGTTTACGAGGTGCCCAAGCACCTGAAGATGGATCTGCTCGGGCATCTGCTCGAGGATGAAAAACTGCAAATGGTGCTGGTTTTCAGCCGCACCAAGCACGGTGCGGACAAGATTGCACGCCGCCTCAACAAGGGTGGAGTGACCTGTGCCACGCTGCATGCCAACCGCTCCCAAAACCAGCGTCTTCGCGCCCTTGAGGACTTCAAGTCCTGGAAGGTGCGCGTGCTGGTGGCCACTGACATTGCCGCACGCGGCATTGATGTGGACGGCATCTCCCATGTCGTGAACTTCGACTTCCCCCACATCGTCGAGGATTATGTGCACCGCATTGGACGCACGGGCCGGGCGCAGGCTGTCGGTGATGCGATCAGCTTTGTCTCGCCCGATGAAATGCAGGACCTGCGCAAGTTGGAGCGCTTCATTGGGCGTGGACTGGTGCGCAAGCGCGCGGAGGGCTTTGACTACAAGGCCGCCCCAAGCGCCAGCCCGGATGAGCGCGACGAGCGCCCGGAGCGTCGCCAACAGCGTGGCCCATCGGGCCGTGGCCAGCAGCGCGGAGGACGCGGCGAGCAGCGCGGCGGCCGTGATTCACGCGGCAATCAAGACGGCGGCGAGAATCGCAGCAGACAGCCCAAGGCCTCAGGACCTGGACGGGGACCAAGCTCCGGCGAGCGCCGCGGGCCCAACTCCCCAGGTGGGCGCGAGGGCCAGCGTGCCCCAGGCCGCTCTGATGCTGCGGGCAGCCGCAACTCCAACCGCGGAGGATCCGCGTCCCGCCAAGGCGAGCGCAGCGGTTCAGGCGCGGGCGGCAAAGACGAAGCCAAGACCGGCGTGCGTGGGCTATGGAATCGCCTGCGTGGCCGCTGAGTTCCTCCTCGCCCATTGACCGCTTCATTGCGCATGGACGGAGCCTGCGGCGCATCGGGGGCATTCACCCGCCTGCGTGGCCGCTGAGGCTCTTGAACTGGATCGCTGCGATTTGGCCAACGGCATAAAGTCTCTTGGTCAAGCGCGGCTGCGCTGCCAGAATGCTTGGCCCGCTTGCTCACGCGCGGTGCCCCCACGAACGAGGCTGCGCGGGGGCCAGGGTCCGCGGCAAAAACGCTGCTGCATCCACCCTGAGCTGAACGCAGCCGCCGATCTTTTCATTGGGCTCAATGGCCTCTCAGCCCCAGCGCTGGAGCCTCGGACCTTGGCCGCAAAAGCCATCGCCACATTCGTCTTTTGTGGGCATCAACTCTCACCCAGCAATGCCCGACCGTACAGCACAGCGTTGCCATCCCTCATCCCATCGAAGCTGCTCTGCGCCTCCCCATCGAGACGCTCGTTGAGGCTCTGCGAGAATGGGAGGTAGTCGGTGTGAAGCAGATGATGGATGAACTTCTCCGGCACTCGGCAACGCAGGGCCAAGTGGGCATCGCTGTGCAATCTTGAGGTCTCAAGCAGGGCCCTGCGCTGACGCCATGGCAAGAGGATCTCCATGGCGATCAGCACCGTGACCATCTCCGAGGACATTTCGCTCTCCGGCTCGAGGTGGGGAATCTGGGTGATCAACTCGGAGATGATGGCCTCGCCATCGGTGCTGAAATGACGCCCGCCCTTGTCGTCAATGAGCAGATGAGCCAACTCTTTGCAAAGGGCGAAGCGCCGCCAGCAGATGTTGAGGCTGCCTGCGTAGAGAATGAGGGCGCGCTGAGGGTAGCGGAAGAGGGCCGAGGCCACTTGGTCAGCAGCGAAGTCACGGCGCTGCAAATCAATCTGCAGCTCCGGCAAGACGCGTTTGGTGTGCTCCAGGACGGCGCTCAGCGGCATCTCCCAGGGAGGTGGGACCTGCCGACCTGCAACCTGATCCACCACACTTCTGGCGATGAGGAAGGCGTCGCAGAGCCGATGTCCTGGTGGTTTCATCGGAAGAGGTCGGGATCGGGCAGGGTTGGAGCCTCGAGGAGGCGATTGACCTCGCCACTGAAGGTCTCGACGGTGGAGTGGGCGGTGTTCAGGGGGAAGAAGCTGATGTCCTGCAGGCCCTTGGCCCGCTCGCCCTCGATCCAGGCCAGAAACTTGCGAGTCTCCGGGCCTTGAGGCGCTTTGATGGGTTGTATTGCGTTCATTGGTAGAGTTTTGTAGCGTTGTTTAGACTGGTTTAGAGTTGGGTGGGGTTGGGACGGGTGGGGTTGCGGCGGAGTTCGACTGGCGGTGGTGTTGGCCGGGACTACTCGAGAGTTTTGGCAGCGTCAATTGAAGGGTTAACCAACTGTTCACTTTTTTTTAACAACCTTGTTCATGGACACAGCTCATCATTCTTTTGCGCCCGATCCGAAGGCTGCCTGCCGCTTGCGCGTTGTGTTCTTGGGCCACTGCCATTGCAGCAGGCTGCACCGACCATCTCCTGAGCACGCGCCATGAACTCAATCCCCTGCCTGATTGCCATTCTCTGCCTGAGCACCTCCTGCCTGAATCGCTCTCTGGCTGAGGAACCATGGACCGAGCAGAGCCCGCGTGCTGAAATTCGGCCGCAGTTTCTGCGCAGCGACGACGGGGTTCTCGGCATTCGCCATGATCAGCGCGAAGGTTTGGACGGCTGGTACCAACGCCGATTCCCCATCAGGGGCGGGGCCTACTATCGCGTGCAGGCCCAGCGCCAAACACAGGGCGTTCTCAACCCTCGTCAAAGTTGCCTGGTTCGCCTGCTCTGGCAGGATGCCGAGGGCAAGGGCGTGAAACTCGACAGCGCTCCGCAGTACCTGATTGCCAACCTGCCCATGCCCAGCGCCGAGCCGGAATACCCGGTGGATGGGGCCTGTGATGCTGAGGGCTGGACTCAAGTCAGTGGTCTGTACCGCGCCCCTTCCAAAAGCGCGCAGGCCGTCCTTGAGTTGCACCTGCAATGGGCTCCGGGCGGCAGCGTGAAGTGGCGCAACATCACTCTCACTGAAGTGCCCGCACCTCCCGCACGCAAACTGCGTCTGGCGGCAGCGCATCATCGCCCCAGCGGCAAATCCCCGGCAGAAAACTGCGCGGAATTTGCGCCCCTCATCGCGCAGGCCGCCGCTCAAAGAGCTGACCTCATCGTGCTGGGCGAGACCGTGCCCACGGCCAATGTGAAGGCCAACCCCACCGACCTCGCCGAGTCCATTCCCGGCCCGTCCACCGATCACTTCGCCGCCCTGGCCAAACAACACCAACTGCATCTGGTCTTCAGTCTCTATGAGCGCGCCGCTCATCTGGTTTACAACACCGCCGTGCTGCTGGGACCTGATGGCAAGCTGATTGGCAAATATCGCAAGGTGTCACTGCCCCCGGGCGAGGCGGCCAAGGGCATTGCACCGGGGCAGGACTACCCCGTTTTTGACACCGCCTTGGGGCGCATTGGAATGATGATCTGCTACGATGGCTTCTTTCCTGAGGTGGCTCGCGAGTTGACCAAGAACGGCGCACAGATCATTGCCTGGCCAGTCTGGGGCTGCAACCCGCTGCTGGCACAGGCTCGGGCCTGTGAGAACCATGTCTTTTTGGTCAGCAGCACCTTCATGAATCACGATGCCGGATGGATGCACACCGCCATTTACGATCAAGGCGGCAGAGCGCTGGCCAAGGGCGAGCAGTGGGGCAGCGTGGTGGTCGCAGAGGTGGATCTCAATCAGGCCTACTACGGTCCCTACAATCTCGGCGACTTTCACTCCATGATTGAGCGCCACCGCCCGCCGCTGCCACAATCCCCCGACCGTCGTTGAACCGCGAAGAAAATCACAGGCCTTCTCCCTGAATTTCAGGGAGTGGTGCTCGGGAAGGGACTCGAACCCTTAAGCCTTTCGGCACAAGATCCTTAGTCTTGCGCGTATACCAATTCCGCCACCCGAGCATGGGCTGCGAAAGCAGGGCCGGGTTTTTAGTGCAGGCAGAGGCACGATGCAACTGCAAGCTTTGGGTTTTTTCTGCGGGACCACCCGATTGACTCCGTCTTTGCCCTCTGATCCTCAGCGATCCGGAACGAAAACCGCCAGCCCAGCCCCAATCATGGCAGGAGCGAGGGCCTGAATTCGACCAAGGTAATCCCCAAGACCCTTGGGGCTTGTCAAGGCGGCTGCCTTGGCTACAAGAAAGGGATGAAGGCGTACCAAATCACGGGCAAAGACGGTCTGGCCAGCCTTGAGCGGGTCGAACTCGAGGACCCCACGGAGCCGCAACGCGGCGAGATCACCGTGCGCGTGCGGGCCTGCAGCCTCAATTACCGGGATTACATGAATGTCATGGGCCTGCACGGCATCAGCGGGCCGCTGCCGCGCATTCCCTGCTCGGATGCTGCCGGTGAGGTTCTCGCCGTGGGCCCGGATTGCGGAGGCTGGCTGCCAGGACAACGCGTGGTCATCCCCTTCATGCCCACCTGGCTTGAGGGTGAATTTTCCAGGGAACACTCGGCAGCGGCCCTTGGCGGCGCCTGCGACGGTGTGCTGCGGGAGTTCATCACCCTGCCGGCCACCAGCATCGTTCCCCTCCCCGACGGCATCAGCCTCGATGCCGCCTCAACTCTGCCCTGTGCCGCAGTGACCGCCTGGCAGGCCCTGCGCGTACGCCGCCCCGTGAAGGCCGGTGAAACCGTACTGATCCTTGGCAGCGGCGGGGTGTCCATCTTTGCCCTGCAATTGGCCAAGGCCGCCGGAGCCCGCGTGCTGGCCACCACCAGTTGCCCGGAGAAGGCCGCGCGTTTGCGTGCCCTCGGTGCCGATGCGGTGCACCAGTACCGCAACGATCCTGCCTGGGATGAATGGGCCTTGGCCCAAACCGGCGGCGTTGGCGTGGACCATGTGGTGGAGATTGGCGGCGCGCAGACCCTGAATCGCTCCCTGCATGCGGTGCGCTTTGGTGGTCACATCGCCCTCATTGGTGTGCTCACCGGCACCAAGGGCGAGATCAACACGGTGCAGGTTCTGCGCAAGGGAATTGACCTCAACGGCATCTATGTCGGCTCCCGCGCCATGCTCGCCGAAGTGGTGGACGCCATGGGCCGCGAGCGCTGGCAACCCGTCATTGACGGCACCTATGAATTCGATCAGGCCATCGAGGCCTTCCGCCGTCTTGAGAGCGGATTGCATGTGGGCAAACTGGTGATTCGCGTGTAATGCAGTCCACAAGCACAACCGCTTGGCCCGCCCGCGGTTGAACTCTCCACCCTTCCCCCCATCTCACCCATGTCATCCTCCATCTTCGAACTCTTTTCCCTTCAGGGCCAGACCGCCGTGGTCATCGGCGGCACCGGCGAACTCTGCGGTGCGATCGCCGAGGGCTTTGCCCAGGCCGGCGCCGAGGTGGTTCTCGTGGGCCGCGACGCCGCCAAGGCCGAGCGCCGCCTCGATGCCATCCATGCCGCTGGCGGCAAGGGCTACTTCGTGGCCGCCGACGCGGCCAAGCGCGCTGATTTGCAACTGCTGCTGGATCAGGTGCAGGAGCGCAGTGGCGGTTGCCAGATTCTGGTCAACGGCGCAGGTGTCAACAGCGCCACGCCCTTCCTTGAAATCAGCGAGGAGGAATACAACCGCATCATGGACATCAACACCCGCAGCGTGTTCGTGGCCTGTCAGGTTTTTGGCAGCTACTTCGTCGAGCAGAAGGTTGCGGCAAGCATCATCAACCTGGGCTCCATGTCCGGCCTGATCCCCTTGAGCCGTGTCTTCACCTACAGCATGTCGAAGGGCGCGGTGCACAACCTCAGCCGCAATCTGGCGCGTGAATGGGCTCCCAACGGCATCCGCGTCAACACCCTGGTGCCAGGCTTCTTCCCCGCCGAACAAAACAAAAAGGTGCTGGTGCCCGAGCGCATCGCCAAGATCATGGGCCACACCCCGATGAACCGCTTCGGCGAGGCCCGTGAGCTGGTGGGCGCCGCCCTGCTTCTCGCCGCTCCTGCCGGCAGCTTCATCACCGGCCATGAAATGGTCGTGGACGGTGGCTACAGCGCCATGACCATTTGATCAAGCGACGCGGCATTGCCAACCCCCAACCTGCAACACTCATGAGCCAATGGACCGCGCCCAAGACCGTCAATCTGGTGGACTTGGGCTTCATGGACGCGCGCAGCAAGCTCATTGACCTTGCGGCCTTCCTGGATCGTGTCGAGCGCGCCGGACAACAGGACGACTTCCGCGTGCAGGCCCTGCGCGAGGCGATTGCCTGCCTGCAGTTGCCCCAGGCCCAGCGTGCCAAGGCCGTGCTCGACAGCTTCAGCGACCCCAGCAGCGAACCGCTGCCCGTGGCCACCGTCAAGGGAGCCTGTGGCGCCAACCCGCCTCCCCATCTGCGCGCCTGAGGCCTGCCTGCCAAGCGCCTCATCAACTCATCGCCACGCCTGCCTTCATGAATTACATCGAACCCCACGGCCACATGGTCAGTCGCACCACCGACGACTACGAGCGCATGGCGCTGGCCGGCTGCGCGGTGATTTGCGAACCTGCGTTCTGGGCCGGCTTTGATCGCGCCAGCGCGCAGGGCTTCGCCGACTACTTCCGCCAGATCACCCAGTACGAGCCCAAGCGCGCCGCACGCTTTGGCATCGAGCACTACAGCTGGCTTTGCATCAACCCCAAGGAAGCTGAAGACACGGCATTGGCCGCCGAAGTCATGGCGCTGATCCCTGAGTTTCTGAACCAACCCAATGTGCTTGGCATTGGCGAGATTGGCCTGAACAAAAACAGCCGCAATGAACTCAAGGTCTTTGAGCAGCACTTGCAACTGGCGCAGGACCACCAGCAACTTGTCCTCATCCACACCCCGCACCTCGAAGACAAACGCAAGGGCACCCGCCTCATCCTCGACGCCCTGAAAAACTTCAGCGGCCTCAATCCCGGGCGCGTCTTGGTTGACCATGTGGAAGAGCACACCGCCGGCATGGTGCTGGAACAGGGCTTCTGGGCCGGGCTAACCCTCTACCCCGAAAGCAAATGCACCCCGGCCCGCGCGATTGACATTCTCGAGAACTTCCGCGCCGAACAACTCTGGATCAACAGCGCCTGCGACTGGGGCATCAGCGACCCGCTGGCCGTGCCGCGCACCCTGCAGATGATGCGCCAGCGCGGTTGGACCCAGGCCATGATCGAGCGCGTCGCCTGGAACAACCCCACCCAGTTCCTCAGCCAAAGCCCGAAGTTCAAGCAACCCAGCAAGGCCTAAGCAGGGTCAGGGAGCAGACAGGGCCCAGGGAGTAGTGTGGTCATGGCGCTTGACGCAAGAGCGCCGAGCAGGCCATCGTTGACTGCATTCCCATGAAGCCCATCCCCGCCCTCCTCGCCCTCGCGCTGGCGCTGCCTCTGGCTGCGCAAAACGCCAAGGCCCCCACCAAAAAACCAGCCGCCAAACCCGCAGCAAAAGCCGCTGCCAAACCAGGCGCCAAAGCCGCCCCCAAGGCGCGCAGCTACCCCAAGAACCCGCCGCCCACGGCAGCCAATTTCCGCTACGGCCCAGCCGAGCGCAATGTGATGGATTTCTGGCAGGCCAAGTCGGACAAGCCCACGCCCGTGCTGTTTTTCATTCACGGCGGTGGCTGGATGGGCGGCGACAAGGCCGGCATTGATGTGAAGCCCTACCTTGCCGCTGGCATCTCCGTGGCCAGCATCAACTACCGCTACATCTCCCAGGCGCAGGAAGTGGTGCCGCCCGTCAAGGCCCCCCTGCACGACGCCGCGCGCGCGCTGCAGACCCTGCGCTCGAAGGCCGCTGAATGGAACATCGACAGCAAGCGCATCGGCGCCAGCGGCGGCAGCGCCGGAGCATGCTCCAGCCTTTGGCTGGCCTTCCACCCCGATCTCGCCGACCCCAACAGCAGCGACCCCATCGCCCGCCAATCCACACGCCTTTGGTGCGCTGCCGTCAGCGGCGCCCAGACCACCCTCGACCCGCAGCAGATGCGCGAGTGGACCCCCAACAGCCGATACGGCGGCCATGCCTTCCTCAAGAAGGAAGACTACCCCAACTTCGACGCCTTCATCGCCGCCCGGCCCAAGATCCTGCCATGGATCGCCGAGTACTCGCCCTATGCCTTGGTCAGCAGCGACGACCCACCCGTCTATCTGACCTACGGCGGCCCGCCCAATCTCGGCAAGGATGAGAAGGACCCCACCCACAGCGCCAACTTCGGCCTCATGCTGCAAAAACACTGCCAGGCCAATGGCGTGACCTGCATCCTGCACTACAACGGCACCACCGAGAAAGTGCCTGCCACCAACGCCGAATTCCTGATCGCCAAACTCAAGGAAGGCCTCTGATCGCGTCGGCAACCCACCTCCCTTGCCCCAGCGGCGCCGCCCTCAACAGCGGCGCCGTTTTGTTGTTGCAAGGAATCCAAATGGTATACCGTTTTAATCTGCGATGCCAGTCAAAGCGATCAAAACCGACTCTGCCGTCAAACCGCGCTCCGATCTGGCGCTGGCCAATCTGCGCCGCCGCATTCTAAGCGGCGCCATCGCCCCAGGCGCGCTGTTGGCAGAGTCCGCCATGGCCCGTGAACTGGGCGTCAGCCGGGTGCCGGTGCGTGAGGCCCTCTTTGCCTTGGAGCGCGAGGGCTTGGTGGTCTTCAGCGACACCGGTCGAGCCTTCGTGCGCCAACTCTCGCCCAGGGACTTTGAGGAATTGCTGCAACTGCGCCTGACCCTGGAGCCCATGGCGGCAAGGCTGGCAGCCGCGCAGATCCAGCCGCATCTTCACGCCCTGCGGACCAACATCGCCGCCACCCGCCGCGCCCGCAGCCTTGCCGAGGTCACCCGATTGGATCTCGAGTTCCATGAACTCATCCTCACCGCCAGCGGCAATGGCCGCCTGCTCAAGCTCTGGCGCTCGATGCGCGGCGAACTTGAACTTTGGTTGGGGCGCCTGCACCGCCAGCATCAGGGCCAACGCCTCGACACCTGCGAGCAAACCGCCTGCGCGCACGAAGGCCTGCTCAAGCCCTTCAGCAGCCACAACGCCAGCCTCAGCGAGAGCAAGATGCGCGAGCACATCCTCAACTGGCGCGAATGGCTGCCACTTCAATCCGGCCAATAAACACCGCTCACTTCACATCAACTTCCCCTCACTCTCATGAATACCTCCCGCTTCAGCCGCCGCGCCTTCCTGCGTGGCAGCGGCGTCAGCATGGCCCTGCCCTGGATGGAATCGCTCAATGTCTGGGGCGACGAACCCCGCCGCCATCGCCCGGCGAGTGAGGCTCCCATGCGCCTGTGCGTGACCTTCTCAGGCAACGGCTTCCAGTCCAAGGAATGGTGGGCCCGTGGCGAGGGCAAGGCGATGGAGCTTGGCCGCGTGCTCGAACCCCTGCGCGACTTCCGCGAGCGCCTGCTCTTTGTCAGCGGGCTTTACCATGAGGAAGCCCGCAAGGGCAACATCCACTCCTCGCAGACTGGCAACATGCTCTCCGGTGCGCCGATTGCCAGCGGCGGCGAAATCCGTTCAGGCACCAGCTTTGATCAACTCATCGCGCAGACCCACGGCCGCAGCACCAAGGTGCCCAGCCTCGTGTTGGCCTGTGAGAAATCCAATCCCTCGGTGCACAAGAATTATTCGATGCTTTACAGCTCGCACATCTCCTGGTCATCGCCGAGCACACCAACCCCTCTCGAACTCTACCCTGCCCTGGCCTTTGATCGCCTGTTTAAGGACGAGGCCTCACCGGCGGATCAAAGCGTGCTCGACGCCGTGCTTGCCGATGCCAAGGACCTGCGCCGAGGCATCAGCAGCAGTGATCAACGCAAGCTCGATGAATACCTCGACAGCGTGCGCGAAGTCGAGCGCCGCATTGAGGGCGCCGGCAAGCGCGGTGAATTGCAGGGCTGGCGACCCACGCTGCAGAAGCCCAACATGCCGCGCCCTGCCGATGGCATCCCCCAGGACATCGCCGAGCACATGCGCCTGATGTGCGACATTCTGGTGCTGGGCTTTCAGACCGACAGCACCCGAGTCAGCACCCTGAAGCTCAACAACGACCACAGCGCCCTGCGCTTCCCCAACCTCCCCAGCCTGCAGCAGCCCGGTCATGGCATTGATTACATGATCCACCACCTGCTCAGCCACAGCGACGGCGAGGACTACCTGCGGGTCAACCAACTCTTCATGGAGCAGGTGGCCTACATCGCGCGCAGACTCGATGCCATCCGCGAAGGCGAACGCAGCCTGCTGGACAACACCGTGCTCATGCACTGCTCCAGCATGATGGCCGGAGCCAAACACAACAACGACGAACTGCCCATCGTGGTGATTGGCGGCAAGGGGGCCGGCATTCGCGGCGGCCGCGTGCTGGATTACCGCGGCAAACCCGAGCGCCAACTCTGCCGCCTCTTCCTCTCGCTGATGGACCGGATGGATGTCCGCCCCAACACCTTTGGCGACGCCAAGCAATTGCTGGAGGAGGTCTGATGCGCCACGGCCTGTCCATCCTTTGGCTTGCCGCTGCAGCGGCTCAGGCTGCCTCACCCCTGCTGCCGCCCGCTGCCGTGGCCAACACGCTCAAGCGGCATTGCCTCAGCTGTCACAGCACCGAAAAACAAAAGGGCGAGCTGGATCTGGAAGGCGCAGAACTGCGCCGCCACCCCCAAGTCTGGGAGCAGGTGCTTGAACAAATCGAGCTGGGGGAAATGCCACCAAAAAAAGAACCGCAGCCCACAACCAAGGAGCGTCGGGAACTCATCACCTGGGTGCGCAGCAGTCTGGATCAATTGGCCCTTGAGCAGGCTGGCGACCCTGGTCCCGTGCTGCTGCGGCGCTTGAGCAATGCCGAGTACACCTACAGCCTGCGCGACATCACCGGCCTGCCAAGCCTGGATCCAGCGCGTGAATTTCCCATCGACGGTGCGGCGGGCGAGGGCTTCAGCAATCAGGGCGCGGCTCTGGTCATGTCTCCCGCCCTGCTTGACAAGTACCTCGAGGCCGCCAAACAGGTCGCCGCCCACGCCGTATTCACGCCGCGCGGCCTGCGCTGGTCCAACAGCACCTCGGCGCGGGATTGGACAGACGAGCTTCTCGCTGAAATTCGCGCCTTTTACGACCGGCACAGCGGCCAGGGCGAGGGCAACATCACCGTGGCCCAAGGCATCAAACTCGACACGGGCACGGGCAGCGGGCGTCTGCCTCTTGAGGCCTATCTCAAGGCCCTCCAGGGCAAGGGCAAGAAGGAGACCTTGAGCGCCAAGTACCTCGACCTCTTGGACCGGGCCCTGCACAGCGGTCCGCCCTCCCTGCTGCTTGATCCCCTGCGAAAAAAATTCAAGGCAGGCCAACTTGCCGCAACGGATGTGGAGCTCTGGCAACAGGTGCTCTGGCGCTTCGCCAATGTCGGCCACATCGGCAAACAAAACGGGCCGAAGGCCTGGCAGGAGCCAGTCAACCCCATTGCCCAACGCCACGAGATGCGGCTCAAGCTCGATGGCAGCAAGGACAACCTGCTCTACCTCTGCAGCAGCAACGCCGGCGATGGCCAGGTGGGTGACGAGGTGATCTGGGAAAACCCAAGACTGGTTGCTGCGGGCAGACCTGATCTGCCCCTGGCGCAGCTGCCACAACTCACGACTTACCTTGAGGGCAAACGCGCCGAGATCATTCTCCACAGTGAAGCCTGCCTCAACGCCATTGCCGCCAACCGCAGCGATGCCGATGCGCAGCTGTTGAGTGCCTGGCGCAATTACCTTGGCCTTGGTGGCACTGAGCTGCAGCCGCTGCTGGGCAAAAAGATGCAGGGCACCCCCGACTACAACTTCATCAAGGGATGGCAGGGCGATCAGGCGATGAGCGTGCTGGCCAATTCCTCAGACAGCAGCGTGCGCACACCGGGCCTCATGAAGGCCCATGGCATCGCCGCCCATCCTTCGCCAACCCGCGCTGTTTTGCTGGCCTGGCGCTGCCCTTCCCCGATGAGCCTGCGCATTGAAGGCGACCTCAGCGACGCCCATCCGGAATGCGGCAATGGCGTCACCTGGGCCCTGGAGCTGCGCCGCGGCCACAGCAGTGAGGTTCTGGCCAAGGGCGTCACCAAGGGCGCAACCTTGGTCAAGCTCGGCCCCTTTGAGAATGTCAACCTGCAAGCAGGACAAGTCCTGGCCCTGGTCATTGGCCCTCGCGATGGCAATCATGCCTGTGACCTCACTGCCGTGAACCTGCGCCTGCAACACGGAACCCGACGCTGGGACTTGGCCGCCGATGTCTCGCCTGACATTCTCAAGGGCAACCCGCATGGCCCATGGCATTTCCTCAGCCAGCCTGCGGAGTTGGATGCGGCCCCTGACCTGCCTGCGCCCATCGCGGCCTGGCGCCGCAGCCCAAGCCCGGAGCTTGCGCGCGCCGTGCGCCGGCACCTGGAGCAGGATTTCCCGCTCAACTCCGCCCTGCTGCGCCCCTTCCTCAAGGCCTGGCCGGCGAGCCAGAGTGCGCAACAAATCAAGGCAAGGGCACCGCAGGTTCTCGAGATCAAGATCCCGTCGGCCTTGGCCAAGGACGCTGAGTTTGTGGTCAGTGGTCGCCTGGCCAACCCCGGTGAAGGCAGCGTGCAGATGCAAGTGCTCAGCCAACGGCCGGCAAGCGGCATCGAACTGCTTCCCGGACAGTCGAGCAATGCGATCAAGAATGGGCAATGGAGCGACAACAACCTGCGCACCGAGCACAGTGTGCCGGTTCTGGTCAACGCAGGAAGCCAAGCCGAGCAACGCTTCCTCAAGGCCTTTGATGAATTCCGCGCGTTGTTTCCCATCGCGCTTTGTTATCAGCGCATCGTGCCTGTGGACGAGGTGGTCACCCTCACCCTGTTCTACCGCGAGGACGAGGCCCTGCGCCGCCTGATCTTAAGCGACGAGGAAAGCCGCAGACTCGACGAACTCTGGCAGGACCTGCTCTTTGTCAGCGAGGCGCCGCTGAAACAAGTTGATGTCTTCGAGCAGCTCTTTCAGTTTGCCACCCAGGACGCCAAGCCCAGTGCCTTTGAGCCCCTGCGCCAACCCATCCTGGAGGCCGCCGAGCGCTTCAAACAACAACGACTGCAGGCCGTGGCCGCCCAAAAACAGGCCGTGCTTGCCCTGGCCCCGAGGCTCTGGAGGCGTGCCTTGACGCCAGAGCAACAGCAGGATCTGTTGCGCTTTGAACCGCGCCTGATGCTCGTGCGCCTGCTGACCTCACCGCATTTTTTGTATCGTGGAGAAAGGGCCGCAGAACAAACCGCCCCCCTGCCCAACGAGGCCTTGGCCAGCCGCCTGAGTTATTTCCTCTGGTCCAGTGCGCCGGACGAAGAGCTCCTGAAGGCCAATCTGCAGGACCAAGGCATCCTCGCCGCACAGGCCACGCGCCTGCTCAAGGATCCGCGCGTGCAGCGCCTGGCCCTGGAGTTTGGCTGCCAATACCTGCAGGTGCGCGATGTGGCCAGCCTTGAGGAAAAAAGCGAGCGTCACTTTCCTGAGTTTGGCGGCCTGCGTGAGGCGATGCAGGAGGAAGTCATGCGCTTTTGGCAGGACTTGATCACGCGCAACCAATCCGTGCTGAGCCTGCTCGAGGCGGATCACAGCTTCGTCAATCCAGCTCTGGCCAAGTTCTATGGCCTCAAGCCCAAGACCGCAGACTGGCAAAGGGTTGAGGGCATGCATGCACTGGGGCGCGGTGGAGTGCTTGGGTTTGCCGCCACCCTTGCCCGCCACAGCGGCGCGTCGCGCAGCAGCGCCATCCTGCGTGGCACCTGGGTCACCGAGGTGTTGCTGGGCGAGAAGTTGCCCGCTCCACCCAAGGGAGTTCCCGTCCTGCCCGAGCAACCCCCGGAGGGGCTGAGTGAACGCGAGTTGATCGAGCGGCACAGTCGCGATGCCAACTGCGCCGGCTGCCACCGCCGCATTGATCCCTACGGCTACGCCCTTGAGGGCTTTGATGCCATTGGCCGCGCGCGGCAGGCCAAGACCCAAAGCGTCCTGCCTGATGGCGCACAGATCAGCGGCATGCCCGCACTGCGCGAGCATTTGCTCACCAAGCGCCGCGATGACTTTGCCCGCCAGCTTTGCCGCAAGTTGCTGGGCTACGCCCTTGGTCGCAGCGTGCAACTCTCGGACAAGCCCCTGCTCGATGCGATGATTGGCAGCGACCTGAAGTTTGGCAGCCTCATCGAAGCCATCGTCACCAGTCGCCAGTTCCGCCAGATTCGAGGCCGCAAGGTGCTGGCTCAGTGATGGCCCAGAGGTCTTCGCTGCGACACCCAACGATTGGGCAAGACCCCAACATCCACCCGAGAGCTCACCGCCCTAAAAAGCATTGCAAGCCCCGGGCGACCATGGTCTGCATGACGATGGCCATGACGCGACAGCACTCCATGACACACACCACCCTGACCTTGGCATTGCTGCTGCTTGGCTTCACAGCCAAGGCACACTGCGCTCAATCCCTGACCCTGAGCTCGCCCAGCGATTATCAGGTGGTTCAGCGAAGCAGCCCAGGCAAGGGCCTGCTTCGCTTCACGGCCAACCTCAGCGAGGATCTCGGCGGCGAGGGCATCAGCTTTGAGGCCAGATTCACCAAGGACGGGCAGGACAGCGGTTGGCTGCGTGCCGGCGGCAGCCTGAAGAACCGCCAGCTCACTGGCCAAGTTGAGGCTCCGGCCGGCGGTTGGTGGCGCATGGACTTGCGTCTCTCGCAGAACGGCAAGAGCCTGACTGAGGGCAGCGTGCAGCATGTTGGTGTCGGCGAGGTCTTTGTGATTGCCGGGCAGTCCAACAGTGCAAATCACGGCGAGGAGAAACAGCGCACGCAATCCGGCTTGGTTGCCGCGTTCAACGCAGGCCGCTGGCAAATCGCCCATGACCCGCAACCCGGCGCCAGCGGCGGCGGCGGCAGCTTCATCCCGGCCTTTGCCGATGCGGTGGTCGCCCGCGAAAAAGTCCCCGTGGGAATCGTGGCCTGTGGCATTGGCGCCACCAGCGTGCGCGAATGGCTGCCCAAGGGCAGCCGCTTCCCCAATCCACCAACGCTCCTGGGCCGCGTGCAAGGCCTGCAAAACGGGGAGTGGATGAGCAAGGGCGATGCCTATGCGATGCTGGTGCAGCGCATGAAGGCCCTGGGCCCGCAGGGGTTTCGTGCCCTGCTTTGGCATCAGGGCGAGAGCGACGCCAATCAAAAGGACGGCACACGCACCCTCAGCGGCAATCTCTATGCCGCCTACCTGCAGAAAATCATCAACGACTCACGCCGCGACATCGGCTGGCAGGCACCTTGGTTTGTGGCTCAGGCCAGCTATCATGTGCCCGGTGATGAGGGCAGCGAAGATATCCGCGGAGCGCAGGCTTCGCTGTGGCGCGCTGACATGGCCCTGCAAGGCCCTGACAGCGATGCGCTCAAGGGAATGCTGCGCGAGCGCAAGGGTCAGGGCGTCCACTTCAGCGGCGAGGGTCTGCGCGCGCACGGCGAGAAGTGGGCGCAGAAGGTCTTGCCTTGGTTGGAGGCACAGTGGACCGCGCCGCGGCCCGCCGATGGCGGCCGGGAGTGGAGCCG
>JAURHS010000018.1 GCA_030833205.1 Prosthecobacter sp.
GTTGAAGTCGCCACGGCGCTGGAATCGGCACTTTGCCAAGCTTGAGTTGCGTCAGCGCGGTGCGACCGAGGTGCTTGAGCCCCTGAAGGCCTGGGCGGCGGCCTTGGATGCGGGCGACCCGCAGTACTGGCATCATTTGCTAGAGGCGGCTTGGGCTCACGAGGGCCTCAATCATTTTTCACCCAAGCTATGGCGGCAGTTGGCCGATAGCCCACAGGCTGAGGCCAGGGCGGCGGCTTACCGCATGTTGACCCACCGTTGGCAGGAGTTGGGAGACGCACTCAAAGCCCTGGAAAAAGGCGTGCGCGATGAGCACCCACTGGTTCGGTTGTGGGCGGTGGCAGGCTTGATGAACATGCATCAGCCCAAGGCGCTTGAGGTGGCTTTGCTGGCGCTGGATCAGCCGATGGATGAGTCGCTGGATTTTCTGCTCGAGAGCTTTGCGCGGGAGCAGGCGTCGGTGTGGTTGCCGCTGGCGCTCTCAGGCAAGCTCAAGCTCAACGGCAAGCCCAAGCATCTGGTGTACGCGATGAAGGCGGCCTCGACGCCGCAGGCGCTCACGCCTCTGCTTGAAGCGCTGCGTGCGGGCAGGCTTTCCGATGAGGACGCCAGGGAAGTGTTGGCGATGGCCGGCGATGCGGCCGACGCAGCGCAGGCCGCGGAGTTGGCGGAGTTGGTCAAAGACCCCGAGTTTGCCTCCAAGCGGGTGGGCTTGCTCGATGCCTTGGTGAAGGCCGCGGCCACGCGTGGCGTGCGCCCCGAGCAGGCGCAGGCTCTGGCGACGCAATGGCTGGCCGATCCAGCCATGGAAGTGGTGCATCGTGCCGCCATTCTAGCTGGGGCCTGGAAACTGCAGGGCGCAAGGCCGAGGCTGCAGGAGATTTTTGATGATGCCAAGCTGCCGCGTGGGGTGCGCGAGGGCGCGCGCGAGGGACTGGTGCGCTTGGGTGGGACGGCCAGCCGCGATTTCTTTGACGAGGCCTTCCGTAGTCGCGAGCAGTCGCGGGCGTTGGCCCTCAAGGGCTTGGTGGAGGTGGGGCCCAATTTGGCGGCGCAGCGCGCCATCGAGTTTTTCGCCAAGGCGCCGGTGCCGGCAGCCATGGAGATCCTGACGGCCTTCATGCAGAACAAGCAGTTGCCGCAGACCTTGGCCAAGGCCTTGCAGGGAAAGCAGATCCCCTCGGAGTTTGCGGTTGAGGCGATTCGCATGGTGAGCACCCGCGGTACAGCGGCAGGCCTGGAGGCTGCCCTGCGTCAGGCCGGTGGGGTCAAGGCCATGGCCCAAAGTCTGGACCCAGCGGCCATGGCGGCGATGGTGGCCAAGGTGCAGAATTCCGGCAACGCGCAGCGCGGAGAGGTGATTTATCGCCGAGCCAATCTGCTCTGTCAGAGCTGCCACGCCATCGGCGAGGCCGGTGGGGTGTTGGGGCCAAATCTGGTGAGCATTGGCGGCAGCGCGCCCGTGGATTACCTCATTGAGAGCCTGTTGGAGCCAAGCAAAAAGATCAAGGAGGGTTACCACATGAGCATTGTCAGCCTGAAGGATGGTCGCGTCTTCAGTGGGGCCGTGGTGCAGGATGGCGGGCAGGAGTTGGTGCTGCGCGACCCGGCCAACCAGATGCAGAAAATTGCCAAGGCCTTGATTGCCAAGCGTGAAATGAGCCCGGCGAGCATGATGCCGGCGGGTCTCACCGCCTCGTTGCGCGAGGATGAATTCGTGGATCTGGTGCGGTTTTTAAGCGAGCTGGGCCGCGAGGGCGCCTATAAAATTGGCACCAAGCGCCTGGTCCGGACCTGGCAGGTCATGGGGGCTGGCATCGGCCGCGACAGCATTGACCATGTGCGCCATGTCGGCTTGCATGCCCTGCACGAGAAGGACGGCCAGTACCCTTGGGAACTGCGCTTCTCTCAAGTCTCTGGATCCTTGCCGCTCAACGAGCTGAGTGAAATCAAGATGTACCCTTGGTTCCCCAGGATTGCGCGCTTCGGGCTCAAGCTGCCGGGCGCGGGCAGGGTGAGGCTAGGCCTGAGCTCCGTTGAGGCCGTGACCGTGGTGGTTGGCGATCGCATTTTGCCAAAGACGGAAGCGGAGCTGGAACTGGAGTTGCCTGCTGGCGTCACTCCCATCAGCGTGGTCATTGGCCGTGATGCCAAGGGCCTGGAGGGCTTCAGCGTCGAATTGCTGCAAGGTGCGGCCGAAGTGGTGACGCCTTGAGTTGGCGATGACCTCCCGCGGTGACCCGGGAGAGGCGGTATTTACCATGTATTTGGTTTGACCTGCGAGGGCTGGTTTTGGTATTCTTGAACCGAGTCCAATCCTGTTCGTTCCAACTCTTTAAGGCGCGCCCACCATGAAGCCAACCCTCGCCCCCAAGTCAGTCGCTTTGCCGACCCGCACGCGTTCCGGGTTTTCCTTGGTCGAGGTGGTGTTGGCGGTGGGCATCATGGGTCTGGGAGTGGTCACGATTTTGGGCCTTCTGCCTCATGGTCTGGAGCTGTCGCGCAAGACCTTCAACGAGCAGGCGCACACCCGCATTGTTGACTCCATTGCCTCCGATCTCCAAGGGGCCTCATGGGCCGACATGGCGGGCGCCACGAGGGCAGGCGGGATCAAATTTTTCTTTGATGATCAGGGCTTGCGTCAGGAGAGCTCCACCAACGCCACTTTTGTGGCCAGAGCACAAATGGTCAATGAGGCAGAGCTGACCATCGGCATGCCCATGCCAGGCAATGCCAACTCCCTGCAACCCAACCCGAACCTTCGTCGCATTCGCATTGATGTGGCCACCTCGCAGGATCAGAACTTCAATTTCGACGCGCCGCCCGCAGCGGCTCCAGTCAAGCGCTACACCGCCCTGGTGGCCAAGATGCGCCCCTGAAATCATGCTGCCTGTGCAGCGCTACAAAAGGATTTTTATGAACACGAAGCATTTTCTTCGTTCCTGGTTGAGTTGGGCCTTGTCCCTGACCTTGCTCGCCCTCGGCTTCATGCTGCTGAGCGTCCTCAACTCTGCGTTGGCGCAAAGCAGCTTTGACGGCTCGTGGTTCAACTTCGGCGGAGGCAGTTGGGGCGGGTTGAATACGACGAACTGGTCCTACACCGCGCCCGTGCGTCCTGCGGCAATGACCGCGCAACTCAACCCCCTGCCGCGCATCCGAGTCATCCGGCGCAATGACTATGTGGAAAGCGTGGTTCTCGACACCACATTTCCCGACCCGGGAGGTTCAGGCTACACCAAGCCGCCCACGATTTACTTCAGCGACCCCGGCGCGGGTGCGCTTGGACGCCCTGCCGTGTTTCGTGCCGTGCTCGATGGCAATGGCAGCATCAACAGTTTTGAGGAAGTGGACAGAGGCAGCGGTTACACGGGCAACATCTCTGCCCAGATCAGTCAGGAAGTGACCGGAGTTGTGGTGACCAGTGCTGGCTCGGGCTATGCACAGGCCCCCTTGCTGAACTTCAGCGGGGGCGGTGCTTTCAACACCTCATCGCCACCTGCGGTTTCCATCCGCGGCGGCGTGGGTGGTGGTGCCGAGTTGAGTGTGAATGTCACCGGAAGTGCCATCACCTCGGTCAATGTGATCAATCCCGGCCGGGGCTATTCAACGGCTCTGAGGCCCAGCATTCAAGTCATCGGCTTTGATCCGCTGGCGGGTGCTTCAGGCGCCAGTGTGGGAAGTGGCGCTTCGCTTACGCCTTCGTTGGGATTGTCCTCACGCAGTTTCGTTCTGGTCAACGGAGCGTCCTTCGGACTGACCGACCAAAGCTTTGCGGTCACCTCCGGAACCCAGACTTACAGTGTTGCGCCCAAAGTCACCATTAGCGGTGGCGGCGCTATCGCCGATGCCACGGCCACTGCGGTGCTTGATGCTTCCGGCCTGGTCACTGGGATCAAGATTGTCAATCCGGGCAGCGGCTACTTCTCGGCTCCCACTCTGAGCTTCAGCGGCGGCACTGTCCTGGTGGCTGGAACGGCACCAACGGCCACAGGCAATACAACCAACTTCAAGGATCTCTCCGACACCTTCGGAGTCACCGCGCAGAGTTTCACCATCGCCAGCGGTACGCAGACCTATTCGGTGGCACCAACCGTCACGATCAGCGGCGGTGGAGCCAAGGTGGATGCCACCGCCAGCGCATCAATCAATGCCTCAGGCCTGGTCAATGCCATCACAATCACCGACCCAGGTCGCGGTTACACCTCGGCGCCGACCCTGACTTTCAGCGGCGGCACGGTTCTGGCCGCAGGCACGGCGCCTTCTGCGGAGGGCAATGCCGCCAACTTTGTGGATTTGGCCCGCACTTACAGTGTGGCACCAACGGTGACGATCACTGGAGGTGGGGCCACCTCGGCTCCTACAGCCACCGCAGTGCTGATCAATGGCAAGATTGCTGGCATTTCGGTGAGCAATCCGGGCAATGGCTACACCTCTGCCCCTACAGCCGCATTCAGCGGTGGGACGATTCAGAACAATGGGCTGACACCAAGTCTGGTCGTGGATGACGACTTTTTCGTGATTAGTTCCGTGGTGGTTGCCGCTGGTGGTACGGGCTACAACCCAGCGAGGCCTCCAGTTGCCAGAGTCGTGGGCAGGACACCGAGCTTTGCCGCTCAAGCCAGCGTCGTGGTCATTGATGGCCGAGTTGCCGCGGTGCCGCTCTCCCAGTCTGGCTCGGGCTACACCTATCCGCCAGTCGTGGTGATCAGCGGCGGCCCCGCCGGCCTGCTGGGTGGGGTCCGGGCCGAAGCGAGAATCAGCGCCGATGGCCAGGTTGAGGCGATCGAACTGGCTGACGACATTGGCGGTGTTTCACCCGCAGCTGGCGGCGCGGGGGGTGCTCAGGCGATCGCGCAATTTTCCCAAACCGACAAGGCGCAGGCATCCATGGGGGTGATTTCCTCCGTGCAGATTCTGGACGGCGGCCAAGGCTACAGCTCGGTGCCAACCATTACGGTGGGCGCCACCGCGCAAACCACCGCAGTCGCCGTGTCTCAAATCACCGATGGATCCGTCAGTTCCGTTTCGGTCCCCAATCAGGGCAGTGGTTATGTGGTGGCTCCGCTGGTGACGCCTTTGACGAATCGCTGGACCGGCTACACGGCCAATCCACTGCTGAGGTTCAGCAGCAATGGCGTGACCGCTGCACTCGCCAACGCGAACTTTGCAACCACTGGCGCCAATGCAGGCAAGGTGACTTCTCTCTCCTTGGTTGATGGAGGCGCTGGGTACACTGCCGCCCCTGAGGTGATCTTGGTGGGCGGCAAGGGCAGTGGCGCCAGCGCAACGGCCTTCATCAATCGCGGTGCCGTGATTGGCGTTGTGGTCACCAACGGTGGCTCGGGCTACGGTACCGGCGCTGAGGCTCCACGCATTGTTTTTGGAGGCAATTTTCTGGTGGGCACCTCCTTTGGAGCTGAGGCCACTGCCAATGTCAGTGGAGGGCGCATTGTCTCCATTACGGTGACTCGGGGCGGCTTCAATTACTGGACACCGCCGCAGGTCTTCATTCAATCAGGCACACCAACGACGAAGGCCACAGCAACCGCAACTCTGACCTCGGGTAGGGTGAGTGGCTTTGCCATCACCGATGGTGGCAGCGGCTACACCTCGTCTCCCATTGTGGCCTTCAAGACTGGCACGACCACCTTTCCGGTGGCCAATGTCTCCACCTCGGTGACCTATTTCAATACACCCTTTGCGGGTCGCGTGTATCAGACCAATGTGTTGTATCCTGGTGAAGGCTGGACGGGCAGCACATCGCCGCAGGTGGTGCTGACGGGCGGCGTGGTCAATGGTGGGCCTCAGGCCACGCTTCAAGTCATTCGCGACAGCGTCGCTGGCACAGTCAGGGGTCTCTGGATTGCCAATCCTGGGGGCGCAGAACCTGCGCGTCTGCTGGCCAACCTCAGCCCCCAAGGTGGAGTTGGCTCGGTGCAGATCATCTCAGGCGGCACGGGCTACCTGAGTGCGCCGCTGCTGGTGCTGGAAGCGCCCACAGGGAATGCTGCCCCGCTCGCCCTGGCTCCTGGAGGCCCGGGCTCCTTTGTTCAGTTCACCCGTGACATTGGCAACATCGCCGTCTCGCTGGATGCCCAGCGTGTTGTAGGTTCTCTCTCGATTGGTGACGGTGGCGGTGGTGACCCTTTGGGAATTGTCAGTGGCACCGGCGGGACGAATAGTTCTCTGGTGATGTCCATGGGCCCGCGCGGAGGCGGTCGCGCCTTCTTCAACAAGCGGCAGGGTGGCAATGACTACATCAACGCGCCGCTGGAGTTAAGGGATCAGGTGCATCTCTCGCTGACGGGCGGCTCACTGACTCTCAATGGTCCAATCACCGGCAGTGGCGGCTTGCAGCTCAATGGTGGAGCGACGCTCTTTGTGCGCAGCAGTTCGACCGGGGCCACGCGTTCGCCGCTGTGGTTGGGCAATCGAGGCACCATTGAATTGGGTAGTCGCGGCGGCCCCATTTTTGGTTCGATCCGTCTTGGCGACAATAGTTATGGCAGCACCGGAGGCTCTGCCACCCTGCAGCTTTGGGCATCCCGCGGCTCCGGATTGGCGGATCGCTCGGCTTTCCTCGACCAGATTGATGACGCGGCAACCGTCCTGGTGGATGCCGTGGCCAACCGCTGGGGCTACCTGAAGCTTCTCGGAGGCGATGAACGCATTGGCAATCTCGTTGACCTCAACAACGCGGTGGTTCTGGAAAACATGGAGGGTGAGGGCATCAACACCGACGCCTCACTGGTGCTTGGAGGAAACAATCTCGACTCCTACATCGGCGGTTACGCTCGCGACCGCGCCAGTGGTGGTGGCACGGGAGCCCTTGGCATTGTCAAGGAGGGCAGTGGCAGACTGCTGCTCAGGGGCGGCAACATTTCCTACACGGGAGATACGGTTCTCAAGAGCGGCGTGCTGCGCCTGACCAACACCAGCAATTTTGCCAGCCGCATCGTGGCCTCCGAGGGCACCAGAGTGGAAATTGAGACCACCTCAAATGTGGATTTCAGTCGCGGCATTGTCGGCAGCGCCAACCTCGTCAAGCTTGGCTCGGCGACGCTGAGCTTCCGCTCAGGCAATCTCGACCTCGACAATCTCAGTTCTCGGGCCGGCACGATCAACATCTTGCCTGGTGCCGCCAGCTTTTTTGGTGCCAGCAACCGCGTGGCTGGCGCTCTCGGAACCGCTGGCGAAAGTGGACTCTCCCGCAGCATGCGGTTGGGGGGAAGTGTCTCGGTGGGTTCTCTGAGGGTGGAGGGTGCCTTTTGGGACAGCTCCTCCAACAGTGAAACCAGAGTCGAAGGACAGGACTTCACCACGACCTTCACTGGCATCACTGCCAACACCCAGGGATTCTTCACCGATGGCGTGCTGGAATCCCGCGGCGCTGTGGAGGCGGTAAACTCGACCTTGCGCATGGCGCCAAAGGAGATTGCACGAACCTTTGAAGTGGCTTCCGCGGCCAATGGCACCACGGCAATCCTCAAGGACATCACCAATGTGGTCGTCGGTGCCGTGGTGGTGCTGGGTCCCACCGAGTCCGCCTATGATGCGAACCTGCGCCACATTGTTGGCGGCACGGTGGTCACCGCCGTCAACCCCGCCACCCGCGAGGTCACCTTCAACAACCCCGTCAAATTGGCCGCGGGCACCAAGCTTGGCTTTTATTTCAGCAGCACCACCGACGGCGTGATTCGTGCAGAGTACCTCGCCTACACCTCCGCGGTCTATGATCCGGTCAGTGCGTTGTTCGTGGCGGTCACTGCCAATGGCACCATTCACACCTCTGCCAACGGGACTTCTTGGACCGAAGTCAGGCGGCCTGAGTTTGAGGGCGTTGCGCTAAACGCCATTGCCATCAAGGTGGGCGTGGCTGGGGTGGCGCCTTCTCAGTTTGTTGCAGTAGGCGACAACGGGCGCATTCTCTACAACGGCACCGGTGATCCTGCAGAGGTGCGTAGCGGCGGCGTCGAGGTCAGCAATGACTGGCAGTTGGTCGGCAGCACGGGCACTGGAATGGCGCTCTACGCTGTGGTCAATCGGGGGGGGGACCGTTGGGTGGCAGTGGGCAGGGATGGAACCATCATCTCAAGTGGCAATCCCTCCTTGAGTTGGCAGCAGACAGCAGGGGCGCCCAGTACCGATAGCGACCTGCTTGGGTTGACTTCGGCCGGTGCCTTTGCGCGCAGCGTCACGGTGGCGGCCAGCAACGCCACCACCGTGGGTTTCGCTGATGTCAGCAACATCGGTGTCGGCGATGAAATGGTGCTGACCTGGGGCAGCACTGCCTCGGGCAGCGTTGTGGTGCCTGCATCCACCAAGGTGACTGCAGTGGGCACAGGCACCGTAACTCTCGACAAAGCAGTGAGCTTGCCGGTGGGCACGAGAGTGGACTTCCTCGCCTCGATGGTTGCCGTGGGAAGACAGGGTGAGGTTCTTCGTTCCCTCGATGGTCAGTCATGGTCCAGAGCGGCGCTGCCCATGAATTCACGCAGCAGTGTGATTCGCGGCATCGTGGACACCTCCAGCGAGCGCTCATTGATCTTGAGCAACAGCGCCAGAGTCAGCGGCAGTGGCGCCACTTCCGTGGCTTTTGCCAACCTGCGCGCCGACACCACCGCCACTTCCGAAAAAATCACGAATATCAACGGCGCCGATATCCTTCGGCCGGGTTCGATGGTGGTCTTCAACGGTGTGCAGGCGGGGGCCAGCGTCGTCTCGGTGGATGTCGCGAATCGCTCTGCCCGTCTCTCCATGCCCTCTACGGCGTCGGGCTATGTTGCCATTCGCACCATTCGCGGTTTGACCAGCAACCGCGTGTTGCCCATCACCGGTGCCTCGGTTTACGCCTCATACAACGCGCCGAATCTGGCCAATCTCTTCGAGCGCGTCAATCATGGTTTGAATACGGGCGACGCAGTGACTCTCGCGGGCATCGCCAATGGTGCCGGCTTGAAGGCAGGTTTCACCTACTATGTCATCCGCGTGAGTGATTCCAGCTTCAAGCTGGCTGACAACCTCGCCAATGCCCGGGCCGGCGTCAGTGTGATCGTGCGCAACAATCGCTTTGGCGTCACGGTTCTGCCCAGTGCCAACATCATTCGCGAGGTCAGCAACACCCGTGGGTTGAGGCCTGGCATGTTGCTGCACGGCACTTCACTCAGTGCCCCGGCGGTGATCACCGCCATTGACGAGGTCAACCGCAGCATCATCATCAGCGGCACGCCGACGCTCTCAGGCGTGGGCTACTTCGGAGTTCTTTACGGAACCGCCACCGCCAACAGCACTGATTTGACGGCGCTGCGCCTCCTGCCAAGCATGCAGGCACTCTCCGGGCTCAGTGAGCACCTCTTCAAGCAGGTGGGTGGTCTGCCAGTGGGCAAGGACATCTCAGAGTTCCCGGGACGCACCGCATTTGGAGGCACCGCTGTGGCCTCGTTGAGTCTGCAGAACAACTCATTGATGCTGACTGAACCAGCCAGTGGCTCGGGCTATGCGCCGCTTTACACGATCAAAGGCATTACCAGCAACGGCTCAGATGTGGTCAGTGGACTGACAGCTGCAGACCTTGCTGGATTGCAGGTGGGCCAGGAAATTTACCTCAACGGCAGCCTGGAGGCCGCTGATGTCTTTGAGATCAACGGCATTGCCGCCATCAATCCGCCGAGCAGCAGTGAAGCCACTGATGGTGAGTTGGTGCTGCGTGCCGCAGTCAACCTCAACCGCGATTCCGCTCCCACGAGCGTTGACCTCGGGGTGTTTACTGGCAAGTTCACCGAGGGTCAGTCTGAGGTGACAGATTTGAGCAACCGCGTCGGAGTGCCAGCCCCTCAGTTGGATTTGCCTGACTACCGCAGTGTGCTCGCCGTCACACGCACCCGCTTTTTTGCCGTTGGGAACAATGGTGGCGTACTCACCAGTGCAGATGGGGGCCTGACTTGGACCTCCTCCAACAGCGGCACGGGACGCGACCTGTATTCCGCGGTCATGTCCGGAACCCGTGTCATGGTTGCAGGAGAGGACGGGTTGATCCTCGATTGCGATCAGAATGGCACGGGCTGGACCACTCTGCGTGCGCCAGACCGCAGCGACCTGCTTGACGCGCGGCAAGTGCGAGAGGTGCGCGCCTTGGTCAATGGCGGTGGCAATCTCGTGGCCTTGGGTCGGGGTGGCCTAGCTCGCTCAGGTACCACATGGTCCACCTCTCCCAATGACACCTTCAGTGGTTCGTCACTGTTCCTGACGGTTGCGGGACGCGCTGGCGCTCCCTCCTCGGCGGCCTCGGGCCGCGCGGGTGAAATCAACATCAGAAATCAATATAGCCCCGTGGTTGCTGCTGAACGGCGCATTGCGCCTGGCTCCTCAGGAGTGTTGGTGAACACCAACAACAGCAACCGCGTCGAGGACAGCATCGTGCTGCGCTCCCTTGGCGGTGTCTTCAGTTTTGAAAACAACAATGCAGATGCGGCCTTCCGCGAGACGGTTGGGGGTCTGTGGCTGGACCAAGGGCAGTTGCGCATTGAGGCCTTTGAAGCTGGCGCTGCTGGCAGCAGTCGGCTGACCTTCAACTCGCTGAGCCGCACGCCTGGTGCCACGGTGGACTTCGTGAGCCGTGTCAGCCCCAACACGACACCGCTTTCGGGCTCCATGGGCAGGAACAGCCGCAATCAGGTCATGATGGCCGTGGCCCCTACCTTGGACAATGGCATTGTGGGTGGCTGGGCCACCTTGGACAATGAGTGGGCCACCTACGATGCCACCAATGGCTTCGCGAAGCTGGCGAGTGGTGGCGTGGGCTACTCGGATGTGGGAAATGGAGCAAACTCGACGAGCTTCACAGCAGCGATGAATGCGCGTTTCCTTGGCGGGATCGCCCTCAGCAACGCGAACCGAGCGCTGAATTCCATAAAGATTGATTCCAGCAACACACTGAATCTTGGAACAGGGTTCACAAGCATTGAGAGCGGCGGCGTTTTGGTTCCCAATGTGACGGCCACCATCGCCAACAGCCGCCTGACCGTGGGGGGTGCCGCTGGGACCTCTCCAATTCTTTACTTGAATGTCAACGGAACGCTCAACCTTGGCTCGATTGTCAATAACGCCCCTGCCAACATTACCAAGATTGAGGATTTTTCATCTACGGTACCCCTCAGTTCCACTTCCAGTGTCACGGCTTTGACCTTCGCGAATGCTGCATCGCTGACTGGTCTGCTGCCAGGGATGAGCGTCTCGGGCAGCCCCAGCATTCCCACAGGGACTGTGATTCAAAGCATCAGCGGCACGCAGGTCACCCTGAGTCGTGCGCTCACTGGCAGCATTGCCGCCAGCACCCCGATTACCTTCACTGGAGCGCCGGTCTCACTGGCCAAGTCTGGCTCTGGTACCTTGGTGTTTTTTGGAACCAATGCCACGGGAGGCCTTGACGAAATTGGCTTGGGCTACACTGGCAAGACTTACCTCAATGCTGGGGTTACGCAGGTTTCAGGCACGGGGCGGCTTCTTGAATTTGGGCGTCTGCCCCGCTTTCTGGTCGCCGATCACCTGCAGATCAATGGCGGCACCCTGCGCTTTGCCAATCCGGCGGTCAATCCACTGGGGGCATTTCCACAGCTCAGCACCATCAATGACACCCGGGGCATTCAGATCGGCAGTTCCGGAGGCCGCATTGAAGTCGGGCAGGGGAATCCAGCCCCCGACACTCGCTTGGATTTGGTGATTGAGTCGCCAATTCGAGCGCTTGGCGTGCTTGAGTTGGCCGTGTCTGGCAACGGCGTCAATCAAAACCGCATCACTCTGGGCCGGCAGGGAGGTGCGAATCTCTATCAGGCCGGACTGAAGATGGACAACGGCTTCAATGGTGATGTCATCGTGCTGGGCAGCAACACCATTGGTGGAGTCTACAAGCAGTCTGGCAACCTGATCATTGACGGTGATGCCTCCGGGGGCGGCAATAACTTCACCCTGCCGATTCGGTCCACAGCTGGCAATCTCACCCTGCGCGGTCGCAATCTCTGGCTTGGAGGCAGCGAGTTTATCGAGCCGCTGGTCATTTCCGGTGGAACGCTGAGGCTGGAGGGCGCCGAGGCGCTGGGTGGCGGAGGCCTTCGTCTGGACATGGGAGGGTCGGCGAGGTTGAGCCTCGGAGGGGAAAGCCGCCGGATTGTTCAGCTCACCAATCTCAGCGCAAACAACAATGCCGCCATTGACAACAGTGGCGGGCTCAATCAGGCGGCCACTCTGACCATGGACTTGGATCAGAATGCAGACTTCTTTGGCAGTATTGAAGACGGTGGCAATTCCCTGCGCTTGGTCAAGACAGGCAGCGCAACGCTCAACCTGCGAAACGAAAACAGCAGTTTCTCAGGGGGCCTCGAAATTCTCCAAGGCGGCGTGGATGTCAGTTCCATTGACAACGGTTTTGGCGGTGTCTTCGAGTTTTCGGGGCTTGGCCAGGTGCTCTCTGCGGATCCGCAGAACCTGAAGATCAATGGTGGCATGCTCAGCTTCACCCTCAGCAGACCGCAAGTCATGGCTCGTTCCTTCACCATGGGCGCCGGTCCGATGGGCGCGGCAATCGCATCCCGCGGCGTCGGCCGCACCTCAGGGATCACCATCGGCAGAACCAGTGGTGCCGCTTCCCCGGCAGTGGCTTTTGAGGGTAGCGGGAACCGCATCTTCACCCTGGCTGGCACCAGCATCAGCAACAACATCTTCGCTCTCGAAATCGGTGACAAATCCGCGACCGAAGTCACATCGGTGCACAAGATGGGTGCGGGCAACTGGATTCTTTCCAAACCCAACGCCTTCACGGGGTGGACCACGGTGGCGAACGGATCCTTGGGGGCAACCGTCAATGATGCCTTTGGCAGTGAGGCTTGGGAGGTGAAGGTCACGCCAGGTCAGCCCAGAGAGTTCGAGGTCGTTGGAACCAAGCCGCCCCTGCCTGAGGGCGTTGAGCTGGGTTTCATCACGCTCAACCGCAGCCTACTGCCGGATGGAATTACCGCCAATGGACGCTACAGTGTTGAAGATGTTGATGTCGCAAGCGGCACCTTTAGGCTTGCCGCACGGCCAGAGATGGGAGGTCAGATTCCAGTGCCAATGGCGGCGCTGTTTGGCTTGAAGTCCATCACGATTCAGAGTGGTTTGCCCCGGGAGTTTTTCAGTGCTGAGAATCTGCCCAATGGCACCGTCCTGACCCTTCCGCAGTTGGTCACCTCGGTGTTGCCAACGGGGATGAATGCGAGTGACCGTTATGTGGTTGTCGATTCTCAGGGCGGGTATTTCCGGGTCGCCTCGGAAGCCGATGCCCAGCGCACCCCAATCAGCGTGAGTTTTGGCGCTCAAACCCTGAGCATCGTGGAAGCCGGCACTGCGAACACTGGCAGCACCTTTGAGGTTTCCAACCCGCTGCCCAATGGCACCCAACTCAGCTTCTCAAAGATTTCCGGCCAGATGCCAGTTGGACTGGTGGAGGGCATTTCCTATACCGTGGTGCAGGCCCAGGGAAACCGCTTCAAGGTCTCGTTTTGGCCAGGGGGTTCTCCGGTCATGGTGACTCCAAGACCGGGGGAGGTTTCATTGACGCCCAAAAAGGTGCTGACTCAATTGCAGCCCATCAGTTCCGTGGTGCAGGTGGTGCCCCGTTTTGTGGATAAGGCGACGACCACGGTTGATCCGGACACCGATGAATTCACGGGCTGGGTTCCTGTTGGATCCTGGGTGGTGTTTGGTCGAAAGGCCCTGCCTGTGGGAGTGGCACTGTTGCCTGAACTTGCCGGTGGCCAAGGCGTCGCCTTTGAGGAGGGCCGCCCGTTTTATGTGTCTTCATCGGCTCGGGGTCGTTTCAAAATCAAGGCGAATGCCACCGACCCCAATCCCTTGAATTTCGACACCTCCGGGACCCCAGACGGATTGTTCTACAGCACCAACTTCAAGGCCAACGACAGTGGGGGAGTCAATCTGATGGCTGGAGGCGCGGTGGATCTTCGCAATGTGGATTATCGAACCCCTGAGCGCATGGTCTTGGAGGGAGGGGCTCTTCGAGTCCCCGCGGGAATGCGCTCTGTGTGGGGCGGCAATATTGATGTCAACACGCCCTCAACCATTCAGGTGGACACGGGTGGCAGTCTCACGATCAATGGCATTCTCGATGGATCCCGTGGTCTGACTCAGGAGGGAGAGGGCAATCTGGTGTTCGCCGGGGAGTCTCTCGCCTCAGTGCTCAACGGCAACAACATCTTCCGATCCATGACGGTGCGCGCGGGCCTGCTGACCTTGGACTACTCTCTCAACGGGCAATCGAAGTTGGTGGACCAAGCCCCGTTGAATCTGGGGGGCAGTCGTCGCGGTGGCAGCATCCTTCTGCGGGGCGGCGACCACATCGAGACTGTGCTCAACACGGTGCTTGAATCTGGCGCCAATACCATCAAACGCGACAGCGGCACCAGCGTCATGCGGCTCAATGCAGTGGCGAGACAACTCGGGGGCACCCTGATGGTTGATGGTGGAAGAATGGCTCAGATCGACAACCTCAATGTGGGCGGCATTCTTGGAGCCTGGGCGGTGATCCGCGATACCGTGGTCAACGCCAACTGGGTGATCGACGGCACCACAAGCGGCACGGTGACGGTGAGTTCGTTGGTCGGCGCAGTGACGCCCGGCACCAACTCCCACTTGCTGACGGCAAGCTCGCCGCACACTCTGCGAGATGGGACTGCGGTGCGTATGGTCTCGGGCAGTGCGCCGGCGCAGATCCAATCAGGTGTGTTCTATTATGTGGCGGATAGCCGTGGCACGAGCAGGACCTTCCGTCTCGCGCGCACCTACCGCGACGCGATCAATCCCCGTGGAGCCCGTGTTCTTTTCTCTGGCCCGTGGAATCAGAGCTTCGCGCTTTCCCACCAGCTCATCGGCATTCTCAATGCCTCCGGTGACCAGATCAGCACTGGAGACGGCCATGGTTTGGTGAGCGGGTCCCGGGTGCGTCTCAGCCCCTTAATTGATGGGGAGACGATGCCACCTGGCCTCTCCTCGAGCGTGGATTACTATGTGGTCTTCCCCGAGACCAAATCGCTGAAGCTGAGCCTGGAGCGCAACGGACCACCGATTGACCTTCGCGCCGGCCCTCAAGGTTCTGCCATGACCCTCGCCATCGAGACTCAGGGCGCTCATCGTTTTGCAGGTCCGGCCAGTGCCAGCTTCCGGGTGGCCGACTCTTTCCGCATCAACGGTCTCCAGGTGGCAGGGGAGCAGACCAATGGACGGGTCAAGGTGTTGCTGCGCTACACCGCTCAGATTCCCAGCGCCAGCAACGAGGTGACGCGTACGGGCAGTGGCAGCATCGCCGACCCCTATGTGTTTGTAATCAACACAAGCCCAGCAGCCTCGTCCCCGGTTGAGATCGAAGCCATGCTGAGCCGTGACCCTGAAAACGAAGTGCGCGACATTTTGGTGATGTTCCGCAGCACTGCTGCGCCGACCTCCTCCTTCCTCTCAAACTTCAGCAATATTCCCACGGCAGCCAGTTTCGGAGCCTACGACCAACTTGACCTTGACGGCAACCCCACCGCGCAAAGTCTCGACGGCGGAACCTTGGACAATGGCAGTCGCGAACTGGATTGGGCACGCGCCCAGATGGCCGATGGATCGCTGGTCAATCTCGGAGACGCCTTTGTGGCGCCCAACAGCACCTATAGCGATGGTTGGGATCAACTTTTACACACCTCCCTGCGCGCCAATCTGACCAGCCTCTCGGTGGATCAGCCCAAGACCTACTCCGTGCGTTTTGCCGCGCAGAATGAGGCCTCGATCCTGCTCGATCTGGCGCGCGTGCACACGGTGCGATCGGGCGGCATCCTGGTCTCACCCACCGTGGGCGCCAACGATGTGCGCATTGCTGGCGCAGGTTCACTGACGACCGAAAACCAGGGCAATGTGGGCAACTTGGTGGCCCAACAATACAACCCCCTAGGCATGCTGGTCATTGGCAGCAACATGGTGGACCGTGGCACAGTGGTGCGCGGCGCCTACCTGACCTCCAACGGAGGCAGAACGATTTACCTCAACAGCAGCGTCAGTGCGGCTGATGCAGCCCAATTGCGGCCGGGGTGGACAGTCGCGGGAACGGGAATCACCGTTGGCAGCAGGATCATGTCAATCAGCCCAGGGGGAAGGGTCATCACTTTGGACCGAAACCACAACGGAGTCTCAGCACAGATCGATTGCACCTTCAGCTCGCCCGACGCAGCGACCAACCTGGTGCTCAATGCCTTTGTCAGCAATCCGGGACGGCGCGTGCTGGCAGGCATTCTCAACCCCAATCCTGCCGAGGACGGCGTGCAGGGTATCAATGTGGGGGATCTGGTGCGCGGGACGAATATTCAGGCCGGCACGGTGGTGTTGGAGATTCTTGCCGATCGGCAATCCGTGGTGATCAGTCGCGATCACACGGCGGCATTCATGGTCCGCGACACCTATGAATTCGAAGACGGAGCGCAGCGCATTATCCGCCGTCGCGCCAGCTTGGGCGGATCAGGCGGCAACAATCGCGATGTCCTCTTTGGAGTGGCCTCTCCCTCCAATCTGCAGACCTTGTGGGTCAGTGTACCTGGGGACATCTCGGTGGCGTTGGAATTGGCGGCACTCATGGCCGCTGCTCCAGGTGGCAATTGGAGTATTAGCGGACCGGGCATTGCCCAGAATACCCGCGTTACTGCCGTCAGTGCCGATGGGCGTGTGTTGACCTTGAGCACAGCGCACTCGGGTTTGGATGGAAACGGCCGCTATACGGTGGTCAACGGATCCAACCGCCTTGCCTTCAACGCCACGACCTTTGCCTCGTTGCCTGCCGATCAGGCCAGGGTGTCCACCAGTGACCTTTACATCGGCATGCCAGTTTCAGGCCGCGGCATTCTTCCCGGCACGGTGATCCGTGAGGTGCTCAATGAGAGTGACATTCGCCTCAGCAGCAACCACGCCTACGACGGCTCATGGGCCCCCATCACCTTCACCCCGCAGACTGGATTTGAAAAATTGGGCGTTGGCGCCGCCTCGCTTACCGGTATCAATACCTACACTGGCGCCACCTACATTGCCAATGGCAGGCTGCGCATCGGCAACCTCACCAATGGTGGCATTGCTGGTCCCCTGGGGGCCTCAAGTGCGGCTGCCGGCAACCTCATCTTCAATGGCAGTGAGTTGCAGTACCAGGGGGAAAGCGCACAAACCAACCGCGGTTTTACCGTTGCGGACTTCGCGACACTGAACATCGGCCATGAGCGGACGGTGGCAGCCTTCACCGGGGGCATCGCCTCTGGAACCGACACCCTCAACAAGCAGGGCTCAGGAACACTGGTGCTCTCGGCGAGCATGAACCTGGGAACCTTGAGTGTGCAGGAGGGTACCCTCGCACTTCGGACGGTGGACAGCAACCCCAGCCCCTCCGGCTTTAGCCCAAGCAACTTCTCCACCGGATCGCAGACCAGTTTGAGAATGGAAGGTGGCAGACTGGAAGTTGTGGGCTCGCCCGAGGGCAACGCAACGCAGACACTCGGCGGCGCCTTGGTGCTGGCCGGGGGCGGTTCTGAAATCCGGGTCACCAGCCCGCTGAGCAGCATTTCTGTGGGCACGACCCTAGCCACGAGCCTGCAGTTGATGGGGCAGGTCGAGGAGCAGCCCATTCAGCGCGGGCCAGGCGCCACAGTGCGATTTGCTCTGGATGCCTCGGTCGTTGAGGGCCGTTACAGCAGTGCAGAGATTTCCATCGCGCTGGACAAGTTCAGCAATGAGCCACTGAGTTACGCAGTCTTTCAGCCCTACTCCGGTGGCGTGGCGGGCAAGGTCACCCAATTTGCGATGGTCAATGCGCCTGCCCTTGGACAGAACTATGGCAAGGTGGTGGGAGCCTCGTCCGTGCAGTACGCGCAGATCGCCAATTTCAATGATTCGCTCTACGACTATCAACGCCTTGCGATGCAATCGCGTGCTTCTGCAGTGGGCATGTTCATCACCGAGGACTTTGCCGCCCTCCAGGGCAATCTGGATACGGACAGCTATGCACGCCTTCTGCGCTACGACCAGCCCTACAGCGGCACTGTCACGGTTGGCGCTGGCAAGTTCTTCCAGCTGACCGACGGCGCGATCCTCCTGACGGAGGATGCGGTCAACGCCGTCAAGGAAATCGCTGGAGCCAGCGCAGACGGTCTCGCCCAGGGCACCTTGCAGAGCGGATTGCTCAATGCGGTGAACAGCGATCTTATTGTGCATCAGTACAACCCCTCAGGGCCGCTGAAAATCAGTGCCGCCATTGGTGATCGCACAGTGCGTCTTGCACCGGCACAGGTGCGGGCAGAGGCCGGAGCGATGGAGATTCTACTGACGAAGGGAATCTCGGAACTTGAGCTCAACTCCATTCGGGCCGGCATGAAAGTCAGCCTTGCCAATCAGGATGGCAGCGCGGTGACTGCGGTGGACACTTCCATCGTGTCAATCAGCCTCGAGGAAGTCTGGATTGACTTTGACGGCGATGGGCGCCGCGATTCTGGTGAGCGCTTCTCCCATCGTCTTGTCCTCGACAAGCCGCTGCTGGCGAACCATGTGGACGGCAACCTGAACCTTAGCGAGGCGACAAATCTGGTGCAATCCGGGCTGGGGACCACGATTATTTCAAGCCCCAGCGGCAGTTACTCTGGCAAAACCTTTGTGCAGGGAGGCGTGCTCAGGGTGGACAACGCGGGGGCCCTCCCAGGAGGCCTCGCCCTCCAGCCGGAAGGCAGCACGCTGCCTTCCTCCGCTGTGGTCATTCAAGGTGGGGTTCTGGGCCTGGGGTACGGTGACTTCACCCGCAGCACCGGCAGTTTGGATTCTCAGGTGCTCTTCACGGCCAGCGGCGGCTTTGCGGCCTACGGTCAGGATCGTACTGTCAACCTCGGAGGCCAACTCATTCCTGACACGGTCCGCTACGGCAACAGTGGATTTGTGCCTGACGGTTCCTCGCTGGTGCTTGGCAGTCGCGATGCCACCAACAAGCTGATCTTTGCCAATCCGATTGATCTGAGTTCCTTCAGTCAGGCGGTGCGGGTGGAGCAGGGTCCTGCACAGATCGAAGGCGAGCTTTCCGGAACTCTCTCCGGTCTGGGGCAGTTGGTCAAGTTTGGCAAGGGCTCCCTCTTGTTGAGCGGTTCCAATGATCACCGTGGCGGCATTGAGATTGCCGATGGCCGGTTGGTGGCCAGTGCCGTGGAGGATGTTTTTGGATTGGGGGGGGCTGTGCGCATGGGCACCAGCGCCACCAACAGCACAAGGGATTCGGGGATTGAACTTCATTTGCAGGGCGGCGGCCCTGCGATCGCCAACCCAATCGAGGTGGGCAGTGTGAACTCACGGGCGGCGCCTTGGATGGGTTCGATGGCGGACCCCGGACAGGCGGGCGGCGGCGAATTCGCTGCCAAGATGGTTGGAGGCCTGCCTGCCGTTGCCTATCGAGACACTGCCGGCCAACTGCGCTTTGCGCGTGCCTTGGATCAGCGCGGCCTCAGCTGGGGTGCGCCTGTTTTGGTGGACCCAGTGGCCCAGATTTCCGGCACGGTATCGCTGGAGGTGGTGAATGGAGTTCCCGCGATCAGCTATTACAGCAGCATGGCCAAGGCCCTGATGTATGTGCGGGCCACGGACAGCCAGGGTGTCACCTGGGGAGCTCCCATCAGCGTGACCGGCGCCACGCCCAGCGTGGTTGAGGTGGATGCCCAAGGCAGAGCCCTGCTGGGCGGCTCCTTTGCGGGCATTGACGGCGAATACGCCGATGCCTCCGGCAATGTCGTCAATCAACGACTGATTCGTTTCAATCTCGACGGCTCGGTGGACACCACCTTCCGCCCCCGCATTCTCAACGGAGAAGTGCGCTGCATTCTGGTTCTCAGCGATGGCGACATTCTGGTTGGAGGCACCTTTACATCAGTCTTCGACGATGTCAGTCAGAGGGTAATCACCCGCAATCGCATGGCCCGCTTCTCCCCGACCGGCTCCCTGCGCTCCTACGACCCCTCCCCCAATGGTGATGTGCGCACGATTGTCCGCGAGAGCGCCAGCAAGATCATGGTGGTGGGGGCCTTCACGACATACGCCAACCTCGGCCGCTCCCGCGTCGTGCGGCTCAACGCAGACACTCTTTCGGTGGACACCACCTTTGCCACTGACATTCGCAACGGTGAAGTCCGCGCCGTCTTGCCGGTGGATGTGGAGGGAGATGGCACAATGGAATACATGCTCGGTGGAAGTTTCACCGATGTTGCCGGCGTGAACCGCAACCGCATGATTCGTGTGCTGAACAACGGCGCCGTTGACGGCAGCTTCGGCATTGATGTCAACAATACGGTCAACCAGATTGAGCTCTGGAATTCCCGTTATCTCATCGCGGGAGCCTTCACCGCATTTCAGGGCGGGGCCCTGCCGCGGCAGCGCCTTGCATTGGTCAACAGCAATGGAGCCCTCGATGAGACCTTTCTCGTGGACGCCAACAACGAGGTCAAAGAGCTGTGCATGCTCTCGGATGGGTCCTTCATGGCTTCGGGCTCTTTCACCCAGGTGGCTGGTTTTGCCCGCTTCACCACGGTGCGCGTGTTGTCCACCGGGGCGGTGGATCCAGATTTCTCTCCCGTGTTCAATGCTGAGGTTCGCAGTGTCGCTGAAGTCAGTCTCGGTTCGCCCGCGGCATCGCATTTGATGATGGTGGGCGGATTCAATCTGGTGCAGGCCGATGATGTCCTTGGAGACGCCCTGCCAGCGCGCTACTGGGGACAGCACACAGTGGCAAGGCTGCGTACCCCCACGGCTCTTGCGCCGAGTATTTTGGACACCACATTCCAGCGCCTGCGCTGGGATTGCGGCGAATTCGCCTCGATGTGCGTGGTCAACGGCAATCCTGCGATCGCCTTCCGTGATTCGGCCAACAAAGACCTTTGCTATGTCCGCTCCACCGATACCGACGGCAACGGCTGGCCCATGCCCGAAACGCTCGACGATGGTGCTGGGGACGCCTCGGCTGATCTTGGCGTGGGCATCTCACTGGTCGTGGGGCGTGCCTACGGAGAGACTTGGACCAAGAGCAATGAGAACACAGAGTCCACGGCAGATGACACCATCACGCTGAGCAACACGAACATTGGGGCGACCGGGGCGCCCATTGTGGTCTACGGCAATGCCAGCAATGGATCTTTGCGCTACATCGCCGCTGACGGCAACAACGGCACCGGTTACGGGTCGCTGGGGTTGAAGCTTCCGATCTCGAATTGGTCAAGGCCACTGACCATGACGAATTTTGGCAACGGGATCGGGCGCCGTTTCGCCCTCACCGTGGTGGACATGAATGATTTGTTGCTGCCCGTGGTCGTGGCGCAATCACGCGCAGCCTCAGGCGACAGCCTTCGCATCAGCGTCGCCAACTCCAGCAGCGGCATCACCTATCCGGCTCTGCGCGATGCCAGTGGTGTGATCCTGCGTCTCAAGCTCTCAGAGGCTCCGCCTCAGTTGGATTGGGGCACTCCGCGTGTGGTGGACAGCACTGGAGTCGGCGATGCCTTGTCTGCAGACCTTCGCTATCTGCCGGCGGTGGCTGCCGTCAAGCAGCGCGCCACACAGGACAAGGCCACAATTGCGGTGACCTACCACGATGTGGCCACGGGTCGTCTGCTCATTGCCTCAGCCCTGAATCAGACGGCCACGAGTTGGTCGGCCGGGCAGGTGGTGCATGCTACCAATCGGATGGCGGCGGTCAGTCAGTTGCTGGCGCTCGAAGATGGGCTGCCGGCAGTCATCGGTTACAGCTCCTCAAGCAGCAGCAGCAGCGGAAGCGGTCGCCTGCTCTACGGCACTCTCAGCGACTCCACGGGGTACTCTCTGCTGGGCTTTGACGGTGTCACGCGATTGACTGGTGCCATGACCCTGCGTGGGGCACTGCAGGTGCAGACTTCCTCTGCTGCCGCTGTGGAATGGGCAGGCAGGGTGGCGGGAGCCGGGGGCTTCCGCCTCTGGGGTGGTGGCAGTCTGACGCTCAGCGGCAGTGGCAATGATTTCGCCGCCTCGGCCTTGGCGCCTGGATTGGCGGCCACGCCTGCTGCCTCAATCAACGGTGGTGCGGTGTTGCGTTCAGGCGTGCTGAGACTGGCCAGCAATGGCAGCCTCGGGCGGGCAGTTCTGGAGATGGGCGATGCCAGAGACCGTCAGGTCGTTGCCCACGCTGCCATCGGCACGAGCCTCTTGTCGCAGGGCGGGACCTTCAACGCCAATCACGATGGCAGCGCAAACAAGACTGGCGGCGAACTCCTCAACGATGGCACGATCAAGCCCCCACCTGGAGCCCTTTTGAATCTGCCTGGAGACCTGGATCTCGGTCCCGATTCCACGGAGTTGATCAGCAGTCTGCAGGAGTTGGGCCTGCCCGCTCGATCGGCAGACGGCAGGGTGAGATTGGACTTCAGCCTGCAGTTACTCAAGGAGGTAAGCCTGTTCAGAGACACCTTCTTGGGCGATTTGCCTGACGGCACCCTCATCAAGCTCTACGCAGCCGGCCTCAGGTTCCCTCAACTCCCCGGGCCTGCTGGTGACGAGAGCCAGCCCGGTTTCTCGCTGGAGATGGTTTATCGCGTGCAGCGCGTAAGCGCCACCGAGTTCAAGCTGCAAGGCCTCAATGCCAGTGGCGATTGGATCACTCTGAATGCAGTCTCCGCGCCTGTGGGAATTTATTACTTGCGCCAGTCCTTGTGGGATGCCCGCCTGCTTGTCTCCGCTGAGGCGGATGCTCCACAGAGCCACGGAGTCTATCAATTGGCCATGGAGGGCAACTCTGTGGACCGCAGAGAGGGGCGCATCAATCTCAAGCGCGTCGCCGAACTTGACGAGTTGTCGGAGTTCTCGCAGGGCCTCCAGATTCAGGTTGGCGTTGCACCGTTTGATGGCGGCAGATTCTTCCTGGCCACCACCATTGACCAGTTCAACATTTCGCCAGTCTACTTGATCCGCGATGTCAACTCCACGGACAAGCAGGTGTTGATTTCGCGCAGCGGCACGGATTTGGTCAATCCAGTCAATGTGACAGTAGCCAATGCCATTGACATCAACACAGCCTCTGTCGGCAGCACCGGGCTCAATGTCATCGGCGCCGAGGCCTCACTGACTTCTGGGCAGGCCATGTTTACCGGGGCTTTGACTCTGCAGAACCGCCGTGCCGGTGCCGAGTTGGAGTCGCTGCGGCTTCTCTCCAACATTGGCACCGGCAGGGGCGTGGAGTTTGGCGGCGTGATCTCGGAGGCTGCTGCCGAGGATCGGCTTTCGCTGATCAAACAGGGAACCGGGGTGGTCAGTCTCAGTGGCAGCAGCACCTTCGCCGGAGGTCTGAGCATCGAGCAGGGGAGTCTCTATGTCCTCAACAATGCCTCGCAGGGATCTGCCACCGGCAGTGGCGCTGTCAGCGCCGCTGACGGCACCATCGTCAGTGGTACGGGTCGCATCGGTGGTGCACTGACGCTTGGAGCGCTCAATGCCAATGGGGCTGGCGCTTTGCTGCGTCCAGGCAATCCATTGCAGAACCCTACGGCGACGGCTCCCGCGGGAGGTGCTGCAGCATCGGTTCAGACCCTTCAGCTCGACAGCTCGCTGATCGTCAATGCGGATTCGATCCTTGAGTTCCGCGTCGGTGCGGATTTCTACACCCAGCTGACGACGAGGTCATCAATCGACCTGCTCGCCGCGACGCCGGGAGCCATTCGGGTGATGTTGGCCGACAACTACACGCCTGAGGTGGGTACTGCCTTCAAGATTTTGCGCAAGGTCAACGCGGCGGGAGCGGAGTTGGCTCTCGACCTGAGAATCAACGCGGCGGCTAAACTGTACTCCGTCTTTGATAGCCTATTGCAATTGCCTGAGGAACTCGCGTGGGACACCACCCTGTTGGCCTCCCAGGGCATCATCCGAGTGATGGGCGAGAGCGTGATTCCCAGCTTCACGACCAACCTGGTGGCTCCAACGGTGTTGATGCGGCTTGGTGCGCCTCCGCCGGTCTCGCTAAGCGTCGCCTTTGACCGGGGCAGTGATCCCTTTGAGATGCGTTGGTATTTCCGGGCCTCGCCCGAGGCTGCCTGGACGGAGTTGCCTGCATCCAAGTTGCTGCCCAATGCCCTCGCCCCCGTTTCGGCACAGCTCGATCTCGGCCTGGCGAGGGCAAGTCTTGAGGGCCAGTACAAGGCGGTGCTCTACAATAACGCGCAACGCAGCGGCGTCTCCAGTGATGTGATTGATTTGAAGGTTGATCAACCCGCAGCCATTGTTGCTGACTTGCCTGCTGAGACCAAGGCCTCAGCTGGACAGAGCCTGAGGTTGCGCATCTCCGCCTACGGCGAATCCCTGACCTATCTTTGGCAGAAGAGCACTGCGGCCTTGCCGACAGATTCTGATTGGACCGATGTCTCAGCCCCCAGCGCGGATAGTCTCATGTTGCAGGCAGCGGACTTGGCCACGCCGACAAGCTACCGGGTCAAGGTGCGTGGACCCGTTCTGCCAGGTGTGGCTTCGAATGAGGTCATCAGTCGCGTAACCCGCGTCAGTCTATCCGAGGACGCCTCGATTCTTGAGCAACCCCTCTCCCAGACTGTCCTTGCCGGGACTGATGTCACCTTCACCTCATTGGTCGGAGGCGGTGAAAACGAGCGCACCCAGGCTTGGTTGTTCAACGGCTCGCCAGTCGCCGGTGAGTTCACTGACACGCTTCGTCTGCCTTCGGTCAGCTTGACCATGGCAGGGGCTTACTCCATGCGGGTCACCAACCGTCCCGTGGTCGGCGGACCGCTGAAGACGATGACCAGTGATTTGGCAAACCTGACCGTGGTCGAGGATCCCCAGATCCAGGTGAATGTCGTGGTCGGCAAAACAGGCACCGCAACAGCGACTCTCAGGGCGAATGTGAGAGCCGCCCGAGGTGTGGTGCCCACCTACCAGTGGCTGAGAAACGGATCGCCATTGCTGCCATCGGTGAATGCCGTTGGCGTTGCCACGGCTGTTCTTCAACTTAAGGAATTGGTTGCCGAGGACTCTGGCACCTATGCCTGTTTGGTGACTGGACATCGCTACACTGCCGTGGTTGGGGCGACCCACTATCTGCGTGTGGCGTCTGCAGCTCCTGCCTTGGTCACCACTGCGGCACCACCTGCAGGTTCCGTGGGGCGGCTCTATGCCTGGAAAATTCCCACGACCAGTGATTCGGCGGACCCCAGTCTTTGGAGCTCAGTTCCGACCAGCTACAGAGTCAGTGGGTTGCCCGCTGGATTGCGCCTGAACACCGCCACGGGGTGGATCACGGGTCGCCCCACTGCCGCCAGTGCTGATCAGGTGCTGGGCAATGCGGTGGTCATCTCCATCACGAGCGCAGTGCCCTCGGCTTCCCCGGCAAGCCTAACTTGGAGCACGAGGCTGATGGTCAGGCCGACGACAGCAGGTCTTGTGGGCGCGTACTCTGGCTTGATCAGGCCTGGATCGCTCAACCAGAATCTCGGCGGTCGTTTCGACATGACCGTCGCATCGAATGGATCACTTTCGGGGGCGGTGACGCTTGGCGCCCAGGCCGCGCGGCGCTTTGTCGGTGCCTTGGATTTTTCAGGAACTCAAGAGTCGGAGATGGTCAGCGCCCGGCTTCGGTTGGCAGGAACCAGGACCGACCCGCCACTGGACTTCGTTTTTGATCTGCAGCGTGTGAGCGACGGAGAGGGCAGACCGCCGATCACCCGACTTGCCAACGCATCCCTGAGTTACAGCGGCCTTAGTGTAGGTGTGGTGGGCTGGCGCCACCGCTATGCGGACCGCGAGGTCACCTCAGTCAGCACGCTGCCCTCGGCCTTCCTGATGCGCAATGCCAACCAGCAACTGCTGGCGACTCGCTACAACTGGTTGATCAATCCCACCGCCAATCGCCTGGTGGACAACAACAGCGCACCTACTGGCACAGGATTTGTCAGTCTGCTGCTCACGGCAAAGGGAACTTATACCTTTGCGGGTCGTAGCGCTGATGGTGAGGTGCTCAGCGGTGCAGGTTCCCTTGGACCGGTAGGCGAGTTGCCCATCTACGCCATGCTGTACCGCACTGCCACGCCGGGTTCGCTGCTGGCCCTCCCGGCAGATGGCAGTCTTTCGCCAACCCAGGCGCAACAGGGCATGCTCCGCCTCGTTGTGGCTGCCTCCGCAGCAGACAACACCGTTGAAGGCGGCATGCGCTGGATCAAGCCCCTGACCAGCAACCTGAAAATCCGCACCTATCGGAGCGGTTTTGGACCTCTGGCCATGGAGGCGATTGGCAGTGTGTATCTGCCCACCAATAGCACCCAGACAGTTCTGGGGACCTCGCCGTTGAACCCTGCCTTTGGCGATCCAGCCAAACTCAGCTTCGCGGAAACCATCACCAGCCTCGCGGTGGATGCGCTCACCGGGACCATGGATGTCAGTGCAGACTTCAATCCGAATTTGGCCGAATTGCGAATTCTCCCTGGCACCAGCAACAAGGTGGTGATGCCAATGAGCAATCCCGCGGCTGTTGCCCTCTCGATCGTCGCGCCCTCGGGCCAGCTCAGCGGATCCTTCAAGGTGCAAGACACGCTGGCTGGTGGCAAGATTGCGTCCCGAATTGGGCAGTTCCAAGGCTTGGTGATTCGGCAGCGCATTGATGCGGACACCGTCAAGCAGTACGGAGCGGGCTATTTCCTGCTGCCCACTGCGGACGGCAGCGCCGTGCGCTCAGGACTCGTGATTCTCGCCACCCCCTGAGGATCAGGAAGTTGAGTCGGTTCCTGCCGCGAAACAGCCAGCCGCAGGGCAAGTTTCTGTATGGACATGGTAACTACAAGGCATGGACATAATTCTCTTGTCAGCGGAACTCAAAATTGGCTAAATCAACCTTGGTATGAGTCCTTTGCGCCGAATTTTTCGTGGTGTCCGCCGCAATCGCGGTCTTGCCCTCATCATCGTGCTGTCGATGCTGGCCCTGTCCACCATCGTCATGCTCGCCTTCCTGACTGTGGCAGAGACGGAGTTTAAGAGCACCACCAGCTACTCCAACACCCAATCGGCACGCCGTCTGGCGGACACCGCCTTAAACCTGGTCATTGGACAGATCCGCGCCGGCACGGATCAGGATCTCGCAGTGCCTGGAACTGAGTTTCATGCCACGCAGCCTGGTGCGGTGCGCAAGTACACCAAGGACGGAGCCTTTTTGGCGGGCTACAAATTGTTCTCCGATGAGTCAATGATCCATCGCAACCCCAACACCGCCGGCACTGCTGCAATTGCCGCCGAGTATGCATTTGTTTCGGCCAGTGAGCCAGAGTCGGGATGGAACACCGGCAACAACACTGATCGTTATGTGGACCTCAATGAACCTGTCATCAAGGGAGTCATCGCAGCCAATGGCACCACACCCGTCAGCACGCAGGTATTCTTTCCGGTGATTGATCCCCGCGCCGCCTACGACGCGGATGCCTCTGCGGGCATCATTCCCGTTGAGGGCTTCCAATACGCCTCGACCACCGCACTCAGGGGCAACGATCTCAACGCCTCTTCGGTCAATGGGATCACCCCCGTTCAGCTTCCCCCAAACGCCAGCATTGACGCCCTGCGTCTTGCGATGCCCGTGCGCTGGCTCTACATGCTGCGGGATGGCACATTAGGCACGCTCGATACCGGCCGTGTCTTCCAAGGACCGGCAGGGGTCAGGGCCAGCGCCACCAACCCCATCGTGGCCCGGCTTGCCTTCTGGACCGATGACGAGTGCTGCAAGATCAACATCAACACTGCAGGTGAACCCACCTTCATGGGGACACCGCGCTACTATCACGAGCGCGACCATCGTTGGGCGGACTATCCCGCAGCGCGTGGCGAGTATCAGCGCTTTGCTGGCCACCCTGCAACGGTGGCCCTCAGTTCGGTGTTCTACCCCAACCCCTTTCTCACCTTTGATCGGGATTTGGAAACCTACCCCGCTGGTCGCGTGGCACTGACCTCGGGCAGTGCGGCCCTGACCAATGCCATCAATGTCAAGGAGCGCATCTATGAGATCGTTCCAAGGCTTGCAGCGGGCGGCAGCAACGCGGGAACGACCCTCTTCGCCTCTGACGACTTCACGGGATCCGGCGGCTTGACCACAAGCGTCAACATGCAGACGGCGGTCAACGAAAGGCTTTACGCCAGCATGGACGAGTTGGTGTTTCGTGGTTCGGGCTTCCAGACTGCCAATGGCAGAACGCGCACCAACTCCACTGGCCTGCAGCTCTTCAATGAGTCTACCCTGGAACGGACCGCGGCCTTCCTCACTGCAAGCAGTCGTGGCAGTGAAATCAGCATGCAGGGCACTCCGCGCATTTGCATGTGGCCCATCAGCAGCGACTCCAGCGATCGCATGCGCAGCGCCTATGACCGCCTGATTCAATTCTGTTCCACCCTGACCCCAGGCAACAGTTATATCTTCCAGCGCAGCAACGACTTCCTCGCCCAAATGAAGGGCACCTGGGTGGACGCCACTGACATTCAGCGCAATGAGGATCTCATCAACATGCTCATCAACATCCTGCGCACCGCCACCTATCCCGGCGGCAATACAGACACCCAAGGCAACACCTTTGCCAGTAAACTCAAGGGCAACGCGCAGCAAAACCACATTCAATTGGCGATTGAAATCTTCGACTACATCCGCTGCACCAACCTCTACGACAGCTTTCTTGCCCCCGACCGCAACCAGTGGCCGCTTGCCAATGTGGGTGACATCACCGCCCTGAGCATCTCTCGCGACTCGATTGCCAGGCAGGGGCTCACCACGGTCACTCCTGGTTTTGTGCGAAACCAGTCTGACTCCGCCAACCCAGTGTCTGATCGCCGCTTGCCTGGTCATGGCCAGATGGCTCCGACCATTTGGTCGGGTGGCTATCGCGGCTTTGGCCGATCCATCACGGTGAGCGAGTTTGGCCTGCACTTCATTTGCACCGCCGATGGACAGCCTGACAAATACAGTTGGCGCAATTTGGAATTGCAACCCAATGATCAGGGCGGAACCGACCTGAAGGTGCCCGACTTCAGCGGTAGACATAGCGATCCAAGCATGTTGGACCCCCTCGCAGCAACTGGCGCAATCTCCGGTGGACGCACCGCTTTAAAACTGATCAACGACACCTCGCAGAACCAGACCCTGAACTACAAGCTGTACTCCGACGATGATTTCCTCGCTCGAGTTCTGCGCCCCACCGGGGGAACTGCAACGCAGCCCAAGATCTCCAATCTCGTCGCTGTGGGTTGGGGCAATGACACCGTGCGCTTCAAGGGCCGTTACTACTCCAATTACCCGCCGAACCCACGCGGCGGTCGTTACGGGACCGACCAAGCGGCAGAGAATTCACCTGAGGTTGCAGATTGGCCCAAGGACCCCAATCGCCATCCCGGCTACATGAAAGAAAACTGGAATTACAGTCTGGATCCAGACACACCACTGGCCGCCAATCAAAAGCGCGTTCAGGCGATGATTCACCTTGAATTTTTCTGCCCCTCGGTGGGCTACATGCAGTTGCACCCCGAGTTCACGATCGTCATTCAGCGACAGGGGATCAACCAAATCACGGTTTCAGGAAGGCGTCCCTTCAGCAGTTCCGGCGATTACATCCTCAAGAGCAGCGACAACATCTTCGATGCTTCGGATGGCACGCCGCAGGTTGGAGGTTTCGCCAGCTTCCGCCGCTTTGCCCTGCGCCGCTCCCTGCCAGGCCGCGGTCTTGTGCAAAATGACCCCAACTACAGTCCCACCTACAGCGGCAACCCCCACAGCAATCTGGTGAGCATGGATTTGGTCTCCGACTTCTTCACGGTCCAGAGTGACACCCCAATGGGCATCAACTCTAGCCAGAGCATTCGCATTGACATCTACAACACCCACGACATCAGCGGAGCACAGCCCAGTCAGTCCCTGTTTATTGAGTTGCCCGCCACGGGCCGCTGCCCCGCCCCAGATCTGGTGGTGGCGCCCATCGGGTACAGCCATTGGATTGATGCCAGCACCAACGCCGTGCGCATTCATCCCACTCTGCAGGCTCCCCATTGGTGGTCCTTCCATCAACGAGGGGTGCTCAATCAGGACGGTTTCAACAACTTCTTCGGCGGTGGCGGCGCCACTGGCATGCCACCGGATGCTGCCGGCAACCCCAACTATGGCTGGGTGGCAGGCCGTCTCTACACAGCGCCGGTCTCAGGAATTAGCGGTGACACCTCCAGCATTTATGATCTCTATCAATTCGTTCCAGGTGCCGCCTCACTCATCTTTGGCTACGATCGAGGAAATTTCCGCGGAACCGGCTTTCCCCCCAGCGGCAGCCCCGCGGCAATCCGAGCTGCGCGCATTCAATATGCGGAATCAAGTTTGAGCGCAGGCTCCGCCTCGGTGCTGGTGGAGCGCCCTCTCTACATGGGTTCCGATGTCGTCCGAAGCATGCAACCTGGCCATGGCGACCCCCGCATCATCTATGCCAAACAGAATTCGACCCCAAGGGATTGGAATCCTCACCGCTTCTGGAACAGCGATACCACCTTCATGGCTCATAACTTCTCCTCCTACCTTGCGGGGTACGAGCCAGGCTTTGACAACGGAGTGGATGCCGGCAGTGGCGCTGGCTCTGATTTTGGAGTGTTGCCGCAAACTTTCAATGTCAACGGAACCAATTTGGTCCCCGATGCGCCCTTCTCAGGAAGTTCGAGCAATTCGCTCACGGCGACTGGCAGTTACTCGCCCGCGCACCTTGCCCGTCGTTATTACGACTTCGACGAGTCCGATCCTGGCGGCCGCATCGGCCCATTCATCAACAAGCCCGACGAGGGCAACTACTCCGTGGGGCGAGTGCAGGCCACCGGTTGGCCAACGGCGGTGGAGTGGCGCTCCACCTACTTCCGAACTTCGGTCGTGGGTGGCCGCTTTGCCCCTGGCAATTCCAGTTTCTTTACCCCAAACCGCATTGTCAGCTCGCCGGTGATGTTGGGTTCGCTGCCTCCCTATGTGCACAACAATTTGGTGGGCTCGGGCACTGACCCGCTAAGCGGTGGCAATGGTGCCTGGACCAATCTTCTCTTCAGACCGCATCTGCCCCTGAGTGTCGGCGGTGTCACGGTGGCCACCCATCCGGGGCAAGCCTCTCCCCCAGACCATTATCTGCTGGATCTGTTTTGGATGCCTGTGGTGGAACCCTACGCGATCAGCGAACCGCTCTCCACAGCCGGCAAGATCAATATGAATTACCAGATGCTACCCTTCACGCACATCCGCCGGGCCACCGCATTGCACGCGGCCATGAAGGGCGAGATGTTCAATGCTCTGCCCAATCGCGAATATGTACGAGCCCGCGGCAGGCGCACCGATTTCGGGCGCAATGGAAGTTCCGCCCCCACCTTCCGTTCCGAGGCAGTGGCCAACGGCGACCCTGCCGCTCGCTGGCATCGCAGCATTGCCTTGGATCGTTTGGCCTCCATTTCTGGCGCTCCTGACAATCCCTGGTGGCAGGTGGCCGTGGGCCAGAGAGTGCTTGGCACCCTGCGCCAATTTGAGGAGCGCTTCAACTTTGGCAGTGGCTCCACCAACTTTGGTCCCAGCGGCGTGGGCGGAAGCGCCGTCAACGCGGGCATCAACCCCAGCACCTTCCGTACTGGACTGTTCCGCTCCGCCTCGCAGATCTGTGAGCTGCACCTGGTGCCCAATCCCATTTCGGTCTCTGGCAACAGCTCCATTGCGAACAACCCCAGCTCCGAGAATGTTCAGGAATCCAATCTGACCACCATGTCCGGCCGGGAATCCACCATGGCCAATTTCTGGAATAACCACGCCTCCACGGGCGACAACAGCCGTGAAGCAATTTACTCCAACCTCTATGCCAAGTTGACGACGCGCTCCAACACCTTCCGCGTCCATGTCCGCGTGCAAACGCTGCGCAAGGCCCTGCGCGGTTCCCTGCCCACGGGTTGGGTTCCTGGAGAGGATGAAATCACCGGCGAATACCGGGGCTCCTACCTTCTGGAACGCTACATTGACCGCTCCGACCTGGCTCGCGCCGGCAATACCGTTGACTTCACCAAGATCACCAATTTTGGTGCGGATGGCCGCCCCATGCTCGATTCCTACTATCGTTTCCGCGTCCTGGAAACCAAGCGTTTTGCCCCCTGATCCAATGTCACCTCACTCCTTGTCCAAGCTTCAACTGCGCCCGCTGCGTCGTAGGCTCCCCGTTGCGAAGGGGTTCACTCTCGTCGAAATCATGGTGTCCCTGGCGGTGCTGACCATCCTGCTGTTGGTCAGCGCTCAAGTCATTGGCCAGGTGCAGCGCACTTGGTCTTCGGCCAACGCCCGCACCACCCAGTTCAAGGAGTCGCGGACCGCCTTCGACATCATCATCCGCAATCTTAGCCAGGCTACCTTGGACACCTTTGTGGATTATGATTACAGCTACCTGGCCGAGGGCGGCAACAACAATGCAACCTCGCCGCGGGATTACCAGCCCCGCTCCTACCTGCATTTTGTCTGTGGACTGGCCAATTCGTTGGTTCCCAATGCTGGTCCTGGGCAGGCAGTGCCTGGCCATGCCATCTTCTTTCAGGCGCCTCTTGGGGTCAGCAGCGATCCAAATCTTGCAGGCTTGGACCGTCTTCTCTGCGCCCGTGGCTATTTCATCAAATTCTCTTCAGATGAGGCATGGGTTCCCCAGTTCGTGCGCACTTCCGGTTACAAGCCGCGCTTTCGCTATCGGCTCATGGAGTATTGTCCGCCCGCAGAGTTCAACGCCATTTACGACGAGACCACGGCGGCAAATGCTGGCAACCGATCGGTCAACCGCTGGTACAGCAGCGCAGGCAATGAGCCTCGAGTTGGCAACAACAGCTCGCTGATCACACTGACCAGGCCCGTGGCCGACAATGTGGTGACGCTGATCATCTCTCCGAGGCGCGAACTGCGCAATGGAGAGACCGAGGTCAATGCCGCCCGCGATCCCTTGTTGGCGCCGAACTATGCCTTCGACTCCCGCACCAACACGACCTACCGCCATCAGTTGCCACCCGTCGTTCGCATTGTTCTCATTGCCATTGATGAGGCCTCCGCCATTCGCCTCGAGCAGCTCAGGGGCTCGACCACGACGCCTCCGCTGCGCACAACGCCCACCTTCACCTCTGCAGATCAGATGGCTGCCGATGTGGCCAAGATCACCACAGACCTCTTGGCTGAGCGGCTCAACTACCGCGTCTTCAGTGCCACCGTTCCCCTGCGCGCCTCGAAGTTCAGCGAGCTCGTGACCAATTCTTCCCCATGAACCTTGTTCCTTCATTGCGCCGTCGCGGCCTGAGCGCTTTCACCCTGGTGGAAATGCTCACCGTCGTGGGCATCATCACGCTGCTGATTGTGTTGGCCACGCCCACTCTGGTGGATGTTCTCAAGGCCACCCGCATGACATCCGCAGGTGACAACCTCATCAATCGCCTCAGCCTTGCCCAGCAGGAGGCCATCAGCCGCAACAACGAAGTGGAAATGCGCTTTTACATCTGGGCAGACCCCAGTTCCGAGCAGCCCTCGCTGGAAATCTGTTACGCCTATCAATTGGTTGCCGCCCCAGTCAACGGGGGGGATCCTCAGGCCATCTCCGATCCCTTTTATCTGGACTCTGGGATTGTGTTGGCTCCCGAGCCCGCGCTCTCACCCCTCTTGCAGCAACCCATGCCGCAGCCACCCCTGGTCCGTCAGTCGGGCCAGTATCTGTTTTCTCCCAGGGGCGGGCAGCCCCCCGCCAGCGTGAAATACAAGTCGCTGCGGTTTTACCAGGATGGCAGTTGCCGACTGCTCACCCAATCCACGGGGACCAACACCGATGCCACGACCACTGCCACCGCCTACACCATTCCCCAACTGGCGAGCAGCTTCCTGACCATCACCTATGCTTCGGATGTCAATACGGGGGTGATGCCTCCACGAAATTACTTCTGCATTCAAATTGATGCCTACACTGGCAAGGCTCGCGTTTATCGCCCCTGATCCCCTGCGACAGTCTTGATCACAGGATGATTTTTTAGGTGACAGGGACTGCCCAGTGGCTTAGGTGGCCTATGGGCGATCCTCTTCCACTGGCGTTGAGTTTTGATGATGTGCTGCTCCAGCCAGCACTGAGTGAAGTGCTGCCTGGAGAAGTCAGCTTGGCCATGCGATTTGGCGGCTTGCTGGACTTGCAGGTGCCTGTGCTCTCCTCAGCCATGGACACGGTCACGGAGTCTGAGCTCGCCATTGCCTTGGCCCGTGAGGGTGGCCTGGGTGTCATTCACCGCAACTGCCGAATCGAGGAACAAGCTGAGCAAGTGGCCAGGGTCAAGCGCTCGGAGAATACCGTGATCCAAAACCCGCATCGTGTCGGGGCACAGACCACGCTGGGCGAGTTGCAGCACCTCATGAATGCCAAGGGAGTCAGCGGCTTTCCCGTGGTGGATGAGGCTGGTCAATTGCTGGGCATGGTCACCAGCCGCGACATGTGGTACATCGAAGACCCGCAGACGCCGGTCAGCGCCATCATGACACCGCGTGAGAGGTTGGCCACCGGCACCGCCAACACCTCCTTCAATGAGGCTCTGAAAATCCTCTATACGCACCGCATCGAAAAGTTGCCGTTGGTGGACGAGCAGGGGCGCCTTGCCGGGTTGATCACCAAGCAGGATGTCACCAAGCGTCAGACCTTCACCCACGCCGCCAAGGACGCCAACGGCCAGTTGCGCGTCGGTGCTGCGGTTGGCGTCGGCGAGGATTGCGCCGAGCGCGGCGCGGCCTTGGTGGCTGCCGGGGCGGATGCCCTGTTCATTGATGCCGCCACCGGACACACCAGCCGCGTGGCCGCAGTCATCAAGCGTCTGCGCGAGACCGTGGGCGCGGGAATTCCCATCGTGGCAGGCAATGTGGTGACCGCGGAAGGAGCCGAGCACCTCATGGATGCTGGCGCCTCGGCCATCAAGGTGGGCGTGGGACCTGGTTCCATCTGCACCACTCGCGTGATTTCCGGAGTTGGAATGGCCCAATTCACCGCGATTGTCGAGGTGGCAAGAGTTTGTCGCCCTCGCGGAGTCAGTGTGATCGCAGACGGTGGAATTCGGTATTCAGGCGACATCGTCAAGGCCCTTGCCGGTGGAGCGGACTGCGTGATGTTGGGTTCGCTGCTGGCTGGTACCGCTGAAAGTCCAGGAAACATGGTGCGCTGGCAGGGCCGCACATTCAAGGAGTATCGCGGCATGGGAAGCCTCAAGGCGATGCGCAAGGGTGCCGGCGACCGCTACGGACAAAACAGCTCTGGCAAGCTGGTTCCCGAGGGCGTCGAAGCTCGTGTGCCCTTCAAGGGCCCGCTTTCCGAGGTGGTTTATCAACTCATGGGCGGCCTGCGCAGTGGCATGGGTTATGTCGGCGCGCGCAATCTCGACGAACTGCGCGCGAAGGCCCGTTTTGTGAGGATCACTGCCGGTGGTCTCAAGGAAAGCCATCCCCATGATGTGGTGATCACCGAGGAGCCAGTCAATTACGACCCGCGTTGATCCGCCGCATCGGCCCCAGTTTACCCTTTTCTACATGACCATGATTGCCCAGGAAGTCGCCGTATTGGACTACGGCTCCCAGTACAGCCAATTGATTGTGCGCCGCGTGCGTGAGCTGGGCTTTGCCTCCCATCTGTATCCCCCAGCGGAGCTTGCCAACCTCAAGTCACCTGGTGCCATCATCCTCTCCGGAGGGCCTCGCAGCACCAGTGACGCAGACGCCCCTGATGTGGATTTTGAGCGGCTCATGTCCTTTGGTGTGCCAGTTCTTGTGGTGTGTTACGGCATGCAGTTGCTCAACATCAAGCATGGCGGCAGCGTGCGTCCAGGCGTCACCCGTGAGTATGGTCCGGCCAAGCTGGTGGTCACCAGTCACGAGGATCTTTTTGCCGGAATCTCTGCCGAGTCGCAGGTCTGGATGAGTCATAGCGACACCTGCGCCAACCTCAGTGAGGGCACTCAGGTGATTGCCACCAACGAGGACGCCGTGCCCGTCGCCCTGAAGTGGTCCTCGCGCTGCTGGGGCATCCAGTTCCACCCGGAAGTGACCCACTCTCATGAGGGCACCGAGATCCTGCGCAATTTCCTGACTCGCAGCGGTGCCGACCTTGCCCCTTTTGACATTGCCGCCTTCAAGGCCCAGATGCTGGAGCGCATTCGCAGCGAGGTGGGCAGCCGTGAGGTGATCTGTGGGGTCAGCGGCGGGGTGGACAGCACGGTGCTTGCGGTCCTGCTGCACAAGGCTGGGGTGAAGGTGCGCTGCATCTTCATTGACACCGGGCTGATGCGTCTCAATGAGGCCCAGGAGGTGCGGGAGCTCTTTGCGGAGGTGGGGGTGCCCATCGAGCAGATTGATGCCAGTGCCATTTTCCTTGGCGCGCTGCGCGGTGTCACCGATCCAGAGCAAAAGCGGCGCATCATCGGAACCCTGTTTGTCGATGAGTTTTGGAA